>CANTYJ010000027.1 GCA_947854175.1 uncultured Turicimonas sp. | reverse complement strand
GTAGCGCGCCTGCTTTGGGAGCAGGATGTCGGGAGTTCGAATCTCTCCACCCCGACCAGCACTAACTGCCCGTAGCTCAGCTGGATAGAGCATCGGCCTTCTAAGCCGGTGGTCACAGGTTCGAATCCTGTCGGGCAGGCCAGTTATTTTTAGTGGTACGGATAGCTCAGTTGGTAGAGTCCAGGATTGTGATTCCTGTCGTCGTGGGTTCGAGTCCCATTCCGTACCCCACTGATCCTCTTGGCCTCCACTATCACCACATATAAACATCGTTCCTTTCAAGAATTTCTGTTGTCTTGTCCGTAGATTCTTCAGAATGTTTTCATTTTGTTTTATGTGACGCTGCCTCTTTCCATATCAATTATCTTGTCGTGATGCAGGATTGAAACAAAACGCCCAGTTAATTGGATCCTCCTAATTAAATTAGTTGCCAGAGACTGCTTTAATAGAGATCAAGTTGAAAAATAGAGAGAAAAACGGATACCTAATACGTTAACTTTGCGGCAAAAGCATAAAGTTTGTGAGTTTTTCTCTCTTTATGAGTCTCACATTGTTAAATTATTTCCTTTTTCGTGTTCACCAAAAAATAGAAGAATAATCAGCGCCGAAACTAAAGAGATACAACAAAGAGCGAAGGAAGTTATAACGATATTTCCTAATCCTGCCAGAGGTGAGATGATTCCTCCAAAGGCAAACCCAATGCATCCGACAAGAGCTGCTGCCGAACCAGCGTATTTTCGGCCGTTGTTCATTGCCTGAGTAGACGCACCTGTAAAGACAAAACCTAAGAGCACTAGCATGCAGAACAAGGAACCTTCATAGGTGTAAAGGTTATTATCGAAGATTGAAAAAATTAATTCGATAGTTGCAAAAATTAATGCACCGATGACACCAATCAAAGATGCCTTGGCGGTTGTTGAGACCTTAAGAGCAAGCATTGCGCCTAAAGATATACCGACGGCATTACAGGCAAAAATTAAAGAAAAATGGATTTGCGAGAGTTCAAAGACTTGCTGTAAGACAAAAGGGCTCGACGAAATGTAAGCAAACAACGTCGCCATTGCCAGTCCAAAAACAATGCAGTACGGGAAAAATCCTTTTGCATTCCGTAACTCTATAAATCCCTTGAAAGAGGACAACACAGAGCCTTGAAGACGATTTTCTTTAGGTAAGGTCTCCTTAATCGGAAGACTCATTAACCCGAGCAATAGGCCTACAACAAACAAAAGTTCAAAAATTCCTTTCCATCCAAAATATTGCGAAATGAAGCCGCCGATAACAGGTGCCGCAACGGGAGCAATACCGTTGACGGCTCCGACAAAAGCGATAATTTTGGCTAGTTGGCGCCCATGATATAAATCTGTAGGAGCAGAACGGGAAAAAGTGATTGCTCCGGCCCCTCCAAAGCCTTGAAAGAATCGGCCGATTGTGAAGATTTCAATAGAAAGTGAGACACAGCAGACGAAAGTGGCGGCTAAATAAAGAAGTAAAGACAAGTAAAGAATCGGTTTACGACCGTATTTATCTGAAAGCGGGCCGAAAAATAACTGCCCACATGCTAAACCGATCATGCAAAATGTCAGGCCTAGCTGAACGGCTGAAGCAGAACATTGAAAGACCTCCGACATCTTAGGCAATGCCGGAAGGTACATGTCAATGACTAGAGGACCGAAAGCCGAAGAAAAGCCCAGAATGACAATAAAATACGCTAAATACATGAAGCCACCGTCGAAAAGTGGCATCAGTTTAGTCAAATTGCAAAATTTTCGTAAGTAAAAGATCTTATTTTTGAGTTCAAAGCTTTCCTAAAACGGTGTTAATTAATCTTCTGAATGAAGATGAGGATAGATTGCTTCCCACTGATCTTCTGTAACTGGTGTTATAGAAAGCCGGTTGCCTTTTCTTAAAACAAGCATCTCTTCGCAGCCCGGAATCTCCCGGAGATCTTGTAAAGATAATCTCTTGACTTTGTGGAAAACCTTCACATCAACTTGGATCCAGCGAGGAGACAGTTCATCGCTTTTTGGATCAAAATATTCAGAATTAACTTTGAATTGGGTTGGATCCGGATATGGATCGGATGCAATTTCGCCCACACCAACAATACCCGGTTCTTTACAAGATGAGTGGTAAAACAGCACGGGATCTCCAACTTTGCATTTATCTCTCATGAAATTTCTGGCCTGATAATTTCGGATGCCAAACCAGCCGATAGTCTGGTTTTCCATTCCTAGAACATCTTCAACGGAGACTTCTGAAGGCTCAGACTTCATCAGCCATGCATAAAATTCTTTCCCGGACATTTTGTACCTTTCCTCAATGAAAACTAAAGCAATTGTACTGATAGGTTGGAATGTAACAAGTGTAAAAAAGGTCCGTTAACAAATTAACGGACCTCTGCAAATTCAGTTTAATGAACTGACCACATCAGATTAGTACTGATCGAAAATCTTTTGGATTTCTTTCGGATCTTTTGTCTGAGTTAATGCGAGTTGCAGAAGGACCCTAGCCTTCTGCGGGTTCAAAGAACCTGAAGAGACAAAGCCGTACTTGGCATCATCAATTTCTGCGTCTTTAGTGGTAGAACCGGTTGGAACGCGGGATGAGCGGACAACAGCGATACCATCTTTAGCTGCTTTTTCGATGATTGGGAAAGTAGACTTGTGAAGGTTGCCGTTACCAACACCGGCGGTCACGATACCTTCATATTTTGCGTCAACTAAAGCCTGAGCTTGTACGCCTTCAACTCCTGCATGCTGATAAACGATACCAACTTTCGGAAGTTTGTCGAGCTTTTCAACATTAAATGGAGTGGCAGTCGTGTGCTTAGTTACAGGAGCGGCATCCCATAAAACTTTACCGTTATGGATAGTAGCCAATTGACCGGCATTCGGAGACTGGAAAGTTTCTACGCCGGTAGTGTTTGTTTTAGTTACGTCTCTGGCACCAAGAACTCTGTCATTCATAACGACCATAACACCTTTGTTATGGGCAGTTGGATTAGCGGCAACAGCTACGGCGTTGTACAAGTTGGCCGGACCGTCAGCAGATAAAGCATTTGACGGACGCATAGCTCCTACTAAAACGATCGGTTTATTGCATTTAGCAGTTAAATTCAGGAAGTAAGCGGTTTCTTCCATGGTGTCAGTGCCATGAGTGATGACGAAACCATCTTTTTTTCCGCATTCAGCGTTGATTTTCTTTGCTAAAGTCAGCCAAACATTGTCGCTCATATCTTGAGAACCAATCTGTGCAACCTGTTCGCTGGAGATATTGGCAATATTGGCTAATTCAGGAACAGCCTGAACTAATGCGTTAACGCCGACTTTGGCGGCAGAGTAATTGGTTTGATCAGCGGCTTTGGATTGGCCGGCGATTGTGCCGCCGGTGGCGTATACCGCAATGTTAGGTTGTGCAGCAAAAGCTGTACCGAAAGAAACAGCAACAGCTGTTGCAATAAGCGCTTTGGTAAGCATCAAATTCTCCTCAAATTTAATAAGAGCTTGTTCCAAAGTGGTCATGAACAAGCCTGAACCAATCCCTTTGGGATAATGGATTCTGATGAGTATAGAGGAGGAAAGATATTTGGAATATAACCTATAAATGGGGCTGTTTCAGTATTAACCAGAATACTTTAAAAGAAGAATAAAAATTACCGCTCAGTGATATAACAAAAATAAAGCCCGAATAAGCTACATATTCGGGCTAAAAAATTTCAAAACGAAAATTAATGATGAACAGCGTATCTTAACCAGACAAATCCGGAGCCGACAGTTTCACAGCTCTTAAGTTCAAGCTTATTGCCTTCCATCGGAGTTTCTTCTCCGCACTGGCATTCAATAATGGATGGATGATCGGACTTGCCGTCAATTCCCGGGTAAATAATTAAACTTAATTCATCGACCAGACCCATCTTCAGGAAGCCGCCGTTAACGATAGCACCACCTTCAAGGAGCATTGTTTTTGCACCGAAGTCCTCTTCAAGATGCTTAAGTGCACTCTTTGTTTCTTCCGATTTACTTCCGGGTGTGCGCATGATGTAGGAAACGCCGATGTCTTCAAGTTCTTTCTGATAAGCGCGAGTTACATGGCTACCAAGAACAGCAACAATATGTTCACCGGTCGGCAAGGTAGATGATTTGTAATGGAGTTTGCCCTGAGGGTCAAACACGACAGCTAAAGGACGACCTTCTCTGTTTCCGATGAAGGTGTTTGTCTGCATGGTCTTATGACCTTCCATTACCGGTTTCTCTTCTACAATCCCATCACCGTATTCGGCCATTGTTTTACGACCGACAATCCAGCCGTCAGACGGCATTTTAGATGCAACAACTTCATATACTTCTGTGACATCGGAAGAATTATTGTAGAGGGGAGACCAGTATTTTGAGATGAGACGGCCATCTGCAGACATGATCATGTGGCAGGTAATTTTCATTTTTGCTCTCCTTTGCCTTTTATCCGGATTATGCATTGACAAGAGATTCTGCACAGAGAAAGTGCAGACTTCGCTACAGTTGTAAGTATGCGCCTTATTCTTAAGTATGAAAAGAGAACCTTTTTTGGGGAGACATTTAAATAAAAGACTTAGGCTTCAACCGCTATCCAAAATCTTTCAAAGAGAATTGTTCAAATCTTTCTGAATTTATTGAATAAAAGTGTAATAAATCATTATTTAAAAAGAAATGAGAATAGTTTAATTTTTCAAATTGAGGATGCTGAGCGGAGAAAGGAGGTTAAGGAAAATACTAAGAATGGTTTTTCTTAGAGCCAGAGTCAAACAAAAAGAGGAAAATTTCCATAAATATTCAAAAATTCAAAGAGCAGGCAGAAAATGGCACTTGGTTCAAAATCGATAGATATGCTTCATGGGCCTTTGTGGAACAAAATTATTATTTTTGCTCTCCCGCTTGCGTTTACCGGAGTTCTCCAACAGCTGTTCAATACCGCTGATGTTATGGTTCTCGGCCGGTATGTTTCCAATGAGGCAATGGCAGCAGTTGGGAGCAGTGTACCTTTTATCGGTTTAATTATTGGACTGGCAATGGGTCTTTCACTTGGCGCCAATGTTGTGATTGCCCGATTTCTCGGAATGGGAGATACGGAAAAAGCAAACCGTGCCGTTCAAACTGCTTTTGTAATCGCTGTTGTTCTCGGCTTGTGTCTGATGTCTATTGGAGAACTTGGAGTCAATCAGCTGATGGAACTTCTGGCCGTCCCTGAATCAGTCGAAGGCTATGCTCGCACTTACTTGAGAATTTACCTGCTTGGTTTACCTTTCATTGCTATCTATAACTTTTTGTCTGCGGCCTTTAGAAGCCGCGGAGACACACAAACACCGCTTTTTGCTTTGGCGATAGCCAGCGCCACAAATATTGTCGGTAATTTAGTAACAGTGCTGATTTTTGATATGGGAGTAGCCGGAGTTGCACTCTCAACGACTGTTTCCAACGGAATAGCCGCTTCAATTTTATTTATCAGGCAAGTCAAGATTGAAGGACCTTTGCATTTGACGCCTATTAAATCGTTCAAAATGTTTGACTATGAAGCCTGCAGAATCATCTTCAGAATTGGTCTGCCAGCCGCTATACAAGGCATGGTTTTTTCCTTATCCAATTTAATTGTCCAATCCGCTATTAACTCTCTAGGTCCGGATGCAATGGCGGGATCGGTAGCCGGCTTTACGATAGAGATAAATATTTATTGTTTCATCAATGCGTTCGGCTTATCTGCAACAACCTTTATTAGTCAGAACTATGGCGCAAAAAATCTTGAGAGGTGCAGACGAATTACTTGGGTTGCAATGGGACTGAATTTTTTGGCTACATCAATTCTCATCGCCGGGATTATGATTTTCTCGCATCAATTGTTGGGCCTATTTACATCGAAAGCAGAAATTCTTGAAATTGGATACTTGAGACTGCTGTGGGTAGTACTTCCGGAAGGACTCAATTCGATGATTGAGACGCTATCCGGTTCTATGCGGGGATATGGTTACTCGTTACCTCCGGCACTTGTTACAGTTGTTGCGATTTGTTCGGTTCGTGTGATTTGGGTTTACACAGCATTTGCATACCATCCGACATTCGACTGGCTAATGGCTGTTTATCCGGTTAGCTGGGCCGTGACCGGCCTTGGTTTGCTTTTCCTTTATTTCCATCATCAGAAGAAGTTGTCGCTTAAAAGTGATCGTCTCTCGAAGGCTCTTTAATTATTGCACCCACGAAAAGAAATCACTTTATTAGTTGGTTCTAAGAAGAGTCAACTCACTGAAAGGTTGAGGTAAAGCTTTTCAATTAAATTTTCAGTTTTTTCTCTGTTTTTTCCCGAAGGATTATTGCAACTAAATTCATACCAAGCACCATGGCAAGCAACACTAGAGACGTGCCGGCCTGCATAGGTACGACTATATCCGGATTAGTTCCGGTCGTCGCTAAAACATAAATATGATAAGGAAGTGAAATGACAGCCGAGAAAGGCGAATTTGGTAAGTTAGGTGTGGATATTACTGCTGCCGTAAACATGATGGCACTTGTTTCACCGGCTGCTCTTGCAAAGACCAAAATAGAACCGGTGAGGAGACCGGGGAGGGCCACCGGTAAGACAACGAGAAAGATAGTTTGGCCTAATGCGTAAGAAGATTTTCTCCAGCTATCAGGCACTTGGTTCAGCGTTTCTTCGACTGTATTGATAATAATTGGCAAAGACATCACGGCAAGCCTGAGGACCCCGGCCAGAAGGCTTATTCCCATTCCGCAAATCGTAATAAAAAATGCCAATCCGAACAGTCCGAACACAATTGACGGAACAGGTTGTTCTAGGAATCTGGGGAAACTAGACAAAAGAGAGGGATTCTGTTTCTAGAAAATAGCAACTATTGATAAGGGAATAATAAAAAGACGCCCGACCTGTTAAATTCATTTTCTTGCAAAAAAACAAGTAAACAGAAGGACGCCCATGCCGTTTAGTGTACTAGCTCCTGAAACCAAACGCCACAAACTACAGAGAAAAGATCTGTATTCACAAGTGAAATACCCCGGGTTCAAGATGAAGAGCATTGTACATCAAGGGGCATCTGGTCTACTCATTGAATTAGAAGCAACGAGTGATGCTGTGTGTCCGCAGTGCTTGAACCCGTGCAAAAAGAGAAAGACACCGGAATGAGAGTTATCCGTGGTACTCCGTTGATTAACTGTGAACAAGTCGAATTGAGAGTACCTGTCAGACGAGTCAGATGTGATTGTGGCTGCCGCAAACGCGAGAAACTAACCTGGGTGGAGGATGACTCAAGAATAACAAATGCCTTAGTGGGACTAATTCAAATATTGTTGAGGCAACAATTATCAATATCTGCTGTCTCCAGACTGTTAAATCTGAATTGGGAAACGGTAAAACAATGTGATAAGCACCGGCTGGAACATTTATTTAGCAAGGAGCACTTTGGTAAGGTTGAGCACCAGGCCATGGACGAATTTTCTCTATTTAAAGGGCACCGGTATGCCACAGTGGCGATAGATATTGAAGACAGAAGAGTTTTATAGATAGGAACAGGCAAGACACAAAAATCAGTCCAACCATTTTTTGATTTACTCAAGGAACATGGGTTAAGTCAACAGATAAAGAGTTGCAGTGTGGATATGAATGCAGCTTATCCGAAACTGATTAAAGAGAACTTGCCTAATGCGAAGATTCTTTACGATGGCTTTCATGTAATGAAGAATTTTACGGAGCAGGTTCTCGAGGAAGGAAAACGGCATTGTATTGCCGACATCAATTCTCAAAACAGAATTAGATACAAGAGAAAAAGACCCGGAAGACGCTCCCAAAAAGACAAAATGACGGAAGAAAACACGGTCTTTTCAAGTTCAGTCACAACAAAAGAGAACCGACACTTATTAGTAGGTAGCCAGTGGTTACTAATGAAGAGATCGGATGATTTAGACATCAATCGTAAAGAAAAGCTCGATCGGTTGATTAGGGACAATGGCCTGCTGGCAACGTTATATCCAATCGTAGAGAAATTAAGGGAAATATGGCGGGAAAGAAATCCTGCAAAGGCAACAGAAGTTATTGAGGAGACAAGAGAGTTATTGCTGGCAGTCAATGACAAATTTAACTTTGCACCGGCAAAGAGATTTGCGATGATGCTCAAAAGAAGACAGGAAGGTCTGGTTGAAGTCGGCCGATACGGGTTTAGTACCGGACGCCTGGAAGGCATGAACAATAAAATAAAGGTCATTAAGCGAATAGCTTATGGTTTCCACGATCTGGAGTACTTTTACTTAAAGATTAAGGGAGCATTTCCGGGAATAAAAAATAATATTTGGACTACGATTACTGCTGGAACTGCAATTATTAAACACAAGCTCTGGAATCCTCTGACGGATTTAAAAACGGCAGTCAATAGTCCTACCCCTGACCCCCGCCTAGGTCCCTGAAGGGACCAGGGAGCGAGTTGCCCTCTGACTAAAGCGTATATCTTAAGTAGCTGTCAAGTGCATTCGCTGCCATAATACGGGAACCTCGCCGCGCTCCGTTACCATTTATGCTGCTCAACACCTGACAGGATAACCTTCGCCGTTAATTTGAAGGTGAATTGGAATATCGTCAATTGAAAGGATGCTTACTGAAACACGGTTTTAGGCTGAGCCTAATCCGAATAACTTCTCTGGCAGCTATCCAAATAAAACTACAAAACTTTGTCAAATTTCCCCAAAATCCTAAAAGAGCATCAGTGCTTCAGTTTTTTTGCAGTTTTGTCTCTCAAAACAATTGCGCCGAGATTCATTCCCAGAATCAAGATCAACAGAACCAGTGCGGTACCGGCCTGAATCGGTACAACGACATCAGGATCGGTTCCAGTCGTAGCAAGAACATAGATGTGATAAGGCAAGGACATCACTGCGGACAAGGGAGAATCCGGTAAATGCGGAGTTGAAATGACGGCTGCCGTGAACATAATTGCGCTGGTTTCGCCGGCCGCACGAGCCAAGGCCAAAATAGCTCCCGTCAGAAGACCGGGTAAAGCCGCCGGTAAAACGACTCTGAAAATTGTCTGACTCTTTGTGGCTCCCAAAGCATAAGAAGACTCTCTCCAGCTGTCCGGGACCTGGCTGAGCGTTTCTTCAACCGTGTTGATAATAATGGGTAACGACATAACTGCCAGTGTGAGCACTCCGGCCAGAACGCTCACTCCCATCCCGCAAATCGTGACAAAAAAGGCCAAACCGAAGAGACCAAAAACAATCGAAGGAACTCCTGCCAAATTAGCAACGGCCAGACGAATGATGTTTTTCAGTTTTCCGTCGTTGGCATACTCTTTAAGCCAAATTGCACAACCGACACCGAATGGCAAAGCAATAACCATGGCCCCAAATGCAAGGAGGAATGTTCCGACAATACATGGCCACAATCCGCCTTTTGTCATCATTTCTCTGGGTGACTCCGTCAGAAAATTCCAGGAGAGTATGGAAGAACCATTCCACACGATATAAAACACCAAGGAAAGCAGAACCAGAACATTTACAAAGGCAGCTCCGCGCAAAAGGAAGAAAACGATTTTTTCCCTTATCTGTCTGGACTTCTTAGTTTTATGAAACGACTTTATTTTCTGAGACTCCTCGGCAGATAAAACATTCATCTCTTCCAAAACACTTGTATTTTGCATACTAAATCCTCTATGTTTACGCGCTGGACTGGGCTTTTAATTTGTATTTTTCCGATACTTTGAACGCCACGTAGTTGAAGAAAAAAGTGAAAACAAAAAGCACTATTCCCGTTGCAAACAAAGCGAAGTAGTGGTCACTGCGGAATGGAGCTTCTGCCATTTCTGCCACAATTGAAGCCGGCATCGGACGAACCGGATCAAAAATCGTCGCCGGAACTATGGCAGCACCGCCTGCGACCATCAAAACGACCATCGTCTCTCCAATCGCCCTGCTCATTCCTAACATAACTGCGGTTGCCGTGCCGGAAAATGCTCCGGGGAATGTGATCTTATAGAGTGTCTCCCAACGGGTTGCTCCCAAAGCCAAGGAGGCTTCTTTCAACGACCGCGGAACACTTTGGAGTGCATCCTCGGTAATTGAGCAAATAGTCGGAATAGCCATAAAAGCCAAAAGCAGAGATGCATTAAAAAGATTCAAACCGGAAGGGGCACCAAAGACATCCTGCAGGAACGGTGCCACAACAACCATCCCAACAAAACCGATAACTACCGAAGGGAGAGCTGCCAATAATTCAATGAAGGGTTTAACTACAGAGCGAATTTTTTCAGAGGAAATTTCGCTGAGATAGGCTGCGGTCATAATGCCTAACGGTATGGCGATCAGTCCGGATAAGAGCATCACGGTAACTGAGCCGACAATCAACGGCAGGATGCCGAATACCGGAGGATCCTCCGTGGGATACCAATGTAAGCCGAAAATAAACTCCGAAACAGAAACATGCTTAAAGATCGGAGCCCCTTCAGCAAAGAGGAAATACATAATTCCTGCCAGACTGAACAATGATATCAATGCGATAAAAAAGAACCCTTTTTCAATCAACAACTCTTTCTTTCTCTGCACAACAGTCTCTACTTTTTATTGGGAATAAAACCGGCTTCCTTTACGAGTCTCTGACCTTCCGAACTCAAAGAATAATCAATCAGCTTCTTCGTTTCTCCGGACGGTGTACCATTGGTATAGAGGTAGAGCTCTCTGGAAAGGGGCCATTTTTTCGTTAACACTGTTTCCGTTGTCGCATCCACTCCGTCAATTTGCAGTGCCTTAATTTTTGAACCGAGATAACCGATACCCACGTACCCGATGGCATTTGGATTTTTACTAATGACTTGGACAACGGCACCGTTAGAAGCCTGAAGTAAAGCTCTCGGCGTGATTCTCTGTTTCTTCATGACGAGACTTTCCCAAGTTTCATAGGTACCTGATGAGGTGTCGCGGGAAACAAGAACGATTTCTTTGTCTTCACCGCCGAGTTCTTTCCAATTTTCGATCTTTCCCTTGAAGATTTCTCGGAGTTGTTCAACACTCACGTTCTTTACTGGGTTTTCCGGATTAACGACCGGAACTATTGCATCAACGGCAACTGCAATTTCATGAGGCTGCACGTTTTTACTTTGAGCCAGTTTGGCTTCACCGGACTTTATCTGACGGGAGCTCATCGCAACCATCGTTAGACCGTCAACCAAGGCTTTGATGCCATTGCCGGAACCGCCGCCGGAGAGTTCAACGGTAACGCCAGGATGAGTTTTCATAAAGGACTCGGAAATTTTCTGCATGACCGGTAATACCGTTGTTGAACCGGAGACCTGAACCGTTTCCTGTGCGCCTGCAAAACAAGTTGCCGAAGCAACAGCAAAAGTTAAAGCAATCTTTAAAAGTTTCATTTTTTTTCTCCTATGTTTTAGTGGTTTGTTATGAATTTCGCAGGGAAGTCTAAAAACGATTTATGACAGACACGTGTCAGGAATATGAAATTTTGATGACATTATTTCTCTTTTAAATCAAATACTAACGTGTCATGAAATTGTCACAATCCTGACACATTGTTGTCATATGAGATTTTTAGACTCCGTCCCAAAACAACCTTTTTTCAGAAAAATGATTGCTCAAACAGAAATCAACATCGCACAGCAAAATGATCCTCGGGCAGCCGTACTCTCAACATTTCAATTGGGAGATTCTCAGGCGCGGCATCTCAAGTTGAAATCCGAAAACGTGGATTTCTATTACGGTTCGCACCGGGCCATAAAAGACGTTTCCTTAGACTTTGCAGATAGAGAAATCACTGCATTGATTGGTCCTTCCGGATGCGGTAAAAGTACCTTTCTGAGGTGTCTGAATCGAATGAACGATCTCATTCCCGGCACCTCAGTTCAAGGCTTAATCACGCTGGACAATGAAGATATTTATTCCCCGGAATGCGATGTTGTGTCCTTGCGAAGAAGAGTTGGGATGGTATTTCAGAGACCCACACCTTTTCCAAAAAGCATCTATGAGAACATTGCCTACGGGCTGAGGCTTGCCGGAGACACCGATAAGTCCCATATTGATGCCGTTGTGGAGGACAGTCTGCGAAAAGCCGCTCTTTGGAAAGAAGTCAAAGACCGATTGAAGGATTCCGCTCTGGCCTTGTCAGGCGGTCAACAACAGCGCCTCTGTATTGCAAGAGCTTTAGCCGTCAATCCGGAAGTCCTCCTCATGGACGAACCGGCCAGTGCCCTCGATCCAATTGCAACACAAAAGCTTGAAGAAAGCATTTTGGAACTCAAAAGCGAACTGTGCATTGTCATCGTCACCCACAACATGCAACAGGCCATGCGCATTTCAGACAAAACGGCTTTCTTTTATATGGGAGAGCTCATTGAGTTTGGGAATACTGATCAAATTTTCAATCGATCATTGCATGCAAGAACAAGAGATTATGTGAACGGAACTTTCGGTTAATTATTACTTTTCAGGTGCTGGTAGATCCGTGTACGGTTAGAAAAAATATGGCAAAGTGGGCGCGTGTTCGTTAAACTCAGAAAAAATCGTTCAAAAGGCTCAGAAATGTATAAGACTCAAGAGTTCGCCACACTTTGTGAAACAACTAAGGAAACACTGTTTCATTATGACAGACTCGGCTTACTGAAGCCTGACCGAGTTCTGAAGAATGGCTACCGTTACTACTCTTACAATAAGTATTTGGATTTTTTGTTTTTATCCGGGCTTAAGGACGCTGGCTGTTCTCTTAAGGATATAGAAACTATATTCAAAGACGGTACTTCTAAAGCAAATATTTCGGCTTTTCAAGAAAGAACCTTGCAGATATCAAATCAGATAGAAAAACTTGAAAAAGAAAAAGTGTTCTTCGAAGTCTTTTCTGAGGAACTCTCTCAGATGCAGGAGACAGAAAAAAATAAAATTATTATTACGAAGTTGCCGAAACAGAGTTTCTCACTTATTGAACTTTCCGCAAGCAGTGAGGCTGCGGAAAAGGATAATTCCGAACAGCTTTTTGATCGGTTCTCAGCCAAACCGTTGGTTCCTCCGTATGGCCTCTGTCTCAATAATGAAGCATTGAGCAATGGAAAATGGGAAGTTGAAGGTTATTTGTTTATCAAAGGGACATTTGAGTCTGAAACAAAACTAAAAGTTAAGAAAGGCAAATTTGCGGTCTGGTATGGAACAGGCGGACAGAGGGTGAAAATATCTACCTCAAAGAAATTTCTTACCGCAATAAAAGAGGAAGGTTTGGAAATTCAAGGGGAAGTCATTTGCATGACGATGCTTGAATATCTTCATAATGGCAACGAGAAAGACCAAGTTTTTAAATTATTTGTACCGGTTGGATAGTTATGTCAGACTCACCGAAACAGCAAATACTAAAACAGCTGGATGAACTTAACCTGTCCTATGAAGTCCATGAACACGAACCAATCTATACTGTTGAAGAAGGTAGAAAAATAGCGGCTTCTATCGATTCACTATGTTGTAAATCTCTTTTTGTTAAAAATAAAAAGAAGCAGTATTTTCTTGTCGTCATTGAAAGTAATAAACGTTTCGATTCAAAGAGTATTGCTAAGCAACTTGGAAGCGGGCATCTTTCATTTGCTGACGAAGAGGAATTGAAAGAAAAACTCAATACATTTGCAGGGGCGGTCTCTTTGTTAGGCTTGCTCTTTAATAAAGAAAAAGATGTCATGCCGGTGATTGATAAAGAAGTACTTTCTGCTGAATTTATTGATCTGCACCCATGCACCAATGACTGTAGCTTAAAAATACCTGTCTATGAAATCTTAACTAAGTTCATCCCAGCGACTGGCAGGACTTATCAATCCATTGATATTGTGTAGACCAACCAAAAAAGAAACGCCCGAGACGGGCGTTTCTAGTTTTAGAAGAAAGTACTCAACAGATTAGAACTGGTGATTAATACCAACGAAGAATTGTTGGACGTTGCTTCCTTTGTAGTTGGTGCCGTAGCCGGTTCCAATATCATCTTTATTGAAGTTAAAGTGCAATGAGCTATCCGGACCGGCTTCAATAGCGTAACCGGCGTTATCTCCGTTAAAGAGAGCTTCTATACCGACGTAGACGGATGTTCTCTTAGAGAGAGGATAGTTGTATTTGGTGCCGAGAGACCATGCATTGGCTTTGTCTTTGGACTGGTTGCGTAAGTAAGAACCGGAAATCTGCCAATCACCGCCCCATAATGGAGTTGATGTTCCGATCTGGGCCATCCAGAAGTTGTCAGAACCGTTTTCTGGGCTACCAAACTTCTTAGTGAAGTTAATTACCGGTTTTGTGAAGCCAAAGTCATAAATTAAAGCAGAATTGATATAACTGTTATGGTAACGATCGTTGTTGCCTGGGTTAGTCATTGAACGGAAAAGGTAGCTGACCATACCTGTGAATTTACCATAGTCGAACTTGGCCATGTAGTTGTAGGTATTGTTTCTTGTATTGGAGTTTTCAGTTTCACCTAAACTTAAATAGAAGAAGTTAGTCAGACCAAACGGTGTCGGTAAAACATACTGGATGGAATTATCCATACGTACTAAATTTCCGTCCTGACCTGTAACTGAGGCAGAGCCCGGGAAGAAGTATGGAGAATCAGAAGATCCAAGACTTAATTTTGTCGGATCAGAAATAGCAAATACCAGGAAGTGCGGTGTGTACTGGCGACCGAAAGATAATTGACCGTATTTTCCGCGGATACCGATGTTGGCTTCTCTGCTGAAAGCTTTACCTTCATTGCCGAATGTTGCATTGCCGTTATCAACTAAAAATGCATTATCTAAATTGAAGAAGACTTCAACCCCGTTGCCTAAATCTTCTGTGCCTTTAAGTCCCCAATGGGAGGCTGTTGTACCGCCTGACATCAAAGCTGCTTTCCATTTTCCATCGATGCCGGAGGTGTGGTTAACTGCAACGAATGTATCAACAGCTCCGAATAGTTCAACGTTGGCAGCAAATGCAGTTGAGCAAAGAGCAGAGGCACAAAGTACAGACAATGTTCTTAATTTCATGCTGGATCTCCTTGAGAGTTATAGTGTTAGTGATTCAATTTTGAACGTCTTGATAGTTGCACTGTGTTAGCTGGAAAACAGAAAAATGGGAGGTTTTGGGTAATTTATCTGAAGAGAAGAGATTCCGTTAACTACTTAACGAAATGAGGTTTTGTTTGTTGTTTTTACTTCTAAGTGAAAGCTCGTATATTGGTTCTGTTATACATTTAACAGTGTCAAAAATACGCCAGATTTATAGTGTATTCATGCGTGGTGAACCCACAAAATAAAATTTATTTCCCCACCTCAAGGAGAGCATGAATGCAAATTGCAGATAGACCAAAAGCTCTAAACACATTAATTCAAGCTGCGACTTCATTAAATAATCCTTCCATTGAAAAAGCCAAAGAAGAAGGAAAGAAGGTTGTTGGTTTCCTGTATCAGGAAATGCCGGTTGAAATCTTGACTGCCGCCGGTGCTGTTCCTTATTTCATCCGCGGAACAGGATCTGAAGGAACTGAATTCGCCGATGCTTATTTCCGTGAATTGGCTTGTAATTACGTTCGTCATACTTACAACCAGATTCTTAATGATGAACTGGAATTCTTAGACGGAGCAGTGTTTTATAACAGTTGCGACCATGCCAGAAGAATTTATGATAACTGGCTGACAATTCCCGGAAACCCTGTATACCACTTTATGTACATTCCTAAGAAACGTGGCGATTTAGCTAAAGATTTCTATAAGGAAGAAATGAAGAAGTTTATTGAGGCTACCGAAAAGAAGTTCGGTGTAAAAATTACAGATGACGACTTAAGAAAAGCTATCAAACTTCATAACGAGACCAGACGCCTGCAGGCCGAACTTTATGAAATGCAAAAGGGTGAATCTGTTTACCTCAGAGGTTCCGAGTTAATTATGATTATGCTTGCCGGAATCTCCATGCCTTTGGAAGAATACAACAAACTTCTTAAGGAACTTATTGAAGAGCTGAAAGAACAGGGTCCCAAGATTAAGCCGGAAGTCCGTCTTCTTTACACAGGCGGTCATGCTGACAGCAAAGAATTTTTTGAAATTCTCGAAAATCAGGGCGGAGAAATTGTCGTAGATAATCTCGGTTTCGGAAGTCGTTCATGCTCTGTGCTGATCGATGAAAACAAAGACCCTCTTGAAGCTATCGTTGATTATTATTTTGATGAAATGCCGGCTGCTACCCGTCAAATGGGTACCCAAGACGACAGACTCAATCGTCTCGGTCAGTTGATTGATGATTTCAAGGTTGACGGTGTTATTTCTTCACGCATTTACATGTGCGATATTTGGGCTTTTGAACAATATATTATGCGCAGCTATTTAGCTGAAAAAGGCATCCCGGGCCTTGAATTAGAAATCGACTATGTACCTGACTCTCAGGGACAGATCCGCACCCGCGCTCAGGCCTTTGTAGAAAGTCTGAAGGCTCAAAAGAACATCTAATCCAGGAGAAAAGTTATGGCAGATTTATCACAACTTACCGGTGTCGAAAGAACCAAAGAATATAGAGACAGACTTGACGGTGTATTGAAGTTTTTCGATACATTGCCTGAAGATAAAAAGAACCCGGTGCAGATCGCTGTTGTGTCTTTGATGAAAGATCATAATGAAAAGATGATCGATGCATCCGAAAACAAGAAACCGTTGTTATGCACCTGGTATGGCAACAGCCAGGAAATTTTCGCCGGCATGGGTATTGTTTATTACAACCCGGTGTTTGATTTAATGTTCCATCTTGGTTTGACAGATTATGCCGACGCAAAAGAATGCGATAAGTTCAATCTCGACAATAAGATGTGCTCTCTGGTCAGATATGCCGTTTATTCAATGGAAAACAGGCTGCATCCGAAACCGGATTGCTTCATTGTGATGGCCGAACCCTGTGACGGTCAATTGATGTTGCACCAGGCTTTTGCACGTTCAGAATTCTTAAAGGATGTTCCGTCTTACACCATCGATCCAAGTTATGGTCATGAAGACAAAGATTTTGAATACGTTGCTAAGCAATTAAAGGAAATGATTCCTTTTATTGAAAAACATACCGGCGCTAAATACGAATTTGAAAAAGTAAAGGCTGTTGTTGAAGAAACAAATAAACAGTATGAAATTTGGGCTGAAGTTAATGACTTAATGAAAGCTTCTCCTGCACCGATGCCTTCTTTCGTTATCGGCGACGTTTTCTGGGCTTTGACTCAGCATTTGCCTGCCGGTGACCCGAGAGCAACCGCCGTGATGGCAGCGGTCCGTGACGTTGCTAAAGCCAACGTTGAAAAAGGCGTTGGACCGGTTATGAATGAAAAGATTCGTCTGTTCTGGCCCGACTTGAATCCTCTTTGGGGAGAGAAACTTGGAAACTGGTTAGCTGAAGAATGGGGCGCCGTTGTTGTTAACTCCTTCCAGGGCTTGTCACCGTATACTCCGATTGACACATCGAC
Organism: uncultured Turicimonas sp.; assembly: GCA_947854175.1. Taxonomy (GTDB): domain Bacteria; phylum Pseudomonadota; class Gammaproteobacteria; order Burkholderiales; family Burkholderiaceae_F; genus Turicimonas. Next base: position 58,118 of record CANTYJ010000027.1, on the reverse strand, counting down.
TGAAGAAAGCATGCTTTTCGGTTTGGCCAGAAGAAATGTTGCTGAAGTCCCGATGATTCGTCAGGGCAGAGGTTGGGTTGATGTTGTTATTGAAGACTTGACACAGGCAATTCAGGACTACAACATCGACGCCGTCTTATTCTCAGGCCACATGGGGCATAAAGACCAAGCCGGTATCAATCAGTTTATGAAGAAGGTCTGCAAAGACATGAAAGTTCCTCTTTGCACTTTGACAACCAGCTTGTTTGATGAAAGATATACACCGATGGATAAAGTCAAAAATGACATATCTAATTTCCTGAGTGCAAATGGATTTGAAAAAATCAAAAAATAATAAAGAAGGGAGATAGGACATGTTATATGTTGGATGTGACTTAGGCTCGACGACCGGAAAAGTAGTAATCATGGATGAATCTGAAAAGATTCTCGGCTCCTCTATAGTCCGCTCTGCAAGAGGACCCAAAAAAACGATGGAGCACGCCTTCCAGATTGCTTTGGAGAAGGCTGGAATCACAGATGTTAATCCTGAGACCGGTCTGCCGAACAATGTCTTCATTGTGACAACCGGCTATGGCAGAGGTGCTGTGGAAAACGTCAATGAAGAGGTCTCCGAAATCTCTTGTCACGCCAGAGGAGCTACCTATCTTCGTCCTTCAACACGAACTATTATTGATATCGGAGGTCAGGACTGTAAGGTTATTTCTGTTGATGAAAATGGCCGGGTCCTGGACTTTCAGATGAATGATAAATGTTCGGCGGGGACAGGAAGGTTCTTTGAAGTGATGAGCAGGGTGCTTGACCTTAGCCTTGAAGATTTAGCTTCCGAAGCTCTGAAATCCTCTAAACCTTGTTCTATCTCCAAGCAGTGCAGCGTCTTTGCTGAATCCGAAGTCATTTCTCTTTTGAACAATGATGTTCCTTTGCCTGATATTTGTGCCGGAATCCATGAGTCTATTGCCAGAAGGATTCATGGAATGGCATTTAAAGTCGGAATTGAAGAAGAAGTGGTTTTGACAGGAGGCTGTGCTCAAAACAAAGCTCTTCAAAAAGCTTTGGAAAAACGCCTGAAAATGAAGCTTGGCCAGCTTGAGGGAGATCCTCAACTAGCCGGTGCTTTAGGCGCAGCTTTGTTTGCAAAAGAAAAAGCACATAAAGAGGCTTAAGAAATGACAAAAAACGTTACCTGGGACGAGCTATTGGCTCTGGCAACTGATGTATCAGAATCGTTGAGCTCTGAATTTGTTGAATCTTTAAAAACGAAGTCCAACTTTGTATTAAAGACAAATACGGCAGTTGATCTTGGAGAGAATCCAAATCGCTCTTACCTTAGCTTTTCCCGGGAAACGTCAATTTTTCCAAATGGCGTATATCTTATCGGTCCTGATATCAACGAATTACCGGGCTCTCAACCTTTGGCTTTGCAGTTAAATATCTCAGGTCAAAGAGTGACCGACGAGCTGCTTTATTTGATTATTCAAAATTTAAAGCGGGAACTACAGGTTAGAGGAGTGATGGTCAAAGGATCCGGTAATAAGATCTGGCTTCGTTTTTCAGTTGACAGTATCGCAGAGGGACTGAATCTTTCTGTTTTAGGCTCAGCTCTTCTTTTCCGCCTCCGGGAAGAATATGACGAGTTAGAAACCGTTCAAGTTCTTTTTATTACTGTCGAAGGCCGAGCTTTCGATATCGTGAAAGAAACGTCAGAAGCCTGGAGCAAAGAGCAGGAAGCATTGAAGGCACAAGTCTGGGATAAACGTGGGTATAACTTTAAAGACTGTCATGTCATCGGGCATTGCGGAAAATGTGCCGACAAAAAACTCTGTGCAAATATCAAGAAAATAGATCGTATCCTTGTGCATAAACATCAGGAGCAAGAGAACAAAAATGAGTGAACAAAAAGTAATTGCTGTTTGTGGTAAAGGCGGTGTTGGTAAAACGGCTTTTACGGCAATGCTGACCAAAGTTTTGATGGAAAAAGCTCCGGGAAAGCTTTTGGTTGTTGATGCAGACCCGGCACTTGGTTTGAATTATGCGATCGGCCGCGAAAGTGAAACCACCATTGGTTCTATCCGCGAAATGGTTCTCCAAAAAGCAGAGAAGAGCACTAAAAATGAATTAACGGAACTTGCTGATAGTGTCGAGTACCTGACGGCTCAGGCTTTAGACGAAAAAGATAATTTTTCATTTCTGGCGATGGGCCGGATGAACACTATCGGTTGTTTTTGCTCTATCAATGATCTTCTTAAGAATGCTATTGAAAATATCATGCATTCATTTGAAATCGTTTTAATTGACGGAGAAGCCGGTCTTGAACAAATCAACCGTCAGGTCATTGAAAAAATTGATACATTGATTCTAATTACGGATACTTCTTTCAGAGGACTTCAGACGGTCCGTCATATCAAGAAGATGGTTGATGAAGGACTGGTTCCGGCTTGCAAGAATTTAGGTGTGGTATTTAATCGTGCCCAATCCGATGTTTCAGCTCTCAAAGAATTCGCTGAAAAAGAACATATCCATGTGATAGGTTCCGTGCCTTACGACAAACAGGTGGAACAGTTTGATTTGGAAGGCCGTTCGCTTCTTGAACTACCGGAGAATAACCCGGCTTTAAAAGCTGTCGCTAAATGCATAGAGACAGCGGAAAGCACAGGGAAATAGAGCAACAATCGCTTAAAAGATCAACAGTCCGGCTCCAATGCCGGACGTTCTTTATTGTTCGCGGCTGTCTTCCGGTTCGTTAATTTTTGCAGGTGGAATTGGCCAGAACCTGTGGTTAAAAGAGTGGTTCAGTTCTGGTTGAGAATGAGGAGCTTTGGATGAATCCTTTTTGTTTTCCCACCAGTCATAGACCTCTTCGAAAAGTTTTCCGTGAAGTAATAAGAATTTTCCGTCCTTTTTTGCCAAGCCTCTATCAATCCATTCTGTTAGTTTTAAAGAAACAGAGGTTCTGCTCGAAGATACGATTTTAGAGAGCATTACAGTATTGAGTTGTACGGGAATGGGATTCCACTCGTTTAATTTAGGAACGTAGTAAGCCTTTACGAGAGCATGGAAAAAACAGATTAGACGCATATCAACTTCCATGGTAAAACAAGCCAAAAGCGCTTCTATGTGGCTTTCTTGTTTCTTGACAGCTCTCGAAGAAAAAAGCTCGAAAGTTTTTATGTCAGCTGTAATCAACTTGTGCCACTCATCGTATGTTAAGAATAAAGCTTCACCATCTTTGGCGGCATAAGCACTGACGTTCGCTACAGTGCACGATGCAGCGTCGATATCGCCAAAACATCTTTTCGGGATAATCAGACTAAAGATATGTTCTTTATCATTCCAATCCCAAAAGCGATAAAAAACCAGACCTTTTAAAAGCAGTCCGATCTCTCCATAGGGACCGCCATGTTTCAGCTCTTCACCGCGTTTTATTTTTCTTTTTTTACCGTGTGAAAGAAAAATTTCCTGGATTTCAGGAGGTTCTTCAGAATGAATCCATTGCTGGCCAAAAACGATTTGTCTCATGACTCAACCATTCAATTTGTTAAGATCTTAACACTTTTGAGTGTATCTAAGGTTTTTTTGCATTTCCATTGGGTTTTCCATGTATTTAACAAAAATGGTTTCAAGGCAGCATTCTTTACACTACTTAAGTTTTCGTAGAAACTGTCATCTGTTATGGATAGCATTTGAAGTGAAATGACCAAGCCAACAACCGGAAGGAGCAAGAAAAAACCGCAGGTCGCTCAAGATTCCTGCGGTTAAAAATGCCTTATTTGTTAGGCTATCCCCATTAACTAACTACCATTCGAGGTTTCCCTCTTCAAGGAGCGAATCATTGCTGATTCAATGATTGTAATTGTAAACAAATTGATAATGATTATCATTACAAACAATATAAATTTACAAATTGTTTCATTTGAAGAGGTTTCAAGAAAAAAGAAAAACCGCAAGTCTCTTTTTTAACTTGCGGTTTAAGCCTGAAATTTTTAGGCAATCCCCATTAACTAACTACCATTTAAGAGAAGTCTCTCTTCAAGGAGTGGATCAATTAAGATCCGATGGTTCAAACTATAAACTAATTGATAACGATTATCAATATCATTAGTCAACTTTTACATTTTGTTAAAATATCTGCCCTCTGATATTGGTGTTCTGGATCAAATCACCCAACGGATCAGCCGATTGTGGAGGTTCATCCACACCGAGTGAGGTAATAGCATTCTGTCGGTCCGTGTAGTAATAGTTGGGGCCGTCCACTGTCACTCCAGGAGGAGCTTGGCGGACAACTTCAGGCTCATTTTTCACGGCAAACTTCATATAATCAATCCAGACCGGCAACGCCAAGCTCGCGCCTTGGGCCCGTCTACCCATTGTTCTGGGTTGATCATAACCGAGCCATACCGCTGCCAGCTGAGGCCCGGCGTATCCGACAAACCAGACATCAAATGAATCGTTGCTGGTTCCGGTCTTTCCACCAATATCACCTCGTTTAAGTGTTGCTGTCGAACGGGCAGCCGTACCGGAAGTAGCAACTCCATGGAGCATTTTATGCATGATAAATGCATTTCTCGGGTCGACTGCCTCAACACCGGCGATATGCTCTGCTTCGACTGCCGATTGCATCAGAATCTTCCCGTTCTGATCGGTCACTTTAGAGATGAGATAGGGTTCAGTCCGTTTACCGACATTGGCAAAGACAGAGAATCCTCTGACCATTTCCCATGGCGTTACGCTACCGGCTCCGAGAGCCAAGGACAAATGAGGCGGATGCTTATCGGGCTCGAAACCAAAACGTTGGATAAAATCAACCGCATATCTTGGTGTGATAGCTTGTAGAATTCTTATAGAAACCAGGTTTAGAGATTTCCTCAGGGCATCTCTCATCATAGTTGGTCCGTTGAACGTTCTGGAGAAGTTCTTCGGATTCCATTTCTTGAAGCCGGTTTCAGACGGATCCAACACAATAGGAGCATCATTAATCACAGTTTGCGGTGAAAATCCTTTCTCGATTGCGGCTGAGTAAATAAATGGTTTGAAAGAGGATCCTGGTTGTCTCCAGGCTTGAGTAACGTGATTGAATTTATTTAAATTAAAGTCATATCCGCCAACTAATGCCTGAATTGCACCGGTCGCATAATTTGTCGCAATAAAGGCTGCTTCTACCTGAGGTATTTGAGTGATTTCCCACTCATTGTTCTTACCGGATTGAATACGGACAACTGAGCCGCGTTGGATTTTTAAATCTTCTTTGGCTTTGGGCTGAAGGGCTTTTTTCACAAAGTCCAGATTCTTTCCTTTAATCGTAATTTGCTTTCCTGATGCATTTTGAACCACAACTTCAGAAGGTGATGCCTTCAGGACAACAACAGCCGGCATATCACTGGCGATCAAAGCTTCCCGCAAAGCATTTCTAATGTTTTGTTGTTCTGTTGCCGGATCAGATAAATCAACTTTATCTTCCGGTCCTCTATAGCCTCGTGAGCGGTCATAACTTTGAACATGACTTCTCAAAGAGCGGTAAGCATAGTTTTGATCTTCAGAGTTGATGGTTGTATAAACGTTAAGTCCTCTGGTGTAGGTTTCTTGCTGGAATACATCAAACATTAAAGTTCGAACCAGCTCAGCCACATATTCCGCATGTAGCGAAGAATTCATCTTTGTCGGAGTCACGGAGGATTCTGCTTGTCTGGTCAACCTGGTTTGGATCGGGGCATTGACTTCAGTCAGGTACTGTTTTTCATCAATGTAGCCGAGATCTCTCATACGACCTAGAACATAGTCACGTCTGACTTTAGCTCTTTGGGGACTGGCAAAGGGGTTGTAGACAGAAGGAGCAGCCGGGAGTCCGGCCAATGTTGCAGCTTCTCCGACGCTTAACTGCTGGATGTTCTTACCGTAATATGTTCTTCCTGCAGCTGCAAATCCATAGGCACGGTTGCCGAGAAAGATCTGATTCATATAAATTTGAAGAATCTGATCTTTGGTTAGATTTGCTTCAATCTTAAACGCCATCGCAACTTCATAAAGTTTTCTGACGTAACTTCTTTCACTGGAAAGGAAGAAGTTTCTGGCAACTTGCATCGTGATCGTAGAAGCACCCTGGCTTCTTTTTCCCGAGGCAAAATTGGCTAGAGCTGCACGAACAAAGCCTTTCGGTTCAATACCATGGTGCTGATAGAAGCCGTCATCTTCAGCTGAAATAACCGCTTGTTTGACATGAGCCGGCATTTCATCGATCGTGACAAAATCTCGACGTTCTTCTCCGAATTCAGCTATGAGCTTGCCATCGGCTGTCCAGACACGCATTGGAACTTTTGGTTTGTAGTCAACGACTGTGTCAATCGGAGGCAGTTGAGAGTAAACAAGAGCAAAAACAAACAGGGCAATTCCGATACCACCGAGAACCAAAGCAATAATGGTTGCGAGTGATATCTTTATAAATGAGAACAACCCCGAACTTTTCTTCGGTGCCGCTTTCTTAGTAGCTGTGCCCTTGGCCGGTGCTTTTTTGGTCTGAGTTTTTTTGTTCGAAATCACAACTGAATATCGGAAAAAGTTAAAAGAAAACAACGGGACATTATAAAATTGAAAACTCTTCCAATGATTAAATAAGGCCGATTTTGGTGGTTTATGAGCGCTAAATCAATAAAAGGACACAAATCTATTTTCTTGGTAGGAATGATGGGGGTTGGTAAATCGTCATTCGGTAAATATTTAAGTAGAGAATTGGGTTCCCAATTCGTAGATCTTGACGAAGAAATCGAAAGAAGAAGCGGAGTGAGCATTCCTGAGATTTTTGAAAAAGAAGGGGAGGCCGGCTTCCGGAGAAGAGAAACCCAACTATTAAAAGAATTCTCCCAATCTGAAAATCTTGTTGTTGCTACCGGTGGAGGTGTCGTAACCATACAAGAAAATAGACAAATTCTTAAAAACAATGCTACCCATGTTATCCATCTGCTGGCATCGCCAAAAGTCTGTTTTTTTAGAACAAGGAATTCAAACCGTCCTCTGCTTCAAACTGAAGACCCGTTCAAAACTATAGAGGAACTAATTGAAAAGAGAACACCTCTTTATGAAGAGGTGAAGAAAATGACATTTGATACTGAAAAAATGACCTTTAGCCAGATGAGCAACGCCGTTTTAGAAGTTTTAAACAAGGAAGAACGATAATGATAACAATTGATGTAAATGTTAAAAACTCACCTTATAAAATTTATTTGGGAGAAAATATTCTTTCTTTGATAGGCTCAGAACTCCAAAAGCTAAAAGCTTCCTCTGCATTAATTGTCACTAATACTACAGTCGGTCCTTTGTATGAAGAGCAGATTTCAAATATTTGTAATGCTGTAGTAAGAACAGAAAGCGTTCGATTGCCCGATGGCGAGGCTTATAAAAATTGGGATTCAGTTCTGATGATACTCAATAAGCTGGCTGGGATGAAAGCTGACAGAAAGTCTGTGGTTATTGCTCTGGGAGGCGGAGTAGTCGGAGACTTGGCAGGCTTTGCTGCATCAATTTATATGCGTGGAATTCGCTTTATTCAAGTACCGACAACCTTGTTAGCACAGGTAGATTCTTCTGTGGGAGGCAAAACAGGAATGAACATGCCATATGGTAAAAACATGGTTGGATCCTTTCATCAACCCAGCGTAGTTATTGCGGACTCAAATGTTCTGAGAACTCTGCCTGCGAGAGAAATTAGTGCCGGTCTCGGAGAAATAATCAAACACGGAATGCTCGCCGATAAAGATTATTTTGCTGAGCTTGAAGCCAAGATGGAGCAGCTTCGGGAGCTTGAAGCTGAAGAAATAGCAAAGATTGTAGCCGGTTCCTGCAGAATAAAATCAGCAGTGGTTTCTGAAGATGAAAAAGAAGCCGGAAGAAGAGCTTGTCTAAATTTGGGGCATACATTCGGTCATGCCATAGAAAAATTGACCGGTTATGGTACGTGGTTGCATGGCGAAGCAGTCGGATGCGGTTTACTGCTGGCCGCTCAGACCGGCAGAAAACTTGGAAAAGTTTCTGAAGAAGAAGTCAATAAAGTTGAGCTACTGTTAAAAAGAGCCAATCTTCCTACCCGGATTGAAGGACTATCAATTGACGATGCAATCGAGGCAATGAGAGGAGATAAGAAGAGTACTTCGGGAGTTATTCATTTTGTACTAATGGACGGACTTGGAAAGTCCTATGTCTCAGAGGTGCCGGAAGAAATTATCCGTGAAGTCCTGTTAGAGGGAGGTTACAAGCCATGATTAAAGAAAATTTAGTCCTCGCTCCTTATGCTTGTCATTCAGTTCAGTCACGCGGAAGAATATTCAAAGAAAAGCCTAGTAAGACTAGGACGGAATTCCAAAGAGACCATGACAGAATTGTCCACTCAGGTTCATTTAGACGTCTGGAATACAAAACCCAGGTTTTTATAAATCACGAGGGGGACTTGTTCCGTACTAGATTGACGCATTCTCTCGAAGTTGCCCAGATTTCCAGAACCGCGGCATCACGTTTGCAATTGAATTCTGATTTGGCCGAGACAATCTCATTAGCGCATGACTTAGGACATACTCCGTTCGGACATGCAGGGCAAGCAGCTCTAAATGACTGCATGAAAGATTTCGGAGGATTCGAGCATAATCTGCAGTCCTTACGCATTGTCGATAAACTCGAAGAGCAGTATCCGACTTTTGACGGGTTGAATCTGACTTGGGAGACAAGAGAAGGTATCTTAAAGCATTGCAAAACACTTGATGCTATGCGATTGGGTGACTTAGGCAAACGCTTTTTGGAAAAAACACAACCAAGTCTTGAGGCTCAATTAGTCAACATCGCGGATGCCATCGCTTATAGTACCCACGACTTGGATGACGGATTAAGAAGTTCTTTCCTGAAACACGAAGGTCTGTTATCTCATGTACCGATTTATAAAAAATATTTTGATGAGGTCATGAAAGAATATCCACAAATAACTCTGAGGAGAGCACAAAAAGAAGTGGTCAGACGGATAATAGGCTACCTTGTAGATGATTTGGTTACAACCAGTCTCGAAAAAATTAACTCCGTCACTTTAAAGTCAGTTGAAGACGTAAGAGCTTTACACACTCCGCTGGTTTCATTCTCTGATGAGGGCCTCAAAGAAATGAAGACACTCAAGGCCTATTTGATGGATGCTCTTTATCGTCATTATCAGGTCTTGAGAGTGATGAACAAATCCTCCAGGGTTATCGAACTGCTATTTGATGAGTTTACTCATTCTCCTAACCTCTTACCTCCTAATTTTTATATACGTTCTCAGCATGAAGGCGTTCAAAGAACAGTCGCTGACTATATTGCGGGGATGACAGACCGCTTTGCTCTAAGAGAATACGAACGGATTTTTAATCCTGTTTATGAGGAACGAAATTGATTAGTCAAAGCACTCATTGAAAGAACGAAGGGATAAAGCTAAACTTTACTACTTCTATGAGTCCGGTAGATGCTGGTTCATCACGCTCTACCGGGAACATAATTGAAACCGGAGGATTAGGGCGATAGTGTTACCGGCCGGTTTTACTATTTCAATTTTCTATGACTACTCAAAACGCAATTAATTTCAGAAGAGAGCTTCATAACTTGGCAGAGCTTTCCAAACACGAAGAAAAAACATCCCAATACATCGCGACAAAGCTCCGCGAAATGGGTTTTACCGTTAAAGAACATGTCGGTGGCTTCGGACTGGTCGTTGACATAGACTCCGGCGTTCCGGGACCGACTCTCATGCTTCGGGCTGATATGGATGCATTACCGTATGTTTCGGAAGAAGATCCTAGCAAGCTTATTGCGATCCATGCGTGTGGTCATGACGCTCATTCTGCTGTTTTGCTTGCGAGCGCTCAAACAATAAAGGACGTCATTAAAAAAGGAAAAGTCCGCCTGGTCTTCCAGCCGGGTGAAGAAAGTCTGTCCGGTGCTTTGGATATGACAAAAGACGGCGTTCTTGAAGGTGTAGATATTGCCTGCGGATTCCATATCCGTCCGATCCAAGACATGCCTTTTGGCACATTTTGTTCCGCTATCACTCATGTCGCATGCGCAACAATCGAAGTAGAAATTAAAGGTCGCCAGGCACATGCAGCAAGGCCTCATCTTGGAATTAATCCTATCGAGGCTGCTGTTCAATACATCACAACGGTTGGTTTGATGAAAGTCAATCCAAATAAATCCTGGTCTATAAAACCCACACAGATCCATTCTGAAAAAGGTGCTACAAACTCAATTCCTTCCTTTGTCAAACTTGCTTTTGACGTCCGTGCCCAAGACAATGAAGTGCTCAATGAAATTTTGTCAAAGATGAAAGCCGCCAGTGACGGACTGGAAATTTCTTTTGGAACACAGAATTACTTTGAGAGAACTGAATTTTGTCCGGGTCCCGATTATGATAAAGAATTGATGAAGACGATGGATGAAACCATTAAAGAACAGTTCGGAGAACAGGCATTAGCTGCACCATGTGGTGGCGGTGGAGAAGATTTTCATTTCTATAAGCATTCCAAGCCCGAGCTTCGAACAGTGTATTTTGGAATTGGAGCAGGTGCTACACCGGGATTACACGACAGAAATATGACCTTTGACGACTCGATTCTTCCGTCAGGCTCAGATCTTGTCGTCGCTTTCGTCAAGAAACTTCTCGGCTAAATAAATGGCAGATCTTTATGATCTGCCAAGTATTAAATTAAATCGCGCCGTAGAGCTTTAATAAAACTGAACCGGACAGAAGCCAAAAAAGTATGGCACTTATTTTATTGAGCCAAAAAGAAAATTTAGCACTCATCCATCTATCAGAGGCTAACGCCGCAGAATAGCTATAAAAAATATGAACCAGCCAGCAGATAAAAACAAATAGGCTAATTAATAAGATAATCTGTGTCCAATAGTTGGTGTTCGGGTCAATAAACTGAGGCATCAAAGATAACAAAAAAACGATAAGCATCGGATTAGTTACCTGCAGCAGAGCGGCACTGGAAAAGATTTTCCACGGATTATTGTTCCCGGAAGCGTGAACGTTGTGGGTTTTATTTGAGTTTTTTTCTAACTTTGAGACATCGCTCTCTAAGGAAATGACAGGGGCGTTCCAGCTTTTCCAGCCGAAATATATCATCAGCAGACAACCTGCGGTTTGAAGGCCGTAAAAGAGGACTTCATTGGCATGAATGATGGTACCTAAGCCGCTGGCAGCAATTACAGACATTACAGCCACACCGGTAGCATTACCCGTCGGAGACCAAATGGCGTTTTTGACTCCATAGGTAACGGCATTGTGCAAAGTGTACAAAACACCCGCACCGGGTGTAATTGAGGTGATAAATACAACTAAAAGGTAAAGTCCTAATGTTTGTGCGCTCATTTTTATTTTTCCCTGGTTCCGATATTTTAGAAAATGTGAGCTTCAATTTTTAAAATGGAGGTAGAATGATTCGACCGGCTTAATTAGTGACAGATAAATAAAAAGAAAGAAATGGCTAGATTATCAAGACTTTCAATGCTCAATCAGATTCACTATGTGAGGTTGTACGGTTCAAATGAACTATCTCTAATGCCGCAACTTGAAGATCTGGATGTGATTTTCGGACTATTTTCCAAGGTCTCGCTAATTTATCAGGTTGATATTTCCGGTTATGTAATTCTGCCGGAACATATCAATTTACTGTTGTCTCCAAGGCGGTCAACCGAGGACTTGTCGAAATTCGTTCAAAGTTTTTCCCGGCTCTATAGCCGATATTTCAACGATACATATAGCCGGACAGGAACAATATGGCACGGTCGCTTTCGATCTTCTATCATTCAGGGAAATGAAAGAAGGACAGATGCTCTTTTGTATATGGAATGGTTGCCTGAACTATTAAAAATACAGGATGCAGAAACTTATCCCTGGTCCAGTTACTTTCATCATGCCGGTTTGCGTAATGATTATTTTATGAATCCGGCCAAAGAATATTGGAATTTGGGGAACACTCCTTTTGAACGTCAAAAACATTATCGTGAAATATTTCAGATGGGATATTCTCAAAAGAGTAGTAAGGAAATTGAAAAGCATCTGAAAATGGGCTGGCCATGGGCTGATCGAAGCTTTCTAATTGAAAATCATATCGCTCCTGAAAGGATATCCCCTTTAAGAGGGCGAGGAAGACCTAAAAATAGCAAAAATCACTAATATTCTGTCCCTAATTATTAGGTAAGTAATTATACCGTGTATTTTATTAGGGACACAGTAAACGATTTAGAGCGCATTTCGTGAACTCCAGAGCTTAAAGTTGAGTTATCAGAATTAAAAAAATAAAACTATTCATAGGAGTTCCCAGTGATTACCAGTCTAGAAACCAGGCAGAGAGCAGAGCGCTTCGGACTTTATGAGTCTAAGTTTGAGCATGATGCTTGTGGTTTAGGTTTTGTCGCAAGCGTCAAAGGCATCCCAAGCCACGAAATCGTTTCCCAAGCCTTATTAATTCTTCAAAATCTTGATCACCGCGGTGCGGTAGGTGCAGATCCTCTTTTGGGTGACGGCGCCGGCATTCTAATTCAAATCCCGGATGAGTTCTTCCGGGCTGAAATGGCAAAACAGAATGTACTTTTACCTCAACCCGGAGATTATGGCGTTGGTATGGTTTTTCTTCCACGTGAACACGCTTCACGGCGTGCTTGCGAGCAGGAGCTCGAAAGAACTGTAAAGTCAGAAGGCCAAGTTGTTCTTGGTTGGCGTGATGTGCCTGTTAATGAAAATATTGAACTGTCTGAAACTGTACGTAAGGCGGCTCCGGTAATCAAACAGATTTTCATTGGCCGAGGCTCCGATGTCATGGTTCCGAACGCTTTGGAAAGAAAACTTTATGTGATCAGGAAATTAGCCGGCCACAAGATTCAGGCCCTCAATCTGAAGCACGGAAAAGAGTTTTATGTGCCGTCCATGTCAACCAGGACCATCGTGTATAAAGGTTTACTGTTGGCTCATCAGGTCGGTCTTTACTACAACGACTTAACAGATGCCAGAGTAGTGTCAGCCATTGCCTTGGTCCACCAAAGATTCTCGACCAACACTTTCCCTAGCTGGGAGTTGGCTCATCCTTACAGAATGGTTGCCCATAACGGAGAAATCAATACAGTCAAAGGTAACTTCAACTGGTTAAGAGCACGGGAAAGAACGGTAATGTCCAACGTACTCGGGGACGATGTTAAAAAACTTCTTCCGATTATTTACGAAGGACAGAGTGATACCGCTTGCCTGGATAACATGCTGGAACTTCTTGTTATGAGCGGATATCCGATTGCGCAGGCTGTAATGATGATTATGCCGGAGGCATGGGAGCAAGCTACTCACATGAAACCCGGACAAAAAGACTTCTATGAGTACTATGGAGCAATGCTGGAACCTTGGGACGGACCGGCCGCAATTTGTTTTACAGACGGCACGAGAATCGGTGCAACCCTTGATAGAAACGGTCTGCGTCCGGCTCGTTACCTGCTGACAACCGATGACATCGTTATTCTTGCTTCCGAGTCCGGTACATTGACCGTACCCGAGAGCAAAATAAAGAAAAAATGGCGTCTGCAACCCGGAAAGATGTTCCTTATCGATACTGAACAAGGAAGAATCATTGAAGATGAGGAAATCAAACGTCAATTTGCTTTGGCTAACCCATACAAAGAATGGACTAAACGTTTGAATGTTCATTTATCGGATATTGTCGCTCCGACTCCTCTTCCTTCTTACAATCCGGTACCTCTGAAAGCAAGACAAAAAGCCTTCGGTTACACCGAAGATGATTTGAAATTCGTTCTCTATCCGATGGCAGAAAAAGGGCAGGAAGCAATTGCGTCTATGGGGAATGACTCTCCGTTGCCGATGCTTTCTAAAAAATCCAAGCCGTTGTATCAGTATTTCAAGCAGCTGTTTGCTCAGGTGACAAATCCTCCGATCGATCCCATCCGTGAACAAATGGTGATGTCTTTGATCTCCTTTGTGGGACCGAGACCGAATCTGTTGGACATTAACAATGTTAATCCGCCGCTTCGTCTGGAGTTAAGTCAGCCAATTCTTGGATTTAATGAAATTGCCAAGATGAGACAGATCGAAAAATATACCAATGGTAAGTTCCGGTCATACGAACTTGACATCACTTACTCTGCAGATTGGGGTGCAGAAGGAGTGGAAGCACGGCTTGCCTCTATCTGTGCACGAGCAGTTGATGCTATTAAAGAAGGCAATAACATCATCATTCTTACTGACAGACGAATGGATAAAGACAGGGTAGCTATTCCTGCGCCTTTGGCTTTGAGTGCCTTGCATCAACATCTCATTAAGAACGGGCTGCGTATGGAAACCGGTATTATTGTTGAAACCGGAGGTGCAGTTCAGACTCATCACATGGCTGTTCTTGCTGCGTTCGGTGCCGAAGCTATTCATCCTTATCTCGCTTTGGAAACGCTCAAGAAGCACTACAAAGACAATTCCGAATTAGATGCAGATACAGCTATCCAAAATTACATCAAAGCAATCGGTAAATCCTTCAAGAAAATTATGAGCAAGATGGGTATCTCAACTTACATGAGTTACCGTGGTGCTCAGATTTTTGAAGCACTTGGTCTTGAAAAAGAATTTGTAGACCGCTATTTTCCGGGAACCTCCTGCAAAGTCGGAGGATTGGGAATATTTGACGTGATGCAGGAAGCCTGCAATTCACACAAAGAAGCCTTCCAAAATAAAGATGATGGCAAATTGTTGCCTCTCTCCGGTGAATATAACTGGAGATACGGAAAAGAAGAACACATGTGGACCCCTGAAGCAATTTACAAGCTTCAGCATGCAACACGCTCAAATTCGTACCAGACTTATAAGGAATACGCTGAGATTATCAATGATCAAAGTCGCCGCCAGATGACTCTCCGAGGATTGATGGAATTTAACATCGATCCGAGAAAAGCTATACCTGTAAGCGAGGTTGAGCCGGCTTCGGAAATTGTTAAACGATTTGTCACCGGTGCCATGTCTTTGGGCTCCATTTCAGCTGAAGCCCACGCTGTCCTCGCTGTTGCAATGAACAGAATCGGCGGTAAGAGTAACACCGGTGAAGGCGGTGAAGATCCCAAACGTTATACCGAAGAAATGAAAGCCGGGAAACCGGTTATCAAAGACGGAGACTCTTTGCAGAAGATTCTTGGCTCTGACCGAATTGTCAAAGACATTCCTCTACAGGAAGGAGATTCACTGCGTTCAAAGATTAAACAGGTTGCCAGCGGGCGTTTTGGTGTAACGACACAATATCTCAATAGTGCAGATCAGATTCAAATTAAGATGAGCCAGGGAGCAAAGCCCGGTGAAGGTGGCCAATTGCCCGGACATAAAGTATCTGAATATATTGCCCAGCTGAGATATTCAGTTCCGGGTGTGGGACTGATTTCGCCACCTCCTCATCATGATATTTATTCCATTGAAGATCTGGCTCAGCTTATACGTGATCTGAAGATGGCAAATGACCAGGCCTCCATCAGCGTGAAACTGGTTAGTGAACAGGGCGTTGGTACCGTGGCTGCCGGTGTTGCCAAAGCTAAAGCCGAACACATCGTAATCGCCGGCCATGATGGTGGTACCGGAGCATCTCCTCTGTCTTCTATCAAGAATGCCGGTACTCCTTGGGAACTCGGCTTGTCTGAAGCCCAACAGACACTGGTTTTGAACAATTTACGTGATCGTGTGATTTTGCAGGTTGACGGTCAGATTAAGACAGGCCGTGATGTGGTTATCGGAGCTTTATTAGGTGCCGATGAATTCGGGTTCGCAACAGCTCCCCTGGTTGTTGAAGGGTGTCTCATGATGAGAAAGTGTCATTTGAACACTTGTCCGGTCGGTATTGCTACACAAGATCCGGTCTTAAGAAAGAGATTTAAAGGGGAGCCGAAACATGTCATTAACTATTTCTTCTTCGTTGCTGAAGAAGTCAGAGAATTAATGGCAAGCCTGGGAATCCGCAAGTTCGAAGACTTGGTCGGCCGTGTTGATTTGCTCAGACAAAAAGACAAAGATCTTGAGAAATGTTCAAAGATTGATTTATCAAGAGTTCTTTATGATCCTGAAGAAAAAGATCCTCTAAAGAGACGCAATAGTTGTAGCCCGGATCACGGTCTCGAAAAAGAACTTGATTTTAAACTGCTTGAAACCTGTGCTCCTGTGTTTGAGAAAGGAGAAAAGATAAGCTTCCTGTCTCCGGTTAAAAATATTCACCGCTGTGTAGGAACACGTCTTTCCTCAGAAGTGGTCAGGAAATTTGGCGATAAAGGAATGGAAGACGACACGATTCATATTCAGCTGACAGGTACTGCAGGCCAATCATTTGGAGCTTTCCTGATTAAGGGTATTACTCTTGATTTGGTTGGGGAGGCCAATGATTACGTTGGTAAAGGATTATCCGGCGGGCGCATCATCGTTCGTTGTCCGACCGACTTCAGAGGCAAGGGTGAAGAAAACATTATTGCCGGAAATACCGTTCTTTATGGCGCAACTTCGGGTGAGGCATTCTTTAATGGCGTGAGCGGAGAAAGATTTGCGGTTCGACTCTCAGGAGCTTCTGCCGTGGTAGAAGGAACCGGTAACCATGGCTGTGAATACATGACCGGAGGTACCGCAGTTGTTCTCGGTAATGTCGGTCAGAATTTTGCTGCCGGTATGTCTGGTGGTGTGGCCTATGTCTATGACAAAGACGGCACTTTTGCGGGAAACTGCAACCGGGAAAGCGTTGAACTTGAGTCAGTAATGTCAAGCAAAGAACAAATGGCTTCCGGAGAGCCTTCCTCTTGGCACTTGGGTAGGACAGACGAAGAAATTCTGCTCGAAAGAATTGAAAAACACTTCCAGTACACAGGAAGCCAAAGGGCACGTGAAATTTTAGATAACTGGCCGCAAGCCCGGCAGAAATTTATCAAAGTGTTCCCGAAAGAATATAAACAGGCACTCATTCGTGGGCTGGCTCGTCCTGCAGGAGTTTAAAAATGGGAAAAGTTACCGGATTTTTAGAAATAGAAAGACTTGAGCAGGAACATGAACCGGCTGCTCAAAGAAAAACACATTTCAGAGAATTTATTACACCTCTGAATCCAAAAGAAGCAAAGCAGCAGGCCGCCCGTTGCATGGACTGCGGTACGCCTTTCTGCACATTTAGTTGCCCTCTGCATAATGTGGCACCTGACTTTAACGACAGGGTTTACAACGAAGACTGGGAAGCAGCTTACGAAATATTGTCAGCGACCAATAATTTTCCGGAATTTACTTCCAGAGTCTGTCCGGCATTGTGCGAAAACGGTTGTGTACTTAATTACACAAGTAAACCGATGGGTGTGAAATCCGTTGAGCGTGCAATTATCACGCATGCCTGGAATCAGGGTTGGGTCAAACCTCAGACTCCAACACAGCTCAATGGTAAATCAGTGGCGATTGTCGGAAGTGGACCTGCCGGATTGGCATGTGCTCAGCAGTTAGCTCGGAAGGGCTACTCTGTGACTGTTTTTGAAAAGAACAGTAAAGCCGGTGGCTTATTGAGATTTGGAATTCCTGATTTCAAGCTGGATAAGGCAGTAATCGACAGACGGATTAAACAATTGGAAGCTGAAGGCGTCCACTTTAATTTCAATACCTATGTCGGCAAATCAGAGCTGCCAAAAGGCGTATTTTCTGAGGCAGAACGGACGATTAGCCCTGACGAGATCCTCAGGGACTTTGATGCAGTTGTTTTAGCGATTGGATCCGAAGAACCGAGAGATCTTCCTGTTAAAGGACGCGATAGGAAAGGAATTCACTTTGCAATGGAATATCTACCCTTGCAAAATAAAATCAACGCAGAGGTAGAAGTTAAAGAACCGATTAGCGCGAAAGGCAAAAAAGTTCTTGTTATCGGTGGCGGAGATACCGGAAGCGACTGTCTTGGAACCGCTATCCGTCAAGGAGCTGCTGAAGTACTCCAGATTGATTTAGGGGCGAAGCCGCCGGTTGATTATGACAAGATGACTGTTTGGCCTTTGTGGCCCAGAATTCTCAGAACTTCTACTTCACATGAAGAAGGAGGAGAAAGAGATTGGGCAATTATGACCAAAGAGTTTATTCACAACAAGAAAGGTGAGCTCACCGGTGTAAAAGCGGTAAGACTCAATTGGGTAACCGACCCGGTCACGCAGAGACCAAAACCTGAAGAAATCGAAGGCTCTGAATTTGAAATAGAGGCGGACATGGCTGTTTTAGCAATGGGTTTTGCTCATCCCAATCAGTCTGTTATTAAGGATTTTGATTTAGATACCGATCCTCGCGGTAATATTCGGGCTAAATATGAAGGAGAAGGCTGCTTTAAGACGAGTTCTCCAAAAGTATTCGCAGCAGGGGACTGCCGAAGAGGACAAAGTCTCGTGGTTTGGGCTTTAGCAGAGGGGCGCCGTTGCGCTGAAGCTGTCCAAGCGTATTTTGAAAACAATAAATAACAGGAACTATGCCAAGAATATTTGCAATGCCGATTGTTGTTGGAAGAGAGTCCATTGATTTGATGCAACATACCAACAACAAAGAATATCTGAAATGGATGGAAGAAGCTGCCGCAGCTCATTCTGCTGAACTAGGCTGGACAACTAAAAGATATTTTGATTTCGGAGGAGCATTTATTGCAAAAGCCCACTGGATTGAATATTTGAGACCGACATTTGAAGGCGACAATCTGACGATGTACACATGGATTGAAAATATGAAAGAAAAAACCAGCTTAAGACGCTTTTATCTCATGCGGGATAAAAAGGTTTGCATGCTCGGTTCAACGCAGTGGGCTTTTATTGACATAAGAACTTCCCGGGCAGTTGAAATACCGCAAGAGATTGCTTCTGATTTTCCGATTGTTGCACCAGGGGATCCTATTTTTAAAGATCTTGGGATTAAAACAATTCTTTTTAAAGCGGTCCTTTAACCGAACGTTCCATCGCTTTTTTTCGTTAACTTCGTAACTAATTTCGTTATTTTTTATATTTCTCTTTGTGAAGTGTTAGATGCCTTACACAGTTAAAAGTCCTGTTTTGGTACGCTAGCGATAAAGATAAAAATCCACAAGGAGACATTGATGAAAAAAACTGGATTAAAACTGGTTGTAGCAGCCTTAGCCGTTAGTTTCGGAACGTTTGGTTATGCAGCAGACCACAAATTAAGCACTGACCTGGTTGTAGTTGGTGCAGGTTCTGCCGGGTTAAGCGCTGCCGTCCAAGGTGCCGAATTGGGCAAAAAAGTAATTCTTCTTGAAAAAAATCCGTATGTTGGTGGTAACTCTCAACATGCTGAGGGTTTATTTGCCGTTGATTCTGAATGGAATAGATTAAGAGCCGATCCTCTTACAAGACAAGAAGCTTATGAAGCTTTTATTGAAAAACAAAATCACTTGGTTGATCCTTATAAAACAAAGGACTTCGTTGAAGGATCCGGAGAAAACATCAAATGGCTCTCCTCTCACGGTATTGAGTTTGAAGTCATCCGTGAAACACCGTTGAAAGACAATACATGGCATGTCATTAAAAACTTTAAGGGAACCAACCACGGTGCCGGCTTAATTAAAGGTTTGAAAGAAGCCGCTGACAAACTCGGCGTTGAAACAAAACTTTCAACACCTGCAGTTGAACTGATCACTAAAGACGGAAAAGTGATCGGCGTCAAAGCAAAGGATAACAAAGGCGACACCTATACTATCAATAGTAATGCCGTCATTTTAGCTTCCGGAAGTTTTGGCGATGATCCGAAAAAAGTTGAAGAATGGGGACATCGGGATCCGAAAGCCTGGAAGAGCTCCGTGCCAATCAATAAGACCGGCGACGGCATTGTGATGGCTACAAAAATAGGTGCTGAAAGAGGTCCGGTAAGCTTTATCGGTCATCTTGGCACAGAAGGAAAGGGCATAAAGTTTTTGAGTAATCTTTATGCAGTCTCCTGGCAGCCCGGTAATCTTTGGGTAAATAACCTCGGTTTGCGCTTTACAGACGAATCGACCTGCAATGCATTTAGTGAAGCGGCCAACGGTATTTATGCACAACCCGATCATGAGGGTTGGGCGATTTTCGATGAAAAAGACATCGACTACTACATGGAAAAAGGAGTTGATTCCGGCATTGGTGTTCTCGTTCCAATCGGAACAAAGTTGACCAATCTTAAGAACGACATCAAAGAAGCCTTGGCTGCTGATAGTGATGGCTTCAAGGCCGCTGATAATGTTGCTGCATTGGCCAAAGCTATCAATGTTCCTGTGGCTAATTTAGAAAATACGGTCAAAGAGTACAACCGTGTTGTTGAAGCTCAGCATGACCCGATGTTCCTTAAAGATCGCAGATATCTGCGTCCTTTGGAAGGAAAGTTATATGCTCTGCGCCTCAAATCTTTCTTCTTTAGTGCTTATGGTGGTTTAGTAACCAACAGAGAGCATCAGGTTCTCAATGCTAAACATCAACCGATTCCAGGTTTGTACGCCGCAGGTTTAGAAGTCTCTAATATGGTCGGCCCGACATATCCGGATTTCTTCTCCGGCCAAGCATTTGGCTTCGCTGCATATTCGGGCAGACATGCTGCTAAAAACGCAGTTGCAACAATGAAGTAAAGCGGACTTATTCATGCGATAAAAGGTTCGGAAGAAATAAAAAATCTTCCGGACCTTTTTACTGTGTTTTTTGTTGTCTGACTTGGCTCAAGGAACAAATTATTTGTTAAGCCTCAAAGGAAATCAAGACAAAAGCCTAATGGAAGTACAAAATTTATTTCATACTATTCATCCCGGTCACCTTTATCGTTTAGAAGGAGAGCTTGAATTAGAACACGAAGAATTGAGCAACGGACAGTCGAAATGATTCCAGGCCGTTTCTTTCTTATCAGCTCCCTTAAAGCAGAAGTGGATTGGATTTGCTGAGGGATACATTGTAAAAATTCTAAAAGAAGTCAAGGAAAAACGGACGAGAAAAAAGACTATGGACGAGGCCTATTACATCAGCTCCTT
This sequence comes from uncultured Turicimonas sp., assembly GCA_947854175.1. Classification (GTDB taxonomy): domain Bacteria; phylum Pseudomonadota; class Gammaproteobacteria; order Burkholderiales; family Burkholderiaceae_F; genus Turicimonas. The sequence goes on along the minus strand of CANTYJ010000027.1, from coordinate 37,107 downwards.
ACCTGCCGATGAAAATAACGTAGAGAGAATTAGAGAGATTGCACGTTCGCACCGGAGTATAGAAAAGCACTTACATTGGATTCTTAATATGCATTGGAACCAAGATAAAATGCAAGCCAATAATCCTAATTACATTGCTAATAGAGCAAATCTAAACAAGTTGGCTTTGGCTTTTTTAGAAAACTACCGTTTCCGGCTATGGAACCGAGGAGAACTTAAAGAGCTTAATGGCATTTCAATTCAAGTTTTACAGACAAGATGCAAAAATCCTAAAATTGCCCTCGATTGTATCGCTGATGCTTTAGGAATTTCCCGCCCGGCTCTGTAGCCTATATTTAGTAGAAATTCTATTTACTGCGTCCGCCGTGTGTTCCAGCGATCCATTTATTCTCTCAGAAATGCTCTCTTATGTTCGAATAAGTAAGAACTTAAGAGAGCAAATCAAGATATATCGATGAAATCTAAACTGCAATTAAGGCTAAGGTAATTACGGCAACGATCATTGGAACACATGTTCTCTTAACTAGAGCCATGGGGGTAACCGCTGCTAAACCAGAAATAAGAATCGTCACTCCAGCAATTGGAGACATAGTGCGTCCGAGAGCTCCGGAAATTAATGCTAAGGCTCCAAGATTTGGAACTGACATATTAAAAGAGGCAGCATGCGGAGTTACAGCTTCGTTAAATGCAAAAGTAGCAGCATCGCCTGAACCGCAAATTACGCTAAGTACGAATGGTCCGATAGAGCCACCCCATCTTGCAATTTCGTTAGATGCTTTAAGAGTGTTAATAAATGCATCTACCAAACCAGCAGACTTCAAGCCAGCGGCAAAAACTCCGGCGGTAATGATAATGCCCATTACGCTACCATAACCGTCTCCCATACCCTTGAAGAATTCTTTGGTAAAGACTTGTGGATCTGTCCACGTTACAGCGATTGTGTAGAGTGCTCCAATAATCATAGCTTGTGCAACGCCCATCTTCAGTGCAGGAAGCCAGAGATTGCCTACCACAAGAATGACTAGTGGTACCAGTGGTGCCAGAGCTTTGAACAGATTAATTTTGCCTATGCTTCCAGTATCGCCTGCCTGAGCATTGTAGACAGCCATTTCTTCAGCTGTCGGTTTGTTGTCTTTTAATACTAAAGCAACGATAGCAATACCAACTACACCAATAGCACCCATGATCAGCGAGAACGGAGTATGAAGAGCAATGAAGTCCATGACGTTCATATTTGCAATCTTGGATACAAAGTTGTTATGACTCAAGCCAGGAGCCAAAATAGAACCGTAGGTGCCCATCAGAACTGCAGCTCCTGCAGCGGCCGGACGAATACCAGACCGAATCATGATAGGGATAAATGTTGTACCTACAGCAGCAGCACATCCGGCAGCCGATGGAATGGCGATGTTCACAAAGAAGGTAATCGCAGTGGCAGCGGGGATAAGAAAGATACCTATACTTTTTAAAGGAGCGGCCAGCAATGTAACGAGATGTCTGTCGCATTTGGTGTGAGTAATTACATAAGCAAAACCCATGGAACCGCCGATAGCCATAATCAGCGCTGCATTAGTCATGCTCTTTGCGAACTGATCCAATGCTGCCATTGGGTGCATAGAAATGCAACAAAGAAACAAGCCCGCTGTAAAAAGAACTAAGCGGGTTTCATATCGTTTAACTAGACAGTAAACCGTGGCGATAACCACGAGTACTGCAATCCAAGCGGTTAAAGACATAAATGAACTCCTTCTATCATATTTTTGGGATTGAGTGTAAAAACTGTTAAAATTTTGTCACACTTTCAAGTAACTTACAGTAGTGCTAACCCTATCATTTAGAACAGATTTAATCAGCTCTTTCCAAATTGCTTAGTCTTTTTTTTGAAAATAAAGCTCTTTTGTAAAATGGTGCGCATGTGAATACTGCTGTATCACATTTCTGGCCTAATACTGCTGCTTATCCGATGGGACCTCCCTTAATAAAAGGAGCCTGGGCGTTAGCCCTGGTGATGTAAAAAGCCAATCGTTTATTGTATTTTGATCGAAGCCTGTTCTTTTAATCCAAAGAAACTCAGAGTCGTGAAGGAGTAATTTGTCGTAAAGATTGAACTTACATATGCACAATAGATTTTCTCCCAAAGCAATTAAAGTCGCAGGACAGAAAATTCAAAAAATATTGCTCAAAGATATCGTCTCTTTATTTCATAAGAAAAGCTATTGAATTTTTTCTGGAAAAGTAATTGAACCGGTCTTTAAGTGTAGAGAATCCTTAAAAAAATCCAATAAAATCCCAAAAAAGTGGTTACCTGAACAACTTTCAATGTGGCATAATCCAAGCAAGGCTGAACGGTTGTTCAGTCTTTATTATTTTTTTAGTGCAGATTTATGAGAAAGGGAGACACTTTATTAGATATTAAGAATCTGAGTTTTGCTTACGGGAACAGAGTAATTCTTGAAAATGTTGATCTTTCCTTCAAGCTTGGAGATGTTGTTGCCATCATGGGCGGCTCCGGTATGGGAAAGACCACTCTCTTGAAACTCATCGGAGGTCTTCTGACTCCTCAGCAAGGTACGGTTACTTTAAACGGTACTCGCGTTGACACGTCCGACAGAGTCTCTCTTTACAAGCTCAGAAGAAGTATGGGAATGCTTTTTCAGTTCGGTGCGCTGTTTACCGACATGACTGTGTTTGATAATGTTGCTTTCCCTTTAAGAGAACAGACAAATCTTTCTGAAGATTTGATCAGGACACTTGTATTGTTAAAGCTCGATGCTGTCGGATTAAGAGGTGCTGCTCATTTATATCCTTCTGAAATCTCCGGAGGGATGAGCCGTCGTGTTGCCTTAGCAAGAAGCGTAGCTCTGGATCCTTTGCTCATTATGTATGACGAGCCGTTTGCAGGGCTTGATCCAATTTCTATGGGTGTGACTTCGCAATTAATCCGGAAATTGAATGAGGCTTTAGGTTCTACCAGTATTGTGGTAACACATGATGTGGCAGAGACATTCGAGATTGTCGACTATGTCTATATGATTTCTAACGGAAGAGTACAGGCACAAGGGACACCGGAAGAGCTGAAAAATAGTAAAGATCCGTTTGTCGTGCAATTTATCAATGGTTATCCGGACGGTCCGGTTAAATTCCAATATCCTGCACCTCCTTTAGCTGAAGACTTAGGAATTTAATGATGGGCATTTTTGAAAAAATAAGTGATTTCGGCGCATGGTGCATCAAACAAGTTCAGACACTTGGTGTTTTCACATTATTTAGTTTGCGCTTGTTCAAAAATTTAGGTGCCGCGTTAACTCATTTCCAGGCAACTTTGAAACAGATTTATTTTGTCGGAAACTATTCTCTTCTGATTATCCTTGTTAGCGGCTTATTCGTCGGTTTTGTGCTCGGACTTCAAGGTGATTATGTCTTGTCCTCTTACGGAAGTGAGCAAGCACTTGGCGTCTTAGTGGCTCTGTCCTTGTTGCGTGAATTAGGGCCTGTCGTTACAGCTCTTCTTTTTGCCGGTCGGGCGGGAACTTCTCTGACTGCAGAAATTGGGTTAATGAATGCCGGAGAACAGTTATCTGCGATGGAAATGATGGGGGTCGATCCAATTAAACAAGTTTTGGAGCCCCGGTTCTTAGCAGTTATTATTTCCATGCCGATTTTGGCGGTTCTCTTTTCTGCTGTCGGTATTATTGGCGGTTGGATTGTGGCTGTCCCCATGATTGGTTTGGATGATGGAGCTTTCTGGTCGCAAATGCAGGCTGGTGTTGCTCTTTGGGAAGATATCGGTAACGGTATTTTGAAGTCATTCTTTTTTGGAATTGCTGTCGGATTGATTTCTCTGTATGAGGGTTATACAGCTCGCCCAACTCCGGAAGGTGTTTCCGGAGCAACAACAAAAACGGTTGTTATTTCTTCGTTGGTGGTGCTAGGTTTAGACTTTATGCTCACCGCTCTTATGTTTACAAGTTCATAAGGTTGGCAGAACTATGCAAAATAATACAAAAATTAATTTACTTGTCGGCCTCTTCGCGTTGCTCGGCATTGTCGCATTGCTTTTTCTTTCACTTCAGGCCTCGAATCTCACTTCATTTACGACCGGGAAAACCTATCAGGTCACAGCTTATTTTGACAATATCGGAGGCTTAAAAGTCAGAGCACCGGTTAGAAGTGCAGGAGTAACCGTCGGTCGTGTGAAAAGTATTTCTTACGATAACAAAAAGTTTGAAGCTAAATTAGTTTTGGATATTGAAAGCCAATATCAATTTCCTGAAGATACATCAGCCAAGATCCTAACCAGTGGTCTTATCGGAGAACAATATATTGGTCTTCAACCGGGAGCCGAAGAAGAAAATTTAGAAAACGGATCTCAAATTTTATTTACACAAAGCGCGGTAGTATTAGAGAATCTGATCAGTCAATTCTTATTTAATAAGGCTGAAGAAAATAACTCCTCAAAGAAGGAATAAAAAATGAAAAACAAAAACAATATGCGAAAACTTATCGCCACCGCATTAGTTGGTACTTTGTTTTTGAGTGGATGCGCATCCGTACCTGACAATGCAGGTTCTGATCCGAAAGATCCGTGGGAACCTCTTAACCGACAGATTTATGCTTTTAACCAAGGGTTTGATACTGTCATTTCGCGACCATTGGCCAAAGGTTATCAATTTATCACTCCGAAACCAGTTAGAGAAAGTGTTACTCGTGTCTTCAAAAATACCATGGAGCCGGCCAACGCAGTAAATAATGTCGCTCAAGGAAAGGTTGAGGACGGCATTTTATCTCTGTTCAGATTACTAATTAATTCAACTGTCGGTATTGCCGGAATCTTTGATGTTGCTCAGGAAGTAGGCATTGAGCGTAAAGAAGAAGATGTCGGACAAACATTGGCAGTATGGGGTATCCCAAGCGGTCCTTATTTTGTTATTCCGATTTTTGGGCCATCCACTGTACGTGACGGCTTAGCTTATATCCCCGAAGTATTCCTCGATCCAAATACTTATGTTGGAGAACCCTGGTTTACATGGCCATGGTGGGGCGCTAAATATATCAGTGCACGTGAAAGACTCCTGCCGGTTACTGACATGCTGGAAAACACTGTTGATCCGTACGTAGCGACAAGAAATGCTTATCTGCAGTCCAGACAAAGCGCTATTGCCGACGGTGATGAACCGGCCATGATTCAGCCAAACTCTTTATTGGATCCGTTTGCAGAAGATGAAGAAGCGCCGGACTCAAATAAAACTTCTAAGGAAATGAAGAAATGAAAAAATTTTGGTTCTCTTTTATAGCGTTTATCTTTGCCGCGGTTTCTTCTCTTTCTGTAGCCGCAGTTGATTTACATAAAGCACCGGATGTTTTAATAACAGAAGTGACGAATGACGTTCTTAAGCAAATTAAAGACCATCCGGAATTACAGGCTCAGGATTCATCTGCTATCAATAAATTGGTCGACGAGAATATTCTTCCGTATGTTGACTTTCAAAGAATGACCAGAATGGCAGTTGGCCCTCAGTGGAGAAATGCAACTTCTGAACAGAAACAGGAGATTCAGTCTTTGTTCAGACAACTTCTGATAGCAGTTTATTCAGGAGCATTAAAAGAAGCTGCTGACTATAAATTGGAGATGGCAAGAAATAATTTTGAAACCAATGATCGCTTGGTTATCGTCAGAACAAAACTGTCAGCTTCCCAAAGAGACCCGATTCAACTTGACTATCGTCTTTTGAAGAATAAGGACGGTTCCTGGAAAATTTTTGATGTCAATGTCGGCGGTGTCTGGCTTGTTGAAAACTACCGCAGTCAATTTGCATCCGTTATTTCAAATGGAGGTCTGAATAACTTGATTAAACAGTTAAGAGACCGTACTTCCAAAGGAAGTAAATAATTTATGAAATTAACCTATAAGGAGGTCAGTTGCTCCAATGCGATGAACGTTCTCAATGAAGGTTTGAAAGCTATCGATAGCGAGGACTACACATTTGATTTGAGTGAAGTTCAAAAAATTGATAGCGCTGCCATTGCTGTTGCGGTTCGTTGGAAACAGGAAGCGGAAAAGAAAAAAGCTTCCATCAAATTTATTAACGTTCCGGAGAATCTCAATAAACTCTCCGATCTATATAACGTCACTGATTTATTAACCTCATAAGAAAACGGCCGAAACGGCCGTTTTCTACAGATTCCATCGGCGCAGATTTTACTATTTTTGAATATCTGAGCTCTGTTTTAATGCGCCAACTTCTTTCTCTAGTTGCATCCTTGCCTTCTGTTGAGCCACATCGTTCATATCGATCTGAGTTTTGACTTGTGAACGTTTTAACTCAAGATCAAGTTTCTTCATTTCCAGATCGATCTGTTTCATTTGATCGTTGTAGTTCTTTTCTTCAGCAGCAGCCGCTTGTCGTTGTGCGTCAATTTCTGCTTGTTTAGCTTTCTTTTCGGCAGTTATTTTTGCCTGTGCAGCCCGTCTCTTTGCTGCTGCTTGAGCATTAATCTTTGCTTGCCTTTCAGCGGCCTGTGCTTTTTGTAAAGCAATTGCCTGCTCGGTAGAGCGGATTTCCTGTTCAGCTTGCTGAACAGCCATAATCTGTTGGTCTACAGGTGAAACAGGAGCAATCGGGTAAGTTTGCTCAACGATCTGTTGAGAGTATGCACCGCTACTTAATGCAAAACCGATAAAAACAGTCAATAACGTTTTCTTCATTGCCGTTCTCTGATTAATTAGTTACATCCGTAAGGGTTATTAGGTTGAATGCGGGTGCTGGTCGGACTTGTCGAAGTCATAATTGCAGGACCTAATTTAAACTCGCACATCTTGCCGACTTGTGCTGAATTGAAAATCCTTCCGTTCATTTTGAATGTTAACTGCACACCGTTCACAAGTGCATCTTTTGGAGAAGCATAACTGGAACCGGCAGCTCCAAGTGCACCGCCGGCAATAGCGCCGATTGTTGTTCCGCTTCCTCTGTCAATAGAGTGACCGATAACGCCGCCAATTAGTCCGCCAATAACAGTGCCCAGCAATTGATTAGTTGATCTGTCCGTTGAGTTGTTTACCGCAACCCGTGCTGGTTGAATGGCGATAATCTGCACTGTTTGCACTTGTTGGGCCTGGTTAACCTGTCCGGCAGAATAAACATCAGAACGGTAAATATCACCGTTTGCCTGACATCCGGCAAGAATAGCAACAACTGCAGAAGCTAATGCAACGTTTTTTATAGATACCATTGGGCTCACCTTGTAATTTCTTTAACGTGATAGTTTGAATAATAAAACACTGATTTCCGTTCAGAGTGCGTGGATAAACCAAATGGAGACAAAGATTCAGTTAAAGGTAACATCTCTTTGCTGAGGCTACCCGAAAAAAACTCGGTTGAGCTAAGTAATCTCGTAGAATACTAATCATATTTTTGAAGAGTAAAAAAGAAAAAATAAGGTAAGGAAGGCTCTCATGCTTCTAGGTCAGTTAGTAAGGAGTTTTGATCTTAGTCTGAAGACAGATCTGGGTCTTTTAAAAACCCGTTGCTCCTCGAAGTGGAGCTATGCTTTAAACGCAGTTGCTTTTCTGCTTGCTCTGGCTGTATTTCCCTTGGAAAACAGACTTTATAAAAAAATTTTTAGAAATAGGGCGTTTTATTTTCCTCAAATTAATTTCCATAATCTTCGTCCCTTGGATTCAATAAGGATCTTATTTCAGTTAATCTTCTTGAGTTTTTTTGTCATTACAAAAGATAAATTCTCACAAGGAAAGAAAAACAAACCCAATTTTGTGATCGCTTCGATTCGCTTTGTCCGGCTTAAAGTCGGCAAAATGCTGAGAAGTCTTTCTGAGACAGTCTCTAAACTTCTACTCTCAGACTCTCCGTCAGAGCAAAGTTCCGAAGATGAAGAAAATAACGTTGAGCCCCCTAAATTCAGCCTATTAAAAAAAATCTTTATAGGAGCTCTCTTAAGTGTAGGCTTTGTTCTTTGCGTTTTGTGTATCACTCAGCCGTTTAGCTTGGAAGAACAGATCATCTTCTTGTCGATTTTATGGGTGAGTGCTCTGTTATTGTTCCAGGCTCAAACCAAACTAACATTGCTGATGTTAGTAGTCATCAGTGTGATCGTTTCGAGCCGGTATATGTGGTGGCGCTATACAGAAACCATTAATCCCAATAGCTTTTTAAGCGTTATTTTTTCATGGTTACTGATTCTGGCCGAGACCTATGCCTTTATTGTGATGCTCCTCGGCTATTTCCAGGTTTGCTGGGCCTTGGACAGGAAACCCACATCTTTACCGAAAGATGAGTCAAAGTGGCCACATGTCGATGTTTTTATTCCGACTTATAACGAGCCTCTCGATGTCGTAAAACCAACAGTTTATGCGGCGTTGACGATGGACTGGCCAAAAGACAGATTACATGTTCATGTCCTCGATGACGGAAGCCGGAAGGAGTTCGAAGACTTTTCTAATGCGGTTGGTGCCGGGTATATCAAACGCGAACAGCATAATCATGCCAAGGCAGGTAATATTAATCACGCAATGACGAAAACTCATGGAGATTTCGTTGCGATTTTTGACTGTGACCATGTGCCCGTCCGAAGTTTCCTTAAAAAAACGATGGGATGGTTTTTTAAAGATAAACATATTGCTTTAATTCAAACTCCTCATCATTTTTACTCCCAGGACCCGTTCGAGAAAAATTTGGGTTTAACGGAATGTGTTCCGAACGAAAACTCTTTATTCCATGATTTCATCCAGAAAGGAAATGACACCTGGAATGCTACGATGTTCTGCGGATCTTGCGCTATTATGCGAAGAAAAGCTCTGGAAGAAGTTGGCGGTATCGCGGTTGAGACCGTGACCGAAGATGCCCATACTTCGTTGAAATTGAACCGTAAAGGCTGGTCTTCGGCATTTTTAAGCACTCCGTTATCGGCAGGATTGAGCACAGAAACATTAGCCGCACATATTGGACAGAGAATTCGTTGGGCAAGAGGAATGGTGCAGATTTTCCGGCTCGATAATCCTCTCTTTGGAAAAGGACTGACAATTCCTCAACGGCTTTGTTTCTTAAATGCCATGATCCATTTTCTTCATGGTCTGCCTAGAATCATTTTCTTATTGGCCCCTTTACCATTTTTGTTTGCAAATATTTACGTCATTTATGCCAGTGCGATCGCTATCTTCGTGTACTTGATCCCGCATATGGTTCATTCGACAATGACAACATATGTCATTCATAAAGGCTATAGGTTTCCGTTTGTCAGTGCAATTTACGAAACGATCCTGTCCTGGTATATCTTCGTTCCAACTTTGGTCGCTTTGTTTGCACCTCATAAAGGTAAATTCAACGTGACCGCGAAGGGAGGTGTGATTGATAAAGCATTTGTCGAATGGTCGGTAGCAAAACCTTACCTCATTTTGCTGTTTTTAAACTTAGCGGGTTTGGGATTTGGTCTTTATAAAATGATTGGAGCTGATCAATACCAGGTTCTGATGCTAGCTATCAACATTGGCTGGATTATTTATAACTTGATCATCTTGTTCGCTTCTGTTGCCGTCTGTGTGGAAAGCGCCCAACAAAGAAAATTCCCGAGAGTATCTGCAACGCAAAAAGTCCAAATCGGATTGCCGGACGGAACAAAAACGACGGCTACGATGGCTGCATTTTCACAAAAGGACTGTCAGGTCGTATTTAAAGTGCCTTCTCTAATGCCGAATCTCAAATTGGATGAAAAAGTAACAATCACGTTTGGACATGGTAAACGTGCCCATACTTTTAATTGCACTGTCGCAGGAATTATTTCTCCGGGAATCGTTGATTTGATAGTTCATCAGGAAACTTTGGAAAAGGAAAAAGAATTTACAGCTTGTACCTTCGGAGTTCCTGAGTTATGGATTCAAAGACAAGCCAAAGTACGGGGTTTTGGTATGTTTGACGGCTTTGTGGCGTTGGTAAGAATGGCCAAACAAGGTGTTGATGCTTTTCTAAATTACACGCCTCCGTCAACCAATTGGATCTTCATGGCAACCTTTGGCTCAGTGAAGTGGTTGCTGAGTTTTATGCCAAGGATGCCGAAACTTACTGTCATAAAAAAACATAGAATTTTTGCTAATTAAGTAGCGTGCTTCCTTTGGGACCAAAGATTACTACCTCGAAATTACGGATTCCATAAAATATAATGGTACCTACTACTGGTAAGGTAGAGTAATTGCTGTATCTAAGTAGTTTGACTTAACAAATTAAAGTGACTTTATGCCGAGCAATAAAAAAAGCATGAATGGTAAGAATTTTTGCAGAAAACACTCTTTGAAACTTTGGGCAGCGGCCTTTTTAGCGGCCATGCTTCCGTTTAGTCCGGTGAATTCTGCTCCGGATAACAATACAGTTTTTATCCGGGATGTTGAACCTAACTATAGAACCGATGAGATTCCTGTCATTCGTTCCGAAAGCTCTTTATTTGATTTTGTGCCGGAAGGTAAAGTCGAACAAATCAAGTTGACAGGTATTTATCCGGAAAGAAGTTTCAGGTTTTACAGCCCTAAAAATGAAATTATTTCTAAGGCTTCCGTAACGCTGAAATACACTCCTTCGCCGTCTTTGATTCCTCAGCAAAGTCAATTAAATATATTTCTGAACGGACAGATCCAAAAGACTCTGCCGATTACAAAAGAGCAACTTGGAAATCCTGTAACCGCAGTGGTTGAACTCAATACAAAAAATATTGAAGAAAGCAACCGCATGACTATTGAATTTGTCGGGGTTTATACAAATAACTGTGGCAACGTAGCCAATCCTTCGCTGTGGCTGACAATTGATGAATCAAGCTACATGTCCTTTAGCAAACAACAGCTTAGATTGGCAAATGACCTCAGCATATTGCCGGTACCGTTTGCAAACACTTTGAGTCCGGCAGCGACAACATTACCGGTTTTATTTACTCAGAACCCATCTGCTACGCTTAAAAAAGCTGCAGGTACTTTTGCTTCCTGGGTAGGAACGAAAACAGATTGGAGAGGGGCAGAATTTCCGGTTTATATCAAGGAGCTCCCTCAACAAAAGAATTTCGTTACTTTTATTACTAACACAGAACGTCCCGAGTTCCTGAAAGATTTCCCTCAGGTAAAAGGACCTTTGGTGACAATTGTTGACGCACCTAAAACATCGTTTGCAAAAGTGTTAGTCATTGCCGGCCGCGATGAAAATGATTTGGTAGTCGCAACAGAGTGGTTAGCAACAAACTCACAGACATTAACCGGCAGCTCGGCTGAAATCAAAGATTTTAAGCCGGCCCCTAACCGTCAGGCATACGATGCGCCTAACTGGATTCCAACCGGTGACAAAGTCACATTTGAGTCGTTGGCAAAATATCGTGGCCAATTGAGAAGCTCGGGATTACATCCGGCACCTATTACTTTAGAGATCCGCCTTCCGCCTGATCTTTATATGGTCAACCGAAGCAATGTTGATCTGGATCTGAGATACCGTTATACCAAGCCGACAAGCGGAGAACCGGCTCAGATGCGCTTTTTGCTCAATGAGCAATTGGTTGAGTCTTTTGATCTTGATCCAAATAAAAACAGTAGCTCATTCAATTCTAAGTTTTCTTTGCTCAATGGCTTAGCCAATATGTGGAACGGCACTTCTGTGCCCTCAGGTCTGCTTGGTGCTGACAACATTCTTCAGTTTGATTTCCAGTATGGCTTGGCAGTTCCTGGAGGCTCCGTAGAAAACTGTAAGTCGGTTGCTTTAATTCCGAGTCAGGTAGAAATTGATCCAGGTTCCACCATTGATTTCTCGGGCTTTTATCATTTTGCCAAGCTTCCTAATCTCAATTTATTTACAGTAAGCGGATTCCCGTTTACTAAGTACGCCGATTTATCTGAGACCGGTATTGTTATTGGTAAGGATGCCTCTCCGGCAGTTCTGACGACCTATCTGAACACGATGGCTCGTATGTCTGCTCAGACCGGCTATCCTGTAACTAAAGCAGTTGTCGTAGAAAACATCGATAAGAAAACACTGGAAGATAAAGATATTCTGGTCTTCGGAGATTCAAGCGGTGTTCTAAATAGTTTGGATGGAAAGGATTCTTCAGTCGCTATAGAAGCATTGAAGAAAGGCATTTCCGACTCCTTTATCGGAGATAAAGCACAAAAGAATAGTTCTGCAGTCGTTGCCGAAGATGCCGGTGTTGCTGCTATTGTTCAATATCAGTCACCATTTGACAGTGAACGGTCCGTTGTTGCTGTTTTAGGTGACGGACAAGACGGAAGCTTCTTAATTAATAAACGTCTGATGTACCCGGGAGATCTTAAATTAATCGACGGTGGTGTTGCTATTTTCAGGACAAATGCAGCTCCCGTCACGTATGAAGGTGTTCAGACTTATTACACCGGTTCACTTCCCTGGCATCAGAGGATCTGGTATTCGATGCTTGATCAGCCTCTTTTACTGGTCTTGTTTACGCTGGTTTGTGCCACACTGTTTGCCGGCGGTATCTACTATCTGATGCACTCTCTTATCAGATTCCGCAGTCGTCGCAATAAGTAAGAAGAAAGGTGAGGAAACATGATTAAACAGAAATTATTCGCAGCTTGTCTTCTGGCTTTTGCGGTACAGCTTCCGGCACATGCCTGGAATCTGTGGGATGAATTCAAGCAAGTAAACGTGACGGAAGAAGGAAGAGTTGTCGATTACAGCGACTCGAAACTCATTACAACCTCCGAGGGACAGTCCTACGGTATGTTCTTTGCTCTGGTCTCCAACGACAGAGAAAGTTTTGACAAACTTTTTAACTGGACAGAAAAAAATCTGGGCAAAGACCAGCCTGCTTGGTATTGGGGGATTCCGGACGGCAAAAAAGAAAGTCAGGGAAAAATTCTGGATACGAATAACGCAACTGACTCCGATATGTGGATTGCTTATTGCTTAATGGAGGCAGCTCGCATCTGGAATGAGCCCAAATACATGGAAAAAGCTGAAGGCTATTTGGCCAAGCTCAAAGAACTGGTCAGAGATATTCCAAATGTCGGAAAAGTGATCCTTCCGGGAAGGGTTGGGTTCGAAGAAAAAGGGGTTATTACTATTAACCCGAGCTACTACCCTCCATTTATTCTCAGACGTTTTGCCGAGCATGATGCCTACTGGTTGCCGGTTTTGGAGGGCTCTATTAATGCGATGATGATTTGCTCCCCCGGCGGTGCAGCTCCCGACTGGGCAAAATTTGGTCCTGACGGCAAATTGCTAAACCCGGACGGTATGGTAGGAAGTTATAACGCTATCAGAACGTACCTGTGGTCAGCAATGATGTCGCCGAAAGATCCTCTTTATGAAGTTCTTTATAAGCACTACCAACCCATGATAGATGCGGTAAAAACACTTAATGTGCCGCCTGAAGAAGTTAATCTTGGAAATATGCATTTTAGCCAGCGGGACGTCAATGCCTTCGGAGCCTGCTTCTTACCATATGTCTCAAGCGATAAAAGCGGGGCAGTGATTAGAACTCTTCTGACAAATACCAAGATGGTAGGCGACAATTATTATCGTAATGTACTGACTATTTACGGTTTAGGCTTTGATTACAAGTATTATGCTTTTGATGAAAAAGGAAGACTTTTCCTGCCGAAAGATAACTTACTAATCAAAGTTCAAACAACAGACGCTGCGAAGTAAAACGCAGTGAGAGATAAAGAAGAAAGGTTCAAAACGATGAGCAGAGCCGGTATAGCCAAATGGAACGGGTTGGGCCTGTGGAATGTATTTTTCATAGGAGAATTTTTACTAGCCGGGTTCGGATATCTGCATTTAAATCTGGCACAAAACTGTTTGCTGGCAGCTTTCGTTATTTTTCCCATCGGAAATCGTTACCTCCGATGGATCAGGACATTGATAGCTGTCGTTGCAGCCGCTGCTTTGGTGTACTCAGAAAGTTGGTTGCCCGGTATCGAAAGTATCAAAGGCAATCTGCACAACTTGCAGGCGATGGAAGGCGGTTATCTTCTGGATTCAGCCTTAAATTTCCTGAACTTCCAGATGATTGGTTTGGGGATTCTTCTGATAATTGCTTATTACGGATTAAAAGATTATTTGAGAATTTCGACTTTTACGTTGGGTTATCTTTTCTTGTTGATTTGCGCCCCAATTTGGCAACCATGGTTTGAAAAACCGGCTGAACCGGTTACCCAAGTCGTAGCTCAAAACAACACTGGCGCATCCGCCAAAGAAGAGAAAAAGTCCGATCTTTTACCGCAGACAGCCAAGCCTACCAACGCCAATCTCGATTCTTGGTTATTTGAATTTCATAATAAAGAAAAACAGAGAAGAGCTCAGTTCCCGGATAAGCTTGGTAAGGACGACACGCCGTTTGATATTTTGCTGATTAATATTTGCTCTTTGTCAAACGACGATTTGGCTTTTGCCGGCCTGACAGACCACCCTGTTTTAAAACAGTTTAATGTTGTGTTTGATAACTTCAACTCGGCGACATCCTATTCGGGGCCGGCTGCGTTGAGACTGTTGAAATCCGTTTGCGGTCAGCCTTCTCATGAAGATTTGTATGAAGGAAGAAATCCTGAATGTGAACTGATGAACCGCTTGGGCCACCTTGGTTACAACCAGCACGTTTTCATGGACCATAGCGGTAAATACGATAATTTTTATCAAAGTCTGCGACATTTAGCTGGACTCAGCCCGCAGTTAGGGCCGATGAGCTATCCGAAGAGATACGACTCATTTGATGAAGAACCGATTGGAGATGCCAGAGCCGTTTTCAAAGAATGGGAAAAGATTCTTGCGTCTAATAAAGACAAGCGAAGCGCAACATTCTTTAACCTCATCGCACTTCATGATGGTAACAGGTTCGCGAATAAGAGACGTCTGGCTCCTTTTAAACCCAGAGCAAAAGCCATGCTCGATGATCTTGGAACGCTGATTAAAGACATTCAAGCTTCCGGAAAGAAGGTTATGCTCGTTGTTGTTCCTGAGCACGGTGCAGCTGAAAGAGGAGATAAAGTTCAAGTTGCACACTTGAGAGATATTCCCAGTCCTTTGATTACTCATGTTCCGGCCATGGTTAAATTCATCGGCATCGGCGATGGCGATGAACAGGTTCAGGTTAAAGAACCAACAAGTTATCTTGCTATCAGTAGCCTTATCGGAAGAGTTCTTGAATCCAATTATTTTGGTGAAGAACATGGTTCAGTTCCTTTAGCAGACCTGGTCAAAGATTTACCCCAGACAGAAGCTGTGTCTGAAAATGCGAACGCCAAAGTTATCCATTATCAGAACAAAGATTATGTGAAGATGGATAAAGGTGAGTGGCGTGAGTACTCAAAATAATAACGACCAATAAATAATCCTAAGATCAACGTATTAAGAGCTAGTCACGTTTTAAACTTAAAAGTTGGGATTCGAAATTTTTATGCTTCCGGACCCCACAAAAGATTTCGGAGTAAATAGTGCAGAAGTTAGTAATTACCGGTGGAACGCCGCTTAGGGGTTCAGTAGTTGCCTCAGGGGCTAAAAATGCAGCATTGCCTCTTTTGGCATCTGCTCTTCTAACAGATGAACCGGTGGTGTTTGAAAATGTTCCTGAATTGGCAGATATTACAACTATGATCCATTTGCTGGAGGATCTTGGTTGTAAGGTGCAAAGAAACGGACATCGTGTGGAGATTGATGCCTCTGCAGTAAATTCCACAGAAGCCAACTACGATTTGGTTAAGACCATGAGAGCATCAATTCTGGTTCTTGGACCTTTGCTTGCCAGATTCGGCAAAGCAAAAGTCTCATTGCCGGGAGGATGTTCCATTGGCGCTAGACCGGTCGATCAGCATATCAAAGGTATGAAAGCCCTGGGTGCTGAAATCAGTTTGGAACACGGTTATGTCAATGCGGCTTCTCCAAAATTAAAAGGCGCAAAGATATTAACGGATATGGTTACGGTGACCGGTACTGAAAACCTTCTGATGGCAGCAGTTCTTGCTGAAGGTCAGACCATTATTGAGAATGCAGCAAGAGAACCGGAAATTGTTGATTTGGCACGCTGTCTGAAGTCCATGGGGGCCGACATTAGTGGTGAAGGCACCGTGACGATTGTTGTTAACGGAGTCAAAAAACTTCATGGTACTACATACTCCGTTATGGCCGACCGAATTGAAGCCGGAAGTTTTCTGGTCGCCGGAATTGCAACCGGAGGAGATGTCACAGTTACTCATTGTCAGCCGGAGTATCTGGGATCAGTTATTGATAAATTGCTCGAAGCAGGCGCAGAAGTTATAACCGGTGATGACTGGGTAAGAGCCCGTTCTTTGGGTAGAACCAAAGCAGTTGATATTCGCACTGTTCCATACCCCGGATTCCCAACCGATATGCAGGCCCAATTTATGGCCTTAGATACCATTTCCGAGGGAGCATCTCATATTACTGAGACGATTTTTGAAAACCGTTTCATGCATGTCCCGGAATTACAAAGGCTTGGTGCTGATATTAATATCGATGGTAATACGGCGACTGTCCGCGGTGTAGCTAAATTATCAGGCGCACCTTTAATGGCAACCGATTTGAGAGCTAGCGCGGCATTGGTTATTGCGGCACTGGTTGCTGAAGGTGAGTCAACAGTAGACAGAATTTATCACCTTGACCGCGGTTACGAGAAAATGGAAGAGAAATTAAAAGCTCTCGGCGCAAAAATAGAGAGGGTCAACAAATGATAACGATCGCCTTATCAAAAGGCAGAATATTTACTGAAACGCTGCCGTTCTTGGCAGCTGCGGGGATCATTCCGAATGAGGATCCGGAAGTTTCGCGCAAGTTGTTAATCGGGACCAATAACCCTAATGTAAGAATTGTGGTCGTCCGCGCAAGTGATGTTCCGACGTATGTTCAGTACGGAGCCGCAGATATGGGAGTTGCCGGTAAAGACTCTCTTTACGAACATGGTGGGGCCGGCCTTTATATCCCGTTGGATTTAAACATTGCTAAATGCAGAATGTGTGTTGCTTGTCCGCGTAATTTTGATTACCACGCTAAAGTCAGACGTGGAGCTCGGTTGAGAATTGCGACGAAGTACATGAAGTATTCCAGGAATTACTTTGCCAAGATGGGGGTGCATGTCGACTTGATTAAGCTCTATGGTTCAATGGAGTTGGCTCCTATCGCAGGGCTATCAGATGCAATTGTCGATTTAGTCAGTTCCGGTGCAACCTTGCGGGCAAATGATCTGGTTGAGGTTGAAGAAATTGATAAAGTTTCATCCCGTTTGATTGTTGGTCAGTCCGCAATGAAGTTAAAACGAGAAGAGCTCCTGCCTTTAATAGATATTTTTGAAAAAACGGTGAAATATGACGATTAGATTTTTAAATACCAAAGATGCAAATTTTGATAAGGATTTTTCGGCTTTGGTTGCAGTAGACAGTTCAGTTGACCCTGAAATTACTAAACGTGCTGAAGCAATCGTCGAAGATGTTCATAAACGAGGTGACGAAGCCGTTCTTGAATACACCAACCGCTTTGATCGCATGAATGCCAAGAGCATGGAAGAGTTCCGTATTACTCAGGAACAACTTCAGCAGGCTCTGGAAACTCTGCCTGAAGATCAAAAACATGCCTTAACAGTTGCTGCCAATAGAATTCGCTCCTTCCATGAACATGAACTTGGTAAGAGCTGGTCCATTACCGAGGAGGACGGAACCGAGTTGGGTATTCGTTATACCGCATTGGATTCAGTCGGACTATACGTGCCGGGAGGAAAGGCAGCTTATCCCTCTTCTGTGTTGATGAATGCAATGCCCGCTCACGTTGCCGGAGTTAAGGATATTGTGATGGTCGTCCCGACTCCCGGTGGTACACCTAATCAGCTTGTTTTAGCTGCTGCCTGTCTGGCCGGTGTTTCAACTTGTTTTACAATTGGCGGAGCACAGGCTGTTGCAGCTTTAGCTTATGGTACTAAAACTGTTCCGGCCGTTGACAAGATTGTCGGACCGGGCAATGCTTACGTTGCAGCAGCTAAACGCTACGTTTTCGGGACAGTCGGTATTGATATGATTGCCGGACCATCAGAGATTTTGGTGATTTGTGATGGCAAGACTAATCCGGATTGGATTGCAATGGATTTGTTCAGCCAGGCCGAGCACGATGAGCTTGCACAAGCAATTCTCCTTACACCGGATGAAGAATTTGCGAAGAAAGTGGTTGCTTCCATTGAAAAACAGCTTCCTGAAATGCCTCGTAAGGACATTATTTCAGCCAGCCTCAAAAACCGTGGAGCAATCATCGTGACACGTTCGGTTGAGGAAGCCTGTAAGATTGCTGACCGTATTGCCCCGGAACACTTAGAGTTGTCAGTTGAAGAGCCGGAAAAATATGTTGATTTAATTCATCATGCCGGGGCATTGTTCCTTGGTGCTTACACATGCGAAGCACTCGGTGACTACTGTGCCGGTCCAAATCACGTTTTACCGACATCACGTACAGCCCGTTATTCCTCTCCATTAGGAGTTTGGGATTTCCAGAAACGAACCAGCATTCTTAAAGTATCTCCAAAGGGAGCAGTTGAACTAGGTAAGGTTGCTGATGTGCTTGCCAGAGGAGAATTCCTGACAGCCCATGCCGGAAGTGCAATGTACCGTGTCAAGGACCTTGAAAAGTAAAAAGATTATGAATAGAACTGCAGAGGTCTCACGAAGAACAAACGAAACATCGATATTCGTGGGTATAAATTTAGACGGAACAGGAAAATCTCAGATCAATACCGGTATCGGATTTTTTGATCACATGCTCGATCAGATTGCCCGTCACGGTCTGATTGATTTGACTGTCACATGCGAAGGCGATCTTTATGTTGACGGACATCACTCTGTTGAGGACGTCGGAATTGCATTGGGACAAGCTCTTGCAATCGCTTTGGGCAGTAAAAAAGGGATTATCCGTTATGGCCACTCTTATGTCCCGCTCGATGAAGCTTTATCCCGTACAGTAATCGATTTTTCCGGAAGACCTTATTTGTCTTGGGATGTCGCTTTCACGGCACCGATGATTGGACAGCTTGATAGCCAACTTCCAAGAGAGTTTTTCTTGGCATTGAGTAATAACGCTTTAATGACCTTACATATTGATAACCTCAAAGGAATTAATGCTCATCATCAATGCGAGTCAGTGTTCAAATCATTTGGAAGAGCTTTACGCATGGCAGTAGCTATTGATGAAAGAAACAAAGACGTTGTTCCTTCAACTAAGGGAGTGTTATGAAAATAGCAGTTATCGATTACGGTTCAGGTAATCTTCGCTCCGTTTACCAGGCCATCAAAAAAGTCGCTCCTTTGAATACTGATATTGTGGTGACAGGAGAGGCTCAAAAAGTCCGTGATGCTGATAGAGTTATTTTCCCCGGACAAGGAGCAATGCCGGACTGCATGGCTAATCTTAGAAAGGCAGGCTTGGAAGAAGCTGTAAGGGACTCAATAAAAGTTAAACCTTTTTTTGCCATCTGTATTGGAGAGCAAATGCTCTTCGAATTTAGCGAAGAGGGCGACGTCAAAGGTCTTGGAGTCTTTCCCGGCAGAGTTGTACGCTTTCCTGCGAACCAATACGGAGAAGACGGCAGTCGCCTGAAGGTTCCACAAATGGGATGGAACCGTGTGGCCAAAACCACAGATCACTTTATGTGGAGTGGTATCCCTGATAACTCCTGGTTCTATTTTGTTCACAGCTACTACGTGGTTCCGGAAGATTTAAATTTAATTTCAGGAACAACGCAATATGGTAGAAAGGTCACCGTAGCTGTTGAAAAAGATTATGTCTTTGCAACTCAGTTCCATCCGGAAAAGAGTGCCGCAATGGGACTGTGCTTATACCAGAATTTCATTAATTGGAAACCTTAGTCTTAAAGAGATGGTTCTATCATGCTTTTAATACCTGCTATTGATATCAAAGACGGGAAGTGTGTCCGTCTTCGTCAAGGTGATCTGACAACAAACATTTCAGTCTTCAATGAAGATCCGGTTGCTCAGGCCAGACAATGGGTTGATATGGGAGCGGAACGTATCCATATCGTTGACCTGGACGGAGCACGAACAGGAAAACCTGTGAATCTTCCGATTATCCGCAAGATTGCAGATGAATTCGGAGAGGATGTGGAAATTGAGGTTGGCGGTGGAATGCGTAACCTTGAGCGTGTTGAAAAAACGCTTGATGCCGGCATTGACTATGTTGTTATCGGCACTGCAGCTGTTAAGGCTCCGGGCTTTCTGCACGATGTTTGTAGTCAGTTTGGAGGAAGCATTATTGTCGGTCTCGATGCCAAAGATGGTATTGTCATGACTGATGGCTGGACAAAATCATCAGGACATAGTGCAATCGACTTGGCTCAAAAGTTTGAAGCCTATGGTGTCGATGCGATTTTATATACAGACATTTCCCGGGATGGAATGCTTACCGGTTGCAATGTCGAAGCAACAGCTGATTTAGCGAAAGCCATTAATATACCTGTCATTGCCTCAGGCGGTATACGCGACTTAGATGATATCCGTAAACTGCTCGAGGTTGAGTACGATGGTGTCACAATGGCAGTCCTCGGACGCTCCCTTTATGAAAAAACATTGGACTTTAAAGAAGCGTTGGAATTGGTGAAGAACCATAAACCGAACTGGAGTTTTTAATGCTCGCCAAACGAATTATCCCTTGTTTGGACGTCACGGACGGTAAGGTCGTCAAAGGCGTTAACTTTGTCGAATTAAGGGAAGCCGGAGATCCTGTTGAAATTGCAAGAAGATACGATGAGCAGGGTGCTGATGAGCTGACTTTCTTAGACATTACGGCAACTTCTGATAACCGGGACTTGATTCTTAAGGTTATAGAAGATGTTGCCGCTCAGGTTTTTATTCCGTTGACTGTGGGTGGCGGAGTCAGAAAAGTTTCAGATGTGAGAAGACTGCTGAACTCAGGAGCAGATAAGGTCTCAATTAACTCTGCAGGAGTTAAAGACCCGGACTTAATTGGAAATGCTTCTGCCATTTATGGTTCACAATGTATTGTGGTTGCTATTGATGCCCGAAGGGCAGCTCCGGGAAAATGGGAGGTCTTTACCCATGGTGGCAGAGTCAACACCGGAATTGATGCAATAGAATGGGCTAAAAAAGTTCAAAGTTTAGGTGCCGGCGAAATTTTGCTGACAAGCATGGACGGTGACGGAACCAAAAAAGGGTTCGATCTGGAATTAACAAGAGCCGTTAGTCGATCTGTCAATATCCCAATCATTGCTTCCGGTGGTGTGGGTAATTTGCAACACTTAGTAGACGGAGTCAAGATTGGTGAAGCTGATGCAGTTTTAGCTGCTTCCATCTTCCATTTCGGTGAATATACCATTCGTCAGGCAAAAGAATATATGAGAGACCATGGCGTAACGGTCAGGTTGGATTGAAATGCTTCTGGATGAGATAAAGTTTGACAGTAAAGGACTGATTCCCGTGATTGCACAGGACGTGGCTGATAACGCAGTATTAATGCTCGCCTGGGCAAACAAGGACGCTATAGAAGAAACTATTCAAACCGGATTCGGGACCTATTTTTCTCGTTCACGATCTAAATTGTGGAGAAAAGGAGAAGAAAGCGGAAACCGTCAGATTGTCAAAGAGATTCTTTTGGATTGTGACGGGGACGCATTGATTTATAAAGTCGAACAGGTAGGGGGTATAGCCTGTCATACCGGCCACAGAAGCTGCTTTTATAAAACACTTAGAGACGGTAGTTGGAAAGAAAATTCTGAGGTGATCAAGTCACCTGAGGTAATGTATGCCAATCACCGGTAAGAGAAAAACATGGAACGAATTGAAATTATTAGTGAAATTGCTGATGTTATAGACAGTAGGAAGGGTGCGGATCCTCATAGTTCTTATGTAGCCAAATTATTTTCGAAAGCACCTGATGCTGCCTTGAAAAAAGTTGGGGAAGAAGCTACAGAAGTCGTAATGGCAGCAAAAGACGGCGATCCTGAACATCTGATATACGAAGTCGCAGATTTGTGGTTTCATAGTATGGTGGTACTAGCCCAGGCAGGATTAAGACCTGAACAAGTACTTCTTGAACTTAAAAGAAGGGAAGGCGTCTCCGGTCTGGTGGAAAAAGCAAACCGTAAAGAACAATAAAAACGTTCATAAAATGTAAAAACTAAGGGATTATAGGGTTGATCGAATCCTGTTTTTTTATTAAAAATACGAAAATTAAAGCGGAGAAGATTATGCAGAAAGAAGACTGCTTGTTTTGTAAGATTGCCAGAGGTGAGATTCCGTCACAAAAAGTCTATGAAGATGAAGACGTGCTCGCATTCAAGGATATACATCCGGCAGCTCCAGTTCACCTGTTAATCATCCCTAAACAACACTACGATTCTTTGGCTGTAATGGGTAAAGCGGAAGAAGCACTTTTGGGTAAAATGCTTGCTCTGGCTCCTGTTCTGGCAAAAGAAGCAGGTGCAAATAATGGCTTTCGTGTAGTGATCAATACTGGTCACGACGGTGGTCAGGAAGTAAATCATATTCATGTACATGTCCTCGGCGGCCCACGTCCTTGGACCAAACTCTAGGAGTAAATAATGGGTTCATTTTCCATTTGGCATTGGCTGGTCGTTCTTGTCATTGTTGTATTAATCTTCGGTACCAGTAAACTCAAGAATATGGGTAAAGATTTAGGTGGCGCTGTCAAAGGCTTTAAAGAAGGTATGAAAGAAGCCGAGACAGAAATGAAAAAAGATGCACCGCAAGTTGCAGAAAAGAAGGCTGACGACGTTGTTGACGTAAAGCCAACCGAAAAGAAAGAAGCTTAATTTAAAAGAATTATCCTATGCTTGATTTCAGCATGGGGGAGATCGGCCTTATTGCAGCAGTAGCATTAGTTGTATTAGGGCCGGATAAGCTCCCACAAGTCGCCAAAACTGCGGGTTCTCTGATGGGGAAAGCGCAGCGTTTTGTTTCGCAAGTCAAAAACGATATTGACAAAGAAATAGAACTCTCCGAACTCAAGAAAATCCAGGAAGATGCTAAAAAAATGGCATCCGAACTTCAGGATAACTTGAAAAACACCCAGTCTCAGATAGAAAAAGAAGTCAACGATCTTAATAAATCGGTTGAGTCTGTCGGAAAAAACATTCAGGAACAAGCTCAACAGGCAACTTCTGAAATTAACTCAGTTAAGGAACAATGGCTTTCTGACACTGCCCCTAAGAATACTGATCTCGAAGCCTCTATTGAAAATATGGTTGAAGGCGGCTCTCCGGCAGAGACCGTCAAAGTTCCGGAAACAAAGTGGAGTATCACATCTGAAGAAGTTGACACTTCCAAGCTCGAAGGAGCCTTTGCCTGGAACGATCCTTTTGATACTGACTTCACCCCTCAGGTATCTGCACAAAGCTCAGCAGAAGCTCTTATAACCAAAACGGATAGAACCGTTGCAATGACTGAAGATGCTGAGACAAGACTCGAAGCTTTATCAAAAGAATTAGAAAGCTTAAAAGCTGTTGTGTTGGGTAAAACTCGGTTATCTGCCAGAAGTGGCAGACCCAAAAAGCATTATGCAGTCTCTCGATTCGGAACTGCTTCCAAACTCAACAGAATTTCCAAAAAAAGAATTAACCTATAAAACTCATGAGCGAAAAAGAGTTAGAGTACGACGGCCCGGAGGACGACAAGGAGCAAACCCTTGTTGCTCATTTAATTGAGTTACGCTCCAGAATAGTTAAGATGGCAGCGGCTATCCTCATTGTGTTCGCCTGCCTTTCCCCGTTTATGAAGCAAATTTTTGATTACTTGAGTCAGCCGCTTATGGTTGCTTTGCCTCAAGGAGCAAAACTGCTTGCAACGGGAGTTATCGCTCCGTTCATGGTGCCTTTGAAAGTCACGTTATTCGTTGCTTTCATCATCGCGTTGCCTTATGTCCTTTACCAATTGTGGGGATTTATCGCACCTGGCCTATATCGAAAAGAAAAACGCTTAGCTCTCCCGATTATTATTTCATCGTTATTGATGTTCTTTCTTGGGATGTGCTATTGCTACTTCATTGTCTTTAGGATGGTTTTCCAGTTTATCGCCGGATTCTCTCCTGATTCTGTTAATTTCGCACCGGACATTGATTCGTATTTCGGATTTGTGTTGGCTCTCTTTATTGCTTTCGGTGTGACATTTGAGGTACCCATTGTCGTAGTGGTTCTCAACCGGTTGGGTATCACAACGGTAGAAAAGCTCAAAAAAGCACGACCTTACATGATTGTAGGTGCTTTTATTATTGCTGCTATTTTCACCCCTCCTGATGTTTTATCCCAGCTTTTATTAGCATTGCCTTTAGTAATTCTCTATCAAGTGGGAATTTGGCTCTGTAGTATTTTCGGCAGGGCAAAAGATCTCGATGAAGATGAAGAATAGGTTATCGATTCAAAAATTGTTTAAGAGAAAAGACCTTCTTAATAAAAACGTTAACTTCTTCACAATGCGACCCGCATCTTCATGGCATCCGGAAGTTGGCGTTTTTAGTCATGACGGGAAAAAATGGACGGTTAAGGACTATTCTCGTTGCAACTGGATCGTAAGAAATACTTATGGGCGTTTCTTGTTAAGAAAAGAGCTCAATAATATTTGTAGCCTTAATGATGTAGAAGGAATTCCCAAAGAACCTTTTCTGGTTGATGAAGACTGCATTGCTTTTGAATTTATTGAAGGCAAACGGTTGAGAGACTGTACAAAAGATGAGATCTCAACTGAATATCTACTCGAATGTGAAAAAATCCTTTCGGAAATTCACAAAAAAGGATACGTTCATCTCGATACAGGAGCCATGGGTAATTGGCTTGTTAAACCGGATAATCGTCCTGCCTTAATAGACTTTCAATCAGCGATGAGAACAAATTTTGTTCCAAAAAGCGTTAAAAGGCTTCTTAGAGCGATTGACTTAAGAGGGGTCTATAAGAAGTGGATGGTCTTTCGTCCTGATGAAATGGGTACAAAACGACGGATTGCCGCAGAAAAAACTGAAAAGGTCCGTAGAATCTGGTTATTCCACCCGCTCAAAAAGAAAGATAAATAAAAATATATTGACGACCGTAAGAAATTATTTTCTGCGGTGATTTTTAAAGGATTTAAACAATGGCTCAATTCGTTTACACGATGAACCGCGTTGGGAAGATTGTTCCTCCCAAAAGACAGATTTTAAAAGACATATCATTGTCCTTTTTCCCCGGTGCAAAGATCGGCGTTCTGGGTTTAAACGGTGCCGGTAAGTCAACACTGTTAAAAATTATGGCCGGTGTCGATACGGAAATTGAAGGTGAAGCAATTCCGATGCCGGGATTAAATATCGGCTATCTCCCTCAGGAACCGATTCTCGATCCGGAAAAAACTGTAAAAGAAACAGTTGCGGAAGGCTTAGGCGATGTATTTTCTGCACAAGAAAAACTTAACAAAGTCTATGAAGCTTATGCTGATCCGGATGCCGACTTTGACGCGTTAGCAGCTGAACAGGCCAGGCTCGAAGCTATCATTGCTTCAGCCGGTACGAACGCGGAAACACAAATGGAGATTGCAGCCGATGCTTTGCGCTTGCCTCCATGGGATGCTGTTATCAAAAACTTGTCAGGTGGTGAAAAACGTCGTGTTGCATTGTGCAGACTACTGCTTTCTAAGCCGGATATGTTGCTATTGGATGAGCCGACAAACCACTTGGATGCAGAAAGTGTTGATTGGTTGGAACAGTTCTTACAAAGATTCCCGGGTACAGTCGTAGCAGTGACACACGATAGATACTTCCTTGACAATGCCGCAGAATGGATTCTTGAATTAGACCGTGGTCATGGTATTCCATGGAAAGGCAACTATTCTTCCTGGCTCGACCAGAAAGAACAACGTCTTTTGATGGAACAGAAAAAGGAAGATGCCCGTATCAAGGCAATGAAACACGAGCTTGAATGGGTCAGACAAAATGCTAAAGGCAGACAGGCTAAGAGCAAAGCCCGTCTCCAAAGATTCGAGGAAATGAGTTCCTACGAATATCAGAAGAGAAATGAAACCAATGAAATTTTCATTCCGGTTGCTGACAGACTTGGAGACAAGGTTATTGAATTTAAGAACGTATCCAAAGCTTTCGGCGACAGACTCTTAATCGACGATTTAAGTTTTACTATTCCACCGGGGGCAATTGTCGGGGTTATCGGACCTAACGGGGCGGGTAAATCTACCTTGTTCAAAATGATCACCGGGGAACAAAAACCGGATTCCGGTGAAATTGATATTGGCCCAACCGTGAAAATCAGCTCGGTCACACAAACCAGAGAATCGTTACCGAATGATAAAACCGTTTGGGAAGCCGTCTCCAATGGGTTGGATATTCTCAAGGTCGGGAAATTTGAAATGCCCAGTCGTGCCTATTTAGGAAGATTCAACTTTAAAGGCGGAGATCAGCAGAAGATTGTTGGTAATCTCTCAGGAGGCGAAAGAGGTCGTTTGCACATGGCAAAAACTCTTTTAAACGGAGGTAATGTCTTATTGCTTGACGAACCTTCCAATGACCTTGATGTAGAGACCCTGCGAGCTCTTGAAGAGGCTTTATTGGAGTTTGCAGGTTGTGCCTTGGTGATCTCTCATGACCGCTGGTTCCTGGATAGAATTGCTACGCACATTCTTTCATTTGAAGGTGGCTCAAAAGTCGAATTCTTTGCCGGTAACTATACCGAGTACGAAGCGGACAAAAAGCGCAGACTTGGAGAAGCAGCTGCTCCTCATCGTCTCAGATTTAAATCCCTGAAGGACTAATCTGATGTCAATTGATACGGCAGTCAGACGGGCTGCCATTTCGCTTGATGAAAACGGTTGTCCGTTTAGCCCCGAGTTCGGAGATATTTATGCCTCCAAACAAGGGGCTTTCGAACAAGCATGTCACGTATTTTTAGGCGGTAATAGTCTTCCTGAAAGATGGCAAGGCCAAGAGAACTTTGTTATTTTGGAGAATGGATTTGGGCTGGGGACGAATTTTCTTGCTACTTTAAAAGCATGGAGAAACGATCCCAATCATTCGTCTAAACTTCATTTTGTATCTATAGAAAAATATCCTCTGAGCGCTGAACAACTCATTACCTTTGCGGATCCTCATTTAATTTCGGAAGCAAGAGAGCTGGCTGAAAGGTGGCCCGCACCCGTCCCCGGTGTACACGAATTATCATTTAATGATGGGCAGGTAGCTCTGACTTTATATTTTATGGATGTCAGGATGGCCTCCAAAAGGCTGTTATTAGAGTTTGATGCACTATACCTTGACGGGTTTGCCCCCTCTAAGAACTCCGGAATGTGGGAACCGTCAATTCTAACGGCCTTGTGTAAACAAGCCAAGAAGAATGCTACATTATCTACTTGGTGTGTTGCCGGATTTGTCAGAAGAGCACTCGAAAATAACGGTTTTGAAATAGTCAAAAAGCCGGGATTTGGTAAAAAATCTCAGATGACAACAGGCGTGTATCGTCCAAAATTTACTCATCAAAGATCTAAAGATTTTGAGTATTCCTCTTCGCCGAAAGACAAAACCTTGATGGTTATTGGGGCCGGTTTGTCCGGTTCTGCGGTGGCTTCTGCATTCTGTCGCCGGGGCTGGAAGGTGACTGTCATTGATGAAGGTGCAATTGCGGCTACCGGGGCCTCTGCCATCCGCTATGGAATTGCTCACAGCCAGCCTTCTTCTGACGATAATCAGTTGTTTCGGATTACCCGGAGAGGTCTGGATCTACTCCATGAGCAGTCTCTTAAATATTCTAAGTTGTTTGAATTAAACGGTCTTCCTCAGCTCCCGAGAGACAAACAGGAAGAGAAGTTATGGGAATATTGGTTTTCTACAAAACAACCTTTTGAGTTTCCTTCAAAACTGCTTTACTTAACAAAAGCAAACGAGTTTTCCCATGTCTTTGGGTTAAATGATCAGCGTTCCATTCTTTTTCATCCTTCTTCCGGACTTGTAGCGGTCAGTCGTTTTGTACAACAGCGGCTGTATGACTCAGGTGCCGAATTAATCTTTAACCGCAAAGTGAGCAAGCTGGAAAACGATAATGACAAATGGGCGGCCTATGGAAACAGAGGAGAGCTGATTGCCTCAGCTTCTGTTTGCGTTATTTGTGCCGGCAACCGTTCTAACGCTCTCTTGAATCAACACCTACCTATAAGAAATTGGACCGGAAGACTGTCTTTGTTGACTGATGAGGATCTCCCAAATTTTGTTGGTGCTATTACAGGTCCGGGTTATGTCATCAGAACCAAAGATGACTGGATCGGAGTTGGAGCGACTTATGAGCCGGAGGGCAGCGAGACAGATGAATATTCTGCTCATGAAAAGAATCTAAATAAATTAAAACAACTACTCCCGAATGAACAAAATGTATTAGTCTCAGGCTTTTATAAAGGTGTGAGGTGTTCAACCCCTGATAGACTTCCTTTGGTTGGGAAAGTTCCTTCCCAATATCAGCCTGAAAAACTTTCTGCTCTAGGAGAAATTAAGCGAGAAAAAGCTCTTTACATTAGTTCGGGCATGGGTTCACGAGGTTTGGTTTTTAGTGATTTAGCAGCCCGTATAATTGCGGCTGATATTTGTGGAGAGCCATCTCCTATCGAGAAGGATTTATTGCTTGCAATGGATCCGGGAAGATTCATTTATAAGACATTAAGATGCTGATAGTTTCCCGCAACCGTGGACCTTGGGTCGCAGCGGTTTTTATTATTTTAATTGCAATTGCTACCTTCCTGAAAATAGATACTGATTCTAAAAAAGAGGCAGAAGTTATTGCTAATGACAAAGCTACTTTTGTCCCTTTTGTTAATGAGGTGAAGGAAAAAATTGGAGGTGAGCATCCACTTATAAATTCAATGGCTTTATTTGAATTTTATCGTTGTGGTATCGGTTCAAATAAAGAAAAAGTTTTTTGCAATCGTCAGAGTGACGAAGTAATAAACAAATTAACACCGGAACAACAAAAAGAGTTGGTCCCGGTTTTTAAAAAATTTTTTGTAAGCAAGTAACGTTATGGATTGGTTAGTTTATATAAAAGCTGTAATTCTTGGCATTGTAGAAGGACTTACAGAGTTTTTGCCCGTTTCGTCGACAGGGCACTTGATTGTGGCAGGTTCCTTACTGGATTACACAGGAGCTAAAGCCGATACCTTTTATATTGCCATTCAAGCGGGCGCCATAGTCGCTGTTTGCTGGTTCTATCGGGAAAGAATCATTCAAATTTGCAAAGGCTTGTTTAGTGATCCGACACAGCAGAAATTGGCGTGGAACACCATTATTGCTTTTTTACCGGCCGCTATTATCGGAGTTTTAGTTGCTAAATACATTAAAGAATGGCTTTTCAATCCGGTTGCTGTAGCAACGGCTCTAGTCATTGGCGGTATTATTATTTTATGGGTTGAGCATTATCAGGATAAAAAATCATATCGTCCTCGTGTTATGACCATGGACGACATGAGCTGGAAAGATGCCTTAAAGATTGGATTTCTTCAATGTATTGCAATGATTCCTGGTACAAGCCGTTCCGGAGCAACTATCATCGGGGGTCTAGTTATCGGCCTTTCTCGGACAGCCGCTACCGAGTTTTCTTTCTTTTTAGCCATCCCTACTATTTTTGGAGCGACCGTTTACGAATTATGGTCTTCAAGAGATATTCTCTCAGCCGATAGTCTTCCGGAGATCAGCGTTGGCTTTATTGTCTCTTTCTTCTCAGCGCTTGTGGTTGTTAAGTGGTTACTACACTACGTCTCTAAACACGATTTTTCAGCGTTCGGCTGGTACCGTATTTTCTTCGGCGGTGTAATTCTGGTTACTTGGATGACAGGCCTGGTTCAATGGTAAATCGAGTAAAGTAAAAGACTATTCTGTGAAAAACGCCGGTCTTAGTGCCGGCGTTTAATCTAACGGGATTATTTTTTTAGGAAAACCAAATCCCAACATCCATGTCCCAGACGATTGCCGCGCTCATTAAACTTAGTAACGGGTCTACGGGTTATCGGGTTGGCGGGTTCGGGAGAGAAAGCTTCATATTTATTTTCGAGCACAGTGCATCCCGAGAGCACTTCCATCATTTGCTCAGCATAATTCTCCCAGTCAGTTGCACAATGCAAATAGGCACCTGTTTTTAACTTCGGAGCTAACTGATCAATGAAGGGCGTGGAAACAAGACGACGCTTATGATGGCGGGCTTTTCTCCAAGGGTCCGGAAAGAAAATATGGACACCGTCCAGATAATTGTCGGGGAGCATGTCTTTTACAACCTCAACGGCATCATGCCTGAAGATTTTGACATTTTTGATATTTTTTTGTTCAAGCAACAAAGAGATGGCACCGATGCCGGAAGGAAAGATCTCGCAACCTATGAAATTAACATCCGGATGAGCCTCAGCAATGGCAACCGTAGTTTCTCCCATACCGCAGCCGATTTCAAAAACCAGCGGGTTACTATTTGCAAAAATGATTTCTTTATCAATTTTTTTTGAAGGATCGTATTTCAGTTCGTACTTTGGAAAAAGTTCAACAATTGCTCGTTCTTGAGCTTTGCTAATTCTTCCTTTTCTTGTACTAAAACTGCGTATGTGTTTATGTTTAAGCTCTTCGAGCTCTTCCGGAGAGAGTTCTTTGGACATCGTTTTACTTCCATCTTATTGATGGCGAGATTGTAATTGAAATAAGAATCAAGCGGTTATCTTCCTTGGTTCCGAGTACTCAAAAAAGAAACCGGCTGTGCATTGACAGCCGGATAACTACGTGTTTTAGTTGGGTAGATTAGTTTGGAACTTTACCGACAACACCGTCAACGTAATAATTCATTGTTGCTAAGTCTTTATCGGAAAGGACCTGTCCTTTCTTAGCAGCCTCTTTGCCTTCATTGTTATTGAAAGGTCCTGTAAATGGATGGAACTCTCCGCTGTTGATTTTTGCTTTGACGTCTTCCATCTTTTTGACTAGATCAGCAGGAACCTTATCGCTGACACCTTCAATGGAGATGGCGCCGTCTTTCATATGCATCCAGACGGGATTGGCGTCCCATTTACCTTCTCTGACTTGGTTGATCTTCTTAGCGTAATAAGGACCCCAGTTCAATACAAGCGCGGCAATTTGTGCGTTAGGTGCAACTGACTTCATATTGCTGTTGTAAGGAATAACCATCTTGCCGGCAGCTTCCGCAGCACTTGCAACAGCTGAAGTGTTGGTATGTTGAGTCAAAATATCAGCGCCCTGACCTAACAATGTTTTGGCGGAGTCTGTGTCTTTAGGTGGATCGTACCAGGCGTTTGTCCAAATGACTTTGACCTGGATATTAGGATTGACCGATTTTGCACCTAAAGTAAAGGCGTTGATGCCCTGTAAGACTTCAGGAATTGGGAATGGAGCGACATAACCGATGATATTGCTCTTAGTCATTCCGCCTGCAAGCATACCTGCTAGATAACGGCCTTCATAAAAGCGGATATTGTAATTGGTCATGTTTGGAGCTGTTTTGTAGCCGGTGGCGTGCTCGAATTTAACATCCGGATATTCTTTAGCCAGCTTTTGCATATAGTTCATATATCCAAAGCTTGTACCAAAAATCAGTTTGTTGCCGTCGGCGACCATTTGCCGGATGACACGTTCTGCATCAGCTGTTTCAGGTACATTTTCGACGTAAGAAGTTGTGACCTTATCTTTTCCGACTTGCTCGATGGCATAAAGTCTGCCGATATCATGTTGCTTGGTATAACCAACATCAGCAATCGGAGCTACATAAACAAAGCCGACCTTAAGAGGTTCTTTGGCATCTGTTTTTGCTTCTGCAGCCGGCTTACCTGTCTCAGATTTTGCCGAAGAGGCTTTTTTGTCATCACAGGCAGTCAGCATAAATGCTGAAGCAAAGGCCGCAGTGGCGGCAAGCAATTTAAAAGAAGTTCTCACAGTTATCTCCTAAGTGAAAATCAAAGTCTTTTATTAGTTAATGCGGAATGAAAGGTTTACCTAAAGAAGCAGGCATATTCAAACGTATCCAGGTCGGGTTACGCGACATCAATGCTAATACGAGTATGGTGGCTAAATAGGGAGCCATCGAAATAAATTGAGTCGGAATAGAAACTCCCATACTTTGTAGATTGAGCTGAATCATCGTCATGCCGCCGAATAAATAGGCCCCTAGGAATACTCTGAACGGCCGCCAGGTACCAAAGGTTACGAGAGCCAAGGCGATCCATCCGCGGCCTGCAACCATTCCTTCTACCCATAAGGGAGTGTAGATTAAAGAAAGATAGGCGCCTGATAATCCGATACAGGCTCCGCTGAAAGCCAAAGCAGAACAGCGGATGAAAGGAACGGAGTAGCCGAGGGCATTTGCGCTGAAAGGAGATTCTCCTACAGCACGGACAACGAGACCGGATCTTGTTCTAAAAAGAAAGTACCAGACAGCCGGGACCATTAGCAAAGAGAGGTAAACAATCCAGTGCTGGCTGAAAAATGCCTGTCCGATAAACGGGATTTGATCTAAAAGAGGGATCCCGTCTGCTCCTCTTTCCGGTAGAACTGCACCCTGATAAGGAATTCCGATATAAGCAGACAGGCCAGCGCCAAAGATTGCTATACCTAAACCTGAAGCCTGCTGGTTAGCTCTTAGCCCGACGGCAAATATTGCAAAAAATAAAGCAAAAAGAATGCCGACCATAATCGCACAAAGAAAACCTATTGCGAAACTACCGGTTTCTACAGTACCGATATAGGCGCAGATAGCCGCCATTAGCATGATGCCTTCCACGCCAAGATTAAGAACGCCGGATCGTTCTGCAACAAGAATTCCAATAGCGGCGAGCAACAAAGGAGTACTCGCATTCATGGTTGTGGCGATGACAGAAGCTAGAACACTCATGCTGCCTCCTTCTTAGAACCGAATCCTAACCAACGGACACGGTAGAAAATTAATGAATCACAAGCCATAATGCAGAACAATAAGAGTCCTTGGAATACGCCCGTCAGAGCTGCAGGAGTTCCGAGTCTGGACTGAGCCAGCTCTCCCCCAAGATAAAAAAGTGCCATTACAAAGGCTGCAGGGATTGTCCCAAGTGGTTTGAGACGTGCAACAAAAGCAACGATAATTGCTGCAAAACCGTATCCCGGAGAAATTTTTGGAGTTAACTGGCCAATCGGACCACATACTTCAATGACACCGGCCAATCCCGCCAAAGCTCCGGATAAAAGTAGAGCAAAATAGATCATGGCCCGGTTGGAAAAACCGGCGTATATAGCTGCTTTTGGAGCCATTCCCGAAACTCTGACTTGAAACCCGATAAACATCTTGGACATGATCAGCCAGATGAAAAACAAAGAAACTACAACCAGAGCCACACCCCAGTGAAGCCGGGTTCCGGGAATCATCATTGGAAGAGTGGCTGCAGTTTCAAACATCGGGCTCTGTGGAAAGCCCAATCCTTGAGGATCTCTTAATGGCGATTGAACCGCCCAGGAAAGAAAGAGTTCAGCAATGTAAACCAACATCAATGAAACCAGAATTTCATTGGCATTGCATTTATCTTTGAGCCATGCAACGATACCGGCATATAGTGCACCACCGGCCATCGCCGCAAGAATGACCCAAATCATATAGAGCTGACTTGCTTCGGGACCGGCTTTAAGGGCGACAACGCCTCCACAAAGAGCTCCGATTATAAGTTGTCCCTCTGCTCCGATATTCCAAATATTGGCCCGGTAACAAACCACCAGACCTAAGGCACAGAGAATTAATGGTGTCATTTTTACACCAAGTTCTCCCCAACCGCGAAGAGTTAGCAAAGGCTCGACGCAGAAGACGTATAGCGAATACAAGGGATCCTTTCCTACAACCGCAAAGACTAATCCTCCCAACAATAAAGTCAGAAATACAGCGATAAAAGGAGAGGCCGAGGCAAGAAATTTATTTGGGCGTTCTCTTTGAAAAAGACCAAGAGGAAATATCATTGTTTAGCCTCCCGAGCAGATTGTTCGTTTTTGGGCCATAGACCGGACATCCAACGTCCTATTTCTTCAACTGTGACATCAGAGGTTTTAACTTGTGGAGAAATCTTTCCTTCACTCATAACAACTAATTCATCACAAATTTCGAACAACTCATCGAGTTCTTCACTAACAACCAAAATTGCATTTCCGCCACTTCTTTGTCTGATTAAAGCATTCCGTATCAGGGTTGCTGCGCCGGCGTCTACGCCCCAGGTTGGCTGATTTAATACTAGAACTTTGGGATTATGAAGAAGCTCACGGCCAACAATATATTTTTGTAAGTTTCCCCCTGAAAGACTTTCTGCAGGAGCCCTGCCACCGAAACATTTGACCTTAAATTTTTCGATGACGGAATTTGTAAACCGGTGGATCATCTTATTACGCATGAACCCTTTGGCTAAGAAAAGGTTGCTTGTCAGGAGCGTATTAGATTCCAGATTCATCTCAGGAACGGTTGCTGCCCCCAATCTTTCTTCAGGGACATATCTCAAGCCTAAGGCTCTGCGGTGTTTGACTCTCAGGTCACCCGCTTCTGAGCCACAGATACGGATGCTTTGCTTGGACAGAAGTACTTCACCGGAGATGGCTTTCATCAGATCAGATTGTCCGTTTCCTGAGATACCGGCGATACCGACTATCTTTCCCCTGGGAACCGAGATTTTCCCTTGCAGACTGTAGTGACTCTTGAAGCTGATTTTCTCTCCATCTAATTCAACCTCCAGACCTGGAGAAGGCTTAATAAAGGGCCGGGGAAGAATCTGCGGTAAATCACTACCAATCATTAACTTGGCCAATTCCTGCTCAGACATCTCTTTAGGATTTACATTTGCTGCAACTTCACCGGCTCGAATGACAGTGCAATGGTCAGACAATTCCCGAATTTCATTAAGTTTATGAGTAATGAAAATAATAGAAACGCCTTCTGAGGACAACTGCCGAAGAGTTTTAAATAATGCTTTAAGGGCTAATGGAGAAAGAACAGAAGTCGGCTCATCAAGAATTAGAAGTTTTGGATTTGTTAGAAGAGCTCTCAGAATTTCAACTCTTTGCCTTTCTCCCATGGACAAATCATTGATAATCGCATTTGGATCGACCTCTATGCCATAGTGCTTGCTTTTATCGACGATTTCTTTTTCAAGTTTGACGGGGTCAGTGTCTTTTGGCATTCCGAGCAGAATGTTTTCTTTTGCCGTTAATGTTTCGAACAAAACGAAATGTTGGAAGACCATGGCGATACCGAGTTTTCTGGCATCAGCAGGAGAAGAAATATGAACCGGTTTGCCATCGAAATAAATTTCCCCCTCGTCAGGTATAACGGAACCAAAAATAATTTTCATCAAAGTACTTTTACCGGCTCCGTTTTCGCCCAAAACTGAGAGGATTTCTCCGGGCATAACCTCAAGTGAAATTGCACGATTAGCGACGGTACTGCCGTACCGCTTCGTAATATTTTGAAGTTTAAGACATGGATTCATCGTGAGATCTCTAAATCGCGGAGTGTTATTCTACCAAGCTATAGAGCAGTTATTTGGTTCTAGCGTCTTAATACCTAGAAGTTTCTGAATTGGATAAGAAAATTCGTGAATCTCAGAGGAGACAAGAAAAGATAGAAGGAGCAAATGGAGCGGGTGAAGGGAATCGAACCCTCGTCGTAAGCTTGGGAAGCTTCTGCTCTACCATTGAGCTACACCCGCAGGAGAAGGAATTCTACATCAAATTAGAACTCTTCTTCCATATTTTTTTATTTGTGAGAAACTCGGCGAACCGCCCAGTCTCCAAAGCTTTGAAGACTTTGAACGAAAATGATAAGGATAACCACAACGGCTGCCATGACATCAGGCATGAAGCGCTGATAACCGTAGCGGATGCCCATATCACCGAGACCGCCGCCGCCGACGGCACCTGCCATGGCAGAACTGCCGACAAGGGCTACGAAAGCAATGGTTAAGCCGGCAAGAATGCCTGGCATAGCTTCCGGAAGCAAAACTTTCATGATGATCTGCTGGTTTGAGGCACCCATGGATTGAGCTGCCTCAATGAGACCTTTGTCCACTTCGCGAAGGCTGGTTTCAACTAAACGGGCAATTAAAGGAGCAGCTGCGATAGTTAAGGGGACAATAGCGGCAACGGTACCGATGGAAGAGCCCACAATCAAACGGGTAAATGGAATGATGGCAACCAAAAGAATGATGAATGGGGTGGAACGAACGGCGTTTACAAGAGTGCCGATAATTCTGTTGGCTAAAGGTTTCGGCATGATCCCTTTGGGAGAGGTGATAAAAAGAAACACACCCAAAGGAATGCCGATAGCGGCTCCGAGGCCTCCGGAAATACCGACCATCAATATGGTCTCAAGAAAGGAGTCCCACAGCAGTTGAATAATATTAGATGACATCGCTTAACTCCTCGACTTTGACGTTATTGGCTTTAATGAATTCAACGGCGGCTTGGTAATCGTCTTTTTCTCCCATCATTACCAGGGTAAGCGTGCCGTAGCTTTCGCCTTGGACTTCGTCGACTTGGCCGAGAAGAATGTTGAAGTCAAGATCGTATTTGTGGCAAGCAGCGGAAAGAACCGGTTCCGTCGTATTGGATCCGACAAAGGTTAAGCGCAGCAAGTGCATTGGTCTTCCTTTAGAGTCTGTGCCGCGCATGAGCTTCTGAATCTTTTCTTTCATAGAAGCAGGGATGGTTCGTGCAGCTAAGGCGGTTCCGAGCATAGCCTGCGTAACTTCATGCTTAGGATCGCGGAAAACGTCCAGAACGCTTCCTTCTTCGATTACTTGTCCTTTATTCATCACTACGACTCGATGGCAAATTTGCTTAACGACATCCATTTCATGAGTAATCATGACGATGGTTAGGCCCAGTTCCTGATTAATCTTTTTGAGGAGCTGCAAAGTAGCCTGAGTAGTTTCCGGGTCGAGTGCGGAGGTCGCTTCATCGCTAAGAAGAATCTTCGGATCCGAGGAAAGGGCACGGGCAATGCCGACTCTCTGTTTCTGACCGCCGGAGAGCTGCGAAGGATATTTGTTCGCATGTTCGGTTAGACCAACAAGCTCCAGCAAAGGTTCAACTTTCTTCCGGATATCTGCTTTAC
>CANTYJ010000026.1 GCA_947854175.1 uncultured Turicimonas sp. | reverse complement strand
TGTTTCGAAGCGCTCTTTCTGTTACCGTATCGGCATTAAATTTTGTCGTTCACTATAGAAACAATGTGGTTGGTAAGCCGATGTGGCTTTTTCTGCTTGTTCTGACCACTGTTTTAGTGGGGCTTTATAAACTCTCCATGGTTAAGATACTTCCATTAGTTGGCATTCCGGCTTTTTTCTGGGCCTACTATCGGATTATTAAAAGTGAACAAATAAGGAGAATGAAATGACACTCTCATTATTTGCTTTAATGTTCATTAACTTTTTTATCGTTTCGATTTTTGCAATCGGCGGCTTTATGGCAAGCCTTCCGGGAATGTATTCATTCCTTGTTGAAAGTTCCCATTTATTAACTCCCGAACAATTTGCTGCGACTGTTGCTTTCGGTCAGTCTCTGCCGGGGCCAAATGTTTTGATTGCAGGCGTATTAGGATGGGCAGCCAAAGGACCTTTAGGTTGTTTTGCAACTTTTTTAGGAACCTGTATTCCTTTCACGCTTATTGCACTGTACGCAGGCCGTTTTGTCAGAAGTCATTCCCAAAGTTATTTAATACGGGCTTATAAACAGGGTTTAGCTCCAATCGCCATTGCACTATTACTTGCAACCGGTTATCTGCTTCTTCAAGGCAGTCTGGATAATTACAAAATTCTGATTTGGACAGCTATTGTTACCATCATTGTCTGGAAAACTCATTTCCCATTGTTTCTTTTGATAGTTGCCGGTGGCTTGTTAGGAGCGTTTAATTTTTTCTAATTAAATTTCATCTTAATCACCTGTTCTGTGAATAGTCCCATCAGTTAAAATTGTCCGAAACTAAATGGAGAATTGAATGCCTCGTTTTGTATTAACTATGCAATCTCATGTTGCCTATGGATTCGTGGGAAACACTGCAGCTGTGTTTCCTTTGCAGTTAATGGGCTTTACTCCAATCGTTATCAATACGGTTCAATTTTCTAATCACACAGGTCATCCGACATTCCGCGGAGACGTTTTCAGCAAAGAACATCTGCAGTCGGTGATTTTAGGGTTAAGAGAACGCAATCTATTACCAAAAATTGAAGGTTTGTTAACCGGTTACTTAGGGGATGTGCAGACCGGCGAAATAGTTTTAGAACTCGCTAAAGAAATTAAGAGCCTTAACCCAAATGCTCTCTGGTGTTGCGATCCGGTTTTGGGAGATACCGGTACAGGTGTTTACGTGCGGCCGGAAATCCAGGGTTTTATGAAAGAACGTATGCTCAACGGAATGGCAGATATTACGACTCCAAATCTGTTTGAGCTTGAATTAATCAGCGGACAAAAGATAAATAGTATTGAAGAGGCAATCACCGTATCCAGAAAAACATTTTGCGATAATGGTTGTCCGGCAGTCTGCGTTACAAGTTTGAGGACTCCGGATATTGATGACAATCAGATTGGCACATTAGCAGTTACTCCAACCCAAGCATGGATTGTTAAGACGCCCTTCATAAAAATGAAGTCAGAAGATAATCAAGAAATCCAAACCGCTGTGTCAGGACAAGGAGATGTCTTTACAGCTGTTGCTTTTGGAACTTTTTTGAAAACTTTAAGTTTAAAACAAGCTCTTGAACAAGCCGTGTCAGTACTCTATATGCTTGTGAAGAATGCCCCTTTTGGTTCGCTTGACCTTCCTCTGGTTGATGAAAGAAAGCAAATCCTCAATCCTGAAATTCGATTTGAAGCCGAAGAACTTAACCTTTAAATTTTTCGCAGTTTGTACGTATAAGAAAAGGATGTCGGGCCGTAAATAACCGAGGACATCCTTTGACTCAAAACTTCCTGAACTTAATTAGTTGGCCGGTTCAATGGCATCCTGTTCAAGTTGCCATTTGCCGTTATCCTGAACGCCCAAGAGTTGAACTTCAAATATCAAAGTTGCGTTTGGAGGAATAACACCACCGGCTCCTCTTGAACCGTAACCATACTGTGCCGGGATAAATAAGCGACGGACTCCGCCAACTTTCATCCCTGCTACACCACGGTCCCAACCTTGAATTACCATTCCTTGACCTAAAGGAAATTCAAATGGTTCATTTCTATCAAGACTGGAATCAAACTTTGTACCATCTTCTAACCAGCCGGTGTAATGAACTCGAACCAAGTTGCCCGGTTGAGCTTCAGCACCGGTTCCAACCTTTACGTCCACGATTTTAAGATCCTGAAGGTCTTGTGTATCAATACCAAACATCGGAATTACTCCTCAAAAAAGATACTTGTATTCTGCTCTTATAACTTTACCCGTGGTGAGCCTATCTCTCATTCTGAGATATTTTGAGACGTACACTTCCCGAAATAGATTTTGGAGAAAGAAATGTCAGACGGCTTCAAGAATTTAGGCTTAACGGATTTATTACTACGTTCAGTTGCAAAGAACGGATATGATTCACCCACTCCGATTCAAGAAAAAGCAATTCCGCTTATCTTGCAAGGTAAAGACTTAAAAGCGGCCGCTCAAACCGGAACAGGAAAAACTGCAGCTTACACACTTCCGCTTTTATGTGAAATACAAAACCACCCGACTGACTATATTAATCTCTGTCCAAGAATTCTTATTCTCACCCCTACCAGAGAATTGGCTTCTCAAGTTTATGAGTCGATCAAATCGCTTGAAAACGGTATGAATTTGAGAGTAGTTTTGGTTTATGGAGGTGTGGGCATCAATCCTCAAAAAAAAGCTCTTAGCAAGGGAGTAGATTTTTTAGTAGCGACTCCGGGCAGGTTAATCGATTTGATGAGTCAAAGAGCTGTTTCGTTGGCAAACGTTAAAACATTGGTTCTGGATGAAGCCGACAGAATGCTGGACATGGGCTTTATGCCATCCATCAAAAGAATTCTCGCCAAACTTCCCGCCCAAAGGCAAACGCTGTTGTTTTCAGCTACTTTTTCAGCGGCCACTGATCAACTAAGTCAGAAAATCCTCCAGAATCCGGTTTCAGTAGAAGTTTCAAAAAACTCAACCGCTGAACTTATTCGTCAGACTTTTTACCGTGCGCCTAAATCGGCTAAAAGCGATATTATCAGAGACCTGGTAGTTGACAATGGCTGGAAACAAGTACTTATATTCACCAGAACACGCCATGGTGCAGATAAATTATGTAAGCAACTCATCCGTGACGGATTTTTAGCGAAGGCAATTCACGGAGATAAGACTCAAAACCAGAGAAGTATGGCTTTGCAGGAATTCAAGGACGGCCGTCTTCCCATTCTTGTAGCCACCGATGTCGCCGCCCGCGGATTAGATATTGAAAAACTCCCGCAAGTAGTCAACTACGAACTGCCTGAACAAACAGAGGACTATATTCACCGCGTCGGAAGAGTTGGAAGAGCCGGAACGACTGGTCAGGCGTTTACTTTAGTCAGTTCAGAAGACAAACCAAAACTAAAAGAGCTGGAGAAACTGCTTAAGAGGAACATTGAAATTTCGGAATTTCCCGGCTTCAACTATGAGAACCATAACGAGGACAGGAACAGTTCTGCTGAGAATGTTAAGAAAAAACACAACTTACATTCTTTTAAAGCTAAATCCAATGGTAAAAGCATAAAAAACTATTCAACCGCCACTAAAATGAACGGATCGAGGAAACGATCCCCTAGAAAAAGTTAAAGTTACTCCTACAAGTAAGAATTTAAACAAGGTTCAAGATACATGTCAGAACAGATGAAACAACCTGAATTAAATGAAGCAAAGCGGTTAGCCGGGTTCTCCTTAGAGGACATCAATATTGAAGGCTTTTCTCCCATGCCCTCTCCAATGGAAATTAAATCCATGGCTCCCTTGTCCGAAAAAGCGGCCGAGAACGTTGCTAAAGGAAGAGCCGCTGTCAAAAACATTCTTGACGGTAAAGATGAAAGGTTGATCGTTATTACAGGTCCATGTTCCATTCATGATCCGAAGGCCGCTCTGGATTATGCAGAAAGATTACGTTCAATTTCTGAACATCTTTCAGAGACCATCTTTCTTGTGATGAGAGTTTATTTTGAAAAACCAAGAACAGTCACCGGTTGGAAAGGTTTTATCAACGACCCCTACATGGACAATTCTTTCAACATGGCAAAGGGCATGTTGGAAGCAAGAAAGCTACTTTTACAGATTAACGAGATGGGACTGGCTGTGGGCACAGAAGCTCTGGACCCTTTCAGCCCTCAGTATTTGGGTGAACTCATCAGCTGGTATGCCATCGGTGCAAGAACTACCGAAAGCCAGACTCACCGTGAAATGGCCAGCGGTCTCTCAGCCCCCGTCGGTTTCAAAAACGGCACGGACGGTTTGTTGACGACATCTATCAATGCAATCAAAGCAAGCCGTCACAGTCATTACTTCTTAGGAATTTATGAGAACGGCCAAAGTTCCATTGTTAAAACAAAAGGAAATGACTACAGCCACTTGGTGTTGCGGGGAGGCGGCGGCCGTCCGAACTTTGATACTGTCAGTATTATGCTCGCAGAAAAAGAACTTGAAAAAGCAGGTCTTGAAAAAAGAATTATTGTTGATTGCTCCCACGGCAACAGCATGAAAAATCCGGCACTGCAACCATTTGTATTGCAAGACTGTATTACACAAATCTGTAATGGGAATACATCCATTTGCGGAGTAATGCTTGAGAGCAATATCTACGGAGGTAATCAGCCTATCCCAGAGGATCTCTCTAAATTGAAATACGGAGTCTCTGTCACAGACGCCTGTATTGACTGGGAAACAACTGAACATGCCTTAAGACAGGCAAACCGTAAACTTTTGGACAAAAAATTAAATGGCTAAAAATTTTCTATTGGCTGCTGCTGCACTATCCTGCATCTTCTTAACAGCCTGTTCCGGAACATCCGGTTATAGACAAGCTTTTATCGCCCACGCTGATAGAAGCGGACTTGACCCGTTGCTGGACGCTCCGGTTAGAACTCAGACAGCCTGCAAGGGTGTCGAGTTGTTTTCTGCAGGAGAAAAACTCGGAGGTTTTGTTTTTGAATGTCCGGATCTAGACGTTGAAGCAACTTTGAATGAGTTAAGAGATGCAGGCTGGAGAATCGAGAAGATGAGCATCGGAAAACAGATTGTTGAGTCTAATGAAAGCGGTACTCCCTTGAACATCACGATTAGAAAGGTTTATTAATAATGCACAATCAGGTAAATGAACGAATCGGGCAAGTCAGAAATTTACTAAAAAGTCTATCCCTGGACGCTCTAATTATTCCTACAGCCGATCCTCATTTATCTGAATACATCGATCCTCATTACGCGGTTCGACAATGGCTTTCGGGTTTTACAGGGTCTACCGGAAATTTAATTATTGCCACAACAGGATCAAGCCTTTTTACTGACTCAAGATATTGGGTACAAGCCCAAAGGCAACTTTCAGAAACTGAAGTTACATTAACAAAAGTTGAAGGCTCTTTCATCGATGCGGAATGCGTTTGGTTAAAAGAGCATCTGTCTAAAGGCTCAAAAGTGGGCGTCTACGGGGCTTATATAAGTGACACCGAGGCAACCAGTTTAAAAGAAAAACTCAATAAAGCAGAAATAATTCTTGAGATACTTGAACAGGATCCTATAGATTCTTTGTGGACAAATCGTCCTCCGCTGACTTTCCATCCAATTTTTGAACATAAAGTCAGTCCAAGAACCACTGAAGAAAAACTTTCATTACTGAAGCCTCTTGTGGTGAAGTCCGGAGCAAAAAAGTTACTATTGTCTTCGCTGGAAGATATTGCGTGGCTAAGCAACTTAAGAGGAAAGGATCTTCCGGGTACTCCGGTTTTCTATTCCTATGGAATTTTCGATGTAGATGCCGGCTTAACTTTGTTCATCAATGAAAAAGCCTTACCGATACCTCTTGGGTTAAGTCTTGTCTTAAGGAATATCAATTTTCAGAATTACGAAGACCTACCGAAGTACCTCGAGAATCTGGCAAATGAAAAAATACTCTACAGTCCGGGCACTACCAACGCATTAGTAACTTCTAAGCTTAAAAAATATGGATGTCCTATAAAAATCGAAAATCCGGTTGAACTTCTCAGAGCGCAAAAATCAATTACCGAGATACAACTTTTTAGAAAAGCTATGGAAAAGGACGGCGTTGCTTTATGTAAGTTCTTTTGTTGGCTTGATGAAAATAAGAACTCAGGTCAACTAACTGAAAGATCGGTTGCTGATAAATTATTTGAATTCAGAAAACAACAACCGGGATTTCTATATCCAAGTTTTGCAACTATCAGTGCTTTCGGCGCAAATGCCGCCCTTCCTCATTACCAGCCGGATGAAGAAAAACCCGTCAAGATTCAAGGAAACGGATTTTTGTTAATTGATTCAGGCGCTCAATTTCCTGAAGGTACTACTGACATTACGAGAACGGTCTTAGTTGGAGAAGCCTCCGAGCAAATGAAAGAGGATTACACCGCGGTGCTTAGGGCAAACATATGTCTGGCAAAAACAATCTTTCCTAATTTAATTCCTTCTCAAGCATTAGATGCCATAGCAAGAGCTCCCATTTGGCAAAATTTCGTCAATTATGGCCATGGGACCGGTCACGGTGTGGGCTTCTTTTTAAATGTTCACGAAGGTCCTCAGAGGATTAGTTATCCAAGAGCAACTGATGAGGCTGACGGTATTATCAGCAATGCAACCAGAATGAGGGCCGGCATGGTAACCAGCAATGAGCCGGGCATTTACCGTGAGGGCCAATGGGGAATCAGAATAGAAAATCTTCTTGCCAATATTCCCTCTAAATGCACAGCATTCGGAGAATTTTTAAAATTTGAGACATTGACATTGTGTCCGATAGAACTTGATAGCGTAAACCTAAAACGACTCCAAGCCGACGAAATAAATTGGATAAATGCGTACCATATGCGTGTATGGGAGGTTCTTTCTCCAAAATTAGGAAATGATGTTAAAACCTTAGATTGGTTAAAAAAGAAAACAAAGCCGATCTGCTAGGAGATTTTATGGTTAGAAAGTGGAAAGTTTGGGTAGAGTCAACCTGGAGGGGTACTCTTATTGCTGTTATTATCGGCGCGGCTTCTTTATATGTTTCTGAAAAATATGGAGGCCCCGCCGTTTTGTTTGCCCTTTTGTTCGGAATGGCCTTTCATTTTCTTTCCGAAGAAAAAAGAACACTTGGCGGCATCCAATTCTGTTCTACAACAATTTTAAGAACCGGTGTTGCACTTCTCGGTGCGAAAATTTCAGCTGATCAGTTGAGTCTTCTTTCCCCGGAATTGTTGGTTGTAATTATTGGCGGTGTATTTGCGACCGTTTTATTCGGTGTACTCATTAATAAATTTTTCAAATGGCCTACGACAGAAGCTGCCCTGGCCGGTGCTTCAA
Source organism: uncultured Turicimonas sp. (assembly GCA_947854175.1). Lineage (GTDB taxonomy): Bacteria > Pseudomonadota > Gammaproteobacteria > Burkholderiales > Burkholderiaceae_F > Turicimonas. Next base: position 38,454 of record CANTYJ010000026.1, on the reverse strand, counting down.
CAGCCATTTGCGGTGCGTCTGCGGCTATTGCGCTTGCAGCCACTCTCAACAAACGACAGCTTCGCGAACAAGCTTTGTTGGCAATTGTCGTAGTAGTAACAGCTCTTTCAACTTTGGCAATGATCATTTATCCGAGTTTATGCAGTTTCCTCGGATATGACCAGGTAGATGCCGGTATTTTCCTTGGCGGTACTATTCATGATGTGGCACAGGTCGTTGGCGCCGGCGCAATGATTGGTCCGGATGCACTGCAAATCGCCAGTATGACAAAAATGCTTCGTGTTGCAATGATCATTCCGATGTTGCTCGTCTTTATGTTCATTTTTGCTTCCAAGAAGCACCGCGAGGAAGAAGAAGCCGCTAAACCCTGGTACAAGAACATTCCTGCCTTCCTTATCTGGTTTATCGTTTTAGCCGGATTAAATGTAGGCGGCGTCATTCCTGCAGACGTCTCTAATGTTCTCGGCGAGGTCTCACGTTTATTCATCCTGATTTCCATCGGAGCTCTTGGCCTGAAGACGTCTCTTGGAAAACTTAAAGAAGTTGGCTGGACACCAATTATCCTTATGACAATTGATACTATCTTCCTTCTTTTGTGGGTCATCATTGGTATCGCATTAATCAAATAACAGTTTGTTGAATTGTTAGGAGCCCGGATTTTCACCGGGCTTTTCTTTTGCTCAAATCAAAAAATGACAATTTAGGTTAAAGAAACCTATATAATTAGAATAAAGTTAGGTTACATAAACCTAAATTAATTAAGGAGAAAGATATGCATCCAACCATTCATAATTTAACAATTGCTGTGGCTGCTGTCGGTTTAAAAACCTTGGAATTAAGAAATCATCATAACTACAATAATCTCCCATTAAATCTTGATTCTTATTTCGAATCACTTCGATCGGAGCTTCCCCAATTTTCTCAATACATTGACTCTGCTATTGAATTGTCAAAACATACAGAAAAAGAGCAGTTAGCTGAAATAGCAAAACTTGTAAACAGCATATTTATTTACAGAGAAGACTTCTTTCCTCCAGACCAAGCAATTTGGAAACTCTTAAAGTACGTCTCGATGTTTAACAATTCATTTTCCTATCTTCAACAACCGGTTGCCGATTCAGTTCATCATTATTTAGCTCCGGTAAGAAGATCGGATGATTCAAGAGCAAGATACTTCTGTTTTGGAGATGTGTCTTTCACATCAGCATTTTCTTTGGCTTTAGCAGGCAATAAAGTAGATTTTGTGCCATTTACTTCTTCGATCTCACCATTAATTCCTTTCCTTAACTTAGTTATTCAATTCCATAACAAACATGGCGAAATTATTTGTAAAGAAAAATGGAACTTCGACAAAGATTTTTCCTGGTCTGAGGAATCTTCATACGAAGGAGCTTTCATTTATCCAAACGTTGCTGCACAAGGGTTTGACATTTATCCGTTCTTGAAAAACTCTCCTAATTATTTAATTTTTATTGTTCCCAGTGCTTTTTTATGGACTAATACCGTAGGAAACAAAATGCTCAGAAAAGAGTTAACAGAGAGCAGACGGTTAAAAACTATTGTGCTTTTACCGCCAAACTCTGTCACTGATTCCAGTAGTCTTTTTGCGTTATTGCTTATTGAAAAAAACTCAAAAAACAATGAGATTTGGTTTATAGACAAATCCGCACAGAAAATTTTTTCTAATAAGAAAAAATCAATCCATGACAGTATTTCCATGGACAGAGAAAAAATTCAAGAAGTCTGTGTTCCAAATGAATTGGTTAAAGAAAACTCTTATCTCCTTGACCCTAAACGTTACATCATTCGTCAAAACAGTTCGCTATTTAAGTTTAATACCGATGAATTTCAAAAGTTAGAAGAAATTGTTGAAATCATCAGAGCACAGGAACCGGAACAGAATATAGATGATTGGGCAGAAAAAAAGTTTGAACTCAGTCCTTCAGACATTGATGTTTATTCAGGTCTATGTCAACTACCGGAGAAGACAATATTTATCACTGAGAAGGGGTTAAAAAGAGCAGCGCAGGCCTCTTTAAAGATCGGTGACGTTTTATTAAATATCAAAAGTAATAATTTTAAATGCGGCCTTTGGAACCATAAAGAAAAAAACACAATTGCCGGGGCATCTTTTCTTATCTTGAGATTAAAGCCTGAATATTTAACAAAAGTTCCGCCTTTTTATTTATTGAGGTATCTTCGCTCAAGTGAGGTCAAGGAATATTTCTCTTGTGTAAGCACCGGGGAAACGGCTCAATTATTAAAAATGCAAGATGTGAAAAAGTTACCTGTTCCACTTCCTTCTACTATGCTATTAAACAAAGAATATGAAAAATTTGTAAAACAAGTCCTAATATCCACGGAGATTCATAGACTAAAACAAGAAGCATTGGATATTTCAGAGTTTGGTCCTATCGATTAACACGGCCGATGTATTTACTCACTTTTTTCTGATAATTCAAAAAAATAAGTGAATTATGAACGGAACGAACGAATCTATCGGTCCGTTTATTTTTGCAGTTACGGTCAAAAGTTCAAACTGCCCGGCACTTAGTGTTATCCCAAACAATGAAGCCATCCGTTTGTGTATAAATTCAACAAATAGTAATTAACATAGACATACTAAGCTTCGATGCCTTCTTATTGAGGTATTCTCTTTTCTAAGGCCAAAGATCTCGATAAAAATCATGAAAAAAGTTATTAAGTGCAGTCTAATTTGTTCATTATTTTCTGTGTTATTGCTGACAGGTTGTCAAGAACAAGAAAAAAAAGTAGCACAATCTAAAGCAATTCCGGTTCATACAGCGATTGCACAGTCAACTGTTCAACCGTACTGGATAGATGTTTTCGGGCAAACTGAAGGTAACCAGGCCGTTCTTGTTTACCCTCAGGTAACCGGTCCAATTTTGAGTCGAAATTATCAGGAAGGGCACGAAGTCAAAAAGGATGATATTCTTTTCACGATTGATCCTGCTCCTTTTCAAGCCGCTTACAGAAGTGCACAGGCTTCAACCTTACAGGCAAAAGCTAACTTAGACAAAGCGACCAGAGAAGCCAAACGTTATGCCTCTTTACATAAAGCAAATGCTGTCAGTGAAAAGGAATATACCGACGCTTTATCTGAATATGAAGTCTGCAAAGCCAATCTCGCGGCCGCGAAAGCCAAAGAAGAAGAAGCGTTTATCACCTTGGGATATACCAAGATACGATCTCCGGTCAATGGCATTGCCGGCAGAGCATTGGTTAATCCCGGAACATTAGTGCAGGCTCATGCGACTCAATTGACGGATGTGACTCAGGAAACCCATCTGAAAGTCAGGTTTTCTTTGAGCGATCATGATATGCACGGATACACCGTTACAGACAAATCTCCTGTCGAGGTTATCTTTGATAAATCCAACAAACCTATCGAAGGAAAAATCAACTTTACAGCGGTACAAGTTGACCCGAAAACAGGAACCCGTTCGTTGAGCGCTGACTTACCGGCTCAAACAGAAATATTGCCCGGGCAATACGTGACAGTACGTTTAACACTCGGAGAACAAAAAAACGTTTTCCTCGTTCCCCAGAAATCAATCAGGCAATTATCAGACGGAACATATTCCGTTTATGTCCTCAGAGACAATAAAGCGAGAGCAGTGCCCGTTACTGTCGGTAAATGGATAGGAACTGACTGGGTAGTAACCGGAGGTTTAAAAAACGGAGATGAAATCATTTTAGATAATATCCAGCGTCTGAAAGACAAGGCTCCTGTCAAGAAAATTGAAAATAAGCCTCAAACTAAGGAGGCATAAAGATGCTTTCCCAGTTTTGTATCAGAAGACCAATTTTTGCCTCTGTAATGTCAATTCTTATTGTCATTGCAGGCATCCTGGCTGGCCGCTTTTTACCAGTCGGTCAATATCCTGAAATTACGCCGCCTGTTGTTTTTGTTTCTGCTACTTATGAAGGAGCAGATGCTTCGACATTGGCAAGAACAGTTGCAGCTCCTATCGAAGATCAATTATCCGGTGTTGAAGGATTGCTGTATTACCAGACCTCTTTGCGGTCAAACGGTGTTGTTCGAATCACATGTACTTTCGAGGTTGGTACAGATCCGAATGACGCTATGCTGGAAATTAACAACCGCGTGCGGTCAGCGGAAAGAAGACTCCCGGAGACAGTGCGTCAAGGCGGCGTAAATGTCCGAAAGAGAAGCGAAGAAACATTAATGATTGTTCCTTTTTATTCTCCGAATAATGAGCTCAAGAACATACAACTTGCGGACTTTGTTAATTTAAACGTTATTGATGATTTAAAACGAGTTCCCGGCGTTGGGGATGTTGACGTTTTCGGTAATTCTCAGAGCGCGATGAGAATATGGCTGGATCCCAAAAAAATGGCACAGCTTGGCGTTACCGCGATGGATGTTCAGGATGCAATTGAACAACAAAATATGCAATACGCTGCCGGAAAAATCGGAGCAGCTCCCAATGAAGACAGCCAACAATTGGTCTATACGATCCGTACCAAAGGCCAATTGTTAACTCCTGAGGAATTCGGAGCCATCACTGTCCGTTCTAATGGAGCTGACGGTGTACTGAGAATCAGAGATTTCGCAAGAATTGAGGTCGGAAACAGAAGTTATGAAGCTTATAACCGGTTAAATGACTATCCGAGTATTACCGTTGCTGTGTACTTACAACCCGGAGCAAATGCACTTCAAACAGCGGAAGACGTCAAAGCTAAACTAAAAGAACTGTCGGAAGCATTTCCGGACAATATTACCTATACCATCACTGACGATAATTCTATCTTTGTCGAAGCAGCTTTATCTGAAGTTGTACAAACCTTAATGGAAGCTGCCCTTCTTGTTCTGGTAGTGGTTTACATCTTCCTTCAAAGTTGGCGCGCAACAATTATTCCGATGCTAGCCGTGCCGGTCTCTTTGATTGGAACACTTGCAGGTTTATGGGCACTTGGCTTTAGTATTAATACCCTAACCTTGTTTGCCATGACCTTGGCCATCGGTATTGTGGTTGACGACGCGATTGTTGTATTGGAAAACGTAGAACGTTTAATGGTTACCGAGCATTTAAATCCGATTGAAGCAAGTAAAAAAGCCATGAAAGAGGTTGGCGGAGCTTTGATCGCAATTGTTTTAGTGCTCAGCTGTGTTTTCACGCCGGTTGCCTTCCTTGGTGGAATTGCTGGTGAGCTGTATCGTCAGTTTGCAGTCACCATCGGTGTTTCTGTCGTGTTGTCAGGATTTGTAGCACTAACTTTGACCCCGGCCTTGTGTGCAATTTTGTTAAAACAGAAAGAACAGCCATTAAAAATCTTCAATTTTTTCAACAATGGCTTCAATAGCTTCCGCTCTTTCTTTGTATCAGGTGTCAGTTATCTTCTTGCACATAAATGGATTGCCGCTTTATCTTTAATCATTGCGGTTATCGGATGTTCCGAACTTTTAAAGATTGTTCCGACCTCATTTGTGCCAAAAGAAGACCAGGGAATGGCTCGTCTTGCAATTCAGTTACCGGAGGGCGCTTCTTTAAACAGAACCGGGAAGGTTGTTGACGAGTTGTCAAAGGAAATACGGAAAATCGAAGGTGTACAACAAGTGACCTCTTTGGTGGCCAATGACACTATTGCGAACGATACAAAATCTAATGCTGCTACTTTCTTAGTACAACTTCAACCTTGGGAAAAAAGAGACATTCGTTCGGATCAGATTATTAAAGAATTACAGAAACTGGCTAACAGTCGCTCTGATTCCACAGGTCAGGCTGTCAATCCACCTCCAATCCGAGGATTAGGCCGAGCCGGCGGTCTGGACTTTTTTATCCAATCCCGTGAGAGTGATGATCCTTTGGCATTGCAGCAAGTCTCTCAGGACTTTAAAGAGTTACTTGAGAAAGAAAATTCTGTTAGTTCTGCGCGGGCAATGATTCAAGCTGATGCTCCACAACTTTACCTTACAGTTGATGAAGCAAAGGCTCTGGCCATGGGTATTCCTATAAAAGACGTATACAACACTCTTGCCTATTTTATGGGCGGTAAGTACGTTAATGACTTCACACGAATCGGAAAAATTTACAGAGTCTACATCCAGGCGGATGCTCAATTCCGTATGACTCCGGAAAGCTTAGGAGAACTGTACGTCCGTTCTTCATCCGGCAAAATGGTTCCTTTATCAACTTTAGTAAAAGTTGACAGAGTCTCCGGACCGGAATCCTTGAAAAAAATTAACGGATTTTTGGGCGGCTCTATGAATATTCAGGCTGCTCAAGGCTATAGCACAGGAGACTTAATCAACGTCGTCGAAAAATACTCGCAAGCCTTACCGAGCGGATATCATTTAGAGTGGGTCGGTCAAGCATTCCACGAAAAACGAATCGGAAGTTCATCAGTGAGTGCTTTTGCATTCGGTCTCATTATCGTTTTCCTTGTGCTTGCCGCACAGTTTGAAAGATGGTCGTTGCCGATAGCCGTTGTTATGGCGGTTCCATATTCCGTTCTTGGTGCTTTGGTTGCAACCTATTTCAGAGGATTCAATAACGATATTTATTTTCAAATTGGTCTCTTAGTTCTCATCGGATTGACCGCCAAGAATGCGATTCTTATTGTTGAGTTTGCTTCCCAATTGATGGAGCAAGGAAAGAGTGCTAAAGAAGCTGCAATTGAAGCTTCCAAGCTGAGACTTCGTCCGATTGTAATGACTTCAATGGCCTTTATTCTAGGAGTTATTCCGCTCGCTACTGCCACCGGTGCCGGAGCAGCGGCAAGACAATCCATGGGGACCGGAGTTTTGGGCGGAATGCTAGTTGCAACGTTTGTAACAACCTTCTTCATCCCTGTTTTCTTTACCTGGTTTGTATCTAAAAAGAAGAAGGTACGCTAGGAAAAAGATGAAGGCCAGATTTTGAGGTACCTGTTTTAACTTAGGTCTTGGGTGTTAATTAGTTCTTATAGCTATATTCATTCGGATTTATGTTTCTTCTTTTAATAGGTGAGATCATGTTGTCAAAACTTGATTTCATTCAAATGGAATACGTGAAATAAATATTCAATTTCTTCTAGAAAACACGAAAGACAACGCAATTACCTTCTCCTGAAAATTCAAAGAGATAAGGTTGTTAATCAATGTTCTTTCATTGTTGTAATTAACTAACTGAACCTATCCGCCTATAATTTGGTTAAGTCTCATACGGGAATAAAGACATGTCTAAATTCGCTGACCATCACTTACAAAATCAAATGCTGATAAGAGTCATTGATGATGACGAAGATGTCCGTAATTCTTATCGCTTTTTACTAGAAGGTGAAGGTTGGATGGTTCGATGTTATGAAAGTGCTGAGCAATTTCTGGAGAAGGATAATCTCAAAACACCGGGTTGCGCTATCGTTGATATTCGCATGGAAAAAATGAACGGCTTAGAACTACAAACTCATTTAAATAATCTCCATTGTTCTTTGCCCTTAATATTTTTAACCGGTCATGGCAGTGTGGATATGGCCGTTGATGCATTACATGCCGGTGCCATTACATTTTTAACAAAGCCCGTTCCTTTACAAAAGCTACTAGAGGCTTTATCTATAGCAGCAGAAAAAGTCGAAGAAATAATTTCAAAAGATCAAGATGCTAAAAACTGGAAATCTTTAACAGGCAAAGAAAAAGAAGTTGCTCGACTTGTCTGTCAAGGACTTTTAAACAAGCAGATAGCGGACAAATTAAATTGCTCAGAAAGAACAATTCAAGCGCACAGAACTATGGTGTATCGCAAGCTTGACGTGCGTAACCCTGTTGATGTGTACAAAATTTTGCTCAAGCTAAATTTGCTTTGAATTTTCAACATTGTCCAAAAGGCTCCCAAACTTCATTTCAATTAATAATCCTCCTGATTTCCGGCTTGAGATTTGAAGAGACCCTCTATTTTTTTCCAAAATCGTTCTAACCAAAGAGATTCCCAGCCCTAACCCTTTTTCTTTAGAAGTTTGTAGCGGATGGCTTAAATTTCTGATCTGACTCTCTGTCAAACCAGGTCCGTTGTCCCATATTTTCACTAGCGCATAGTTATCTTTTGTTTTTTCTAACTCGACCTGTATTTGGGGGAATTTCGTTCCAACCAAGGCTTCGTCAGCATTCTTAAGAATATTCAAAATACAAATTTCAGTTTCTAACAGATTGGAGAAAATAAAGATATTCGGTTGTATAGATTGAGAAACTGAGATGTTGGGACTTTTTGTCTGAATTTTCGTTATAAGCGATGAAACAAGAGAGGAGAGATTTACTTTTGACTTTTCTGCGTCAGTTCCTCGTGAATAACTTCTTACATGATCAATAATAGCCAAGGCTTTTTCTGTGCTTTCTTGGATATTATTCAGAGCATAAAGAATAACGTCTTTTTTGAGCGGTTGTTCATCTCTTTCTACTCGCGCCAACAAACTTTGAGAAAAATTATTGATTACCGTTAAAGGTTGTTTTAGCTCATGGGATACCATGGTTGACATTGTTCCAATTATATTAGCTTTTTCCCATGCGTTTAGTTTTCTCTCAGCCTGATGTTGTTCATTAAGCGTCTTTTTCAATTTCAAAGTCTGCCTATTGAACTTTAACGTCATTATTCTGTCATGGATGACTAAAGTCGCAATCAGAATAATGATGAAGAAAAATTCAAATCTAAACTCTCTAAGAAAGTCAATAATGTTTTTGGGCTCATAATAATCAATCAAATGATCGTTTGTTCTTCTGATCAAAGCATATACATCTCTGAGGTCAGCCGGACTTGACCATACTCCTACATTTCCTGGAACGTGATAATTCTCAAGTATTGATTGAACCAAATTTTTAAGTCCTGCAGGCGTTTCTCTACTTACTAATAAAGTCCAGGAGGGATATAGTTCGGAAGTTGAAAGACATTGGTTTCCACTAAAGTTCCTAGGTTCAATCGGCTTCAGTTGCTCTCTAACCTCTCTATTTAATCTTTCATACGCACAGCCCGGAAGAATTGCCGCCTCTATTTTTCCGTTCAACAACGCTGAGAGCATGTCTTTTCTAGATTGAAAGGTTTGCAATCTCTTAAAGAATTCCTTTGTATCCAGACCCATTGATTGGACTTCGCCTACCGCTGACTTCCAACCGGCCATATTGGCTGTGGAAAGCTTGCCAATTCGTTGATTAGTCAACTGAGAAAGCGCTTTTACGCTACTGGTTTTTAGAGTAATGATTAAGCTAGAAGCAGAAAATCTGGGATCAGAGGCTGCAGCACTCTGGAACGAAAGAAGTGGTTCATAGTCTCTATATTTCTTTAAAAGTATGGCTAGATCGCTATTGGCAAAAATAAAATTTGGTCTATTCCGATCGATAGCTCGAACCAAGTCATCCCTACTGTAGTTAAAGACATCATGAGATTCATTCTTTAGGGATGCGACTAATTTTTTAATGGAGTCAGGAATATATGTGAGAGAGCCGTCTGATCTAGGATATTCCGAAAAAATTGTAAGTACGGCATTCTCAACCTGATTTTCTCGTATATCCTCCTTTGTCTTGCAATAAACAAATTCATACGGAGCTAGGGACAATAAAGATAAGAATAGTGCCGATTTCAATATATTTCTTTTTAAAGCTCCAAACGAAAAGTGTTTCTTATAAGTCTTCATCTGTCGAGCAATCCGCTAAATACCAAACCACCATAAAGGATATAAGAAACTTTTCCCAGGTACCTAACCCTTCAGGGAAAACGATATTGCGTAATTAAGCAGCGTTTTTTGCTCATGTGCAAGGAAGCCATCTTTTTTAAACTTTTTCATAACGAAACTTTTTGAGAGCTTAAAAAATCTCTTTCAGTTCAAAAGATTCCTAAATTTTTCCAAGGAGTATTCTATGAAAAGAAGATCTTTCATTTCAGCGGCTATCGGTTCAGCTGCTATCCCAATGGTAAGTTCAACTGCTCAAGCAGCTGTTATCCCGGCAGATGACAATTTTGTCTGGGAAAAACCAATTTGCCCCGTGATTGATGCCAGATTACGTCCAAGATGGGGAGAATTCTTAAAAACATTTCCGAATGCCAAATGTGGTGCTGCATACGCTAGAACAGGCTGGAATAGACCTCCTTCAGTTATTCAAGAGTCAGAAGAATTCATGCTAAGAGAAATGGATGAAGCCGGAATTACTTGCGGTCTTGCAATGAAACGCAACATTCCTAATGAGAGCCTCGTCAAAATGCAAGAGCACTTTAACGGTCGAATCAGATCATTATGTACTTTAGATGCATCAGATCCAATTGACAAGAATCTAGCTCTTATTGATAAGTTTGCGATTAACGGACCTCTTAAGGGAATTTACCTTGAACCGGGAAGAGCCAAAGTTACGACTCAAGTTAATGACCCGAAACTTTATCCGCTTTACGAAGTATGTTCCCAGAAGGGACTGGTTGTTGCATTAATGACTGGTGGCAACAACTCTCCTAATTTAATCCGTACAACTGATCACGAGGCAGTAGCGGACATTGCTGCAGCTTTCCCTAAGGTTAAATTCTATATGGCTCATGGTGGCTGGCCTCAGGTTCAGAAAATTCTAGGAATTGCTTACTGGTATCCAAACATTTATTTAGCCGGTGATATGTATATGTTTGGTGGAGTCCCCGGCGCCAGAGAATATATTGATGCGATGAACGGATACCTCCAAGATCGCTTCTTGTTCGGTTCGGCTTATCCTCTTCTACCGTTTAAAGAAACTGTCGGCCGTTATGCTGCCATGATTCCAAATAAAGATATCTATAAGAAGGTGATGTATCAAAATGCATCTCAACTTTTTGGTATTCAAATCTAAATTGTTCTAACTAGAGTGGTGCTACGTGATGAAACCTTTTTTTCTTGTTGCTTTATGCTCTCCATTTCTAGTGGCTTTAAGTCACGCTTCTTCCGTGACACTTTACGGATTTATTGATGAGGCTCTTGTCTATTCTCATCAAAACAAATCTTTAAAAGACGGAATCAGCTCTGCTACAAACAAGGCCGAGTTGAAGTCTAATGTCTGGAGAGGATCACGTTGGGGTATTAAGGGAAGTGAAGACTTAGGAAAAGGTTTCTCCATAGGATTTACTTTAGAGAACGGATTTACGCCTGACAATGGAAAAACTACTTTAGGTGGAAGGCTTTTCGGCAGACAGTCCACTATCAATGTTGATAGCCCCTTCGGCAACTTGTTCCTAGGTCGTATTGGAGCCATCAACAGCGGAGCTGGTCCTTTATCCATGAGTGGCTGGTTTTCTCCATTTGGTACTTCATGTGGCGATTATTCAGCCGCTGCTAATAATTATATGTGGGGTCATCAACGTTTCGACAACATGATCTCATATATCAGCCCTCAGGTTCAAGGTTTTGAACTTAGGCTTCAATATTCTTTTGACGGTGATAATCAAGAAGATATTAATCCGAATGTCGAAGGCGTTCAGCACGGTGTTGAAGGCAGAAGCTCCACTTCTCATTACTATGCAGCGGGTCTGAAATATAAGACATCCAATGTTGACCTCAATCTAATCTACGATCGCCTTCAGTATTCAAGAATGGCTGGCGGAACAAGAGCTAAAACAGCCTATTCCATTACCGCAGGAGGTTCCTTAAATATTGATCGGATAAAGCTCAAGTTTTCAGAAACGGAACAACAAAATTCTTAAAGAGCTACAAAACCGTCTGGACTCCTGATACTTACCTAAACGGCGAGGCCTTGCTAGGTGGAATTGAATACAAGATTTGGAGCGGCCAATTAATGTTTGGCTTTGGTTATAACCGGACGAAACCATCGCATCAATCCGATCTTAAACGTGGATATAGGTTGGGAGCTTCATTTGGTTATGCTCGTCCTCTATCCAAAAGAACAACCATATACGTTCTTACAAGTAGTACACAAGATTCTTTAAGGTACAAAAATTACTCAAAAGATAAGGCCAAAACACTGGAAATAAGTTTAGGTCTTACCCACACGTTCTAAACACTTAATTTAATTAATCGCAATACTCTGTTAACAGGAGCAAAAATGATGCAGATAACAAAATTGTCACTTTTATTATCAAGTCTGTTGGTCTCAACCGCCGCATTTGCCGGTGTTGAAAAAATTGACACAGACGTTGTCGTTGTTGGTGGTGGCGGTACTGGAGTTGCCGCAGCAGCTGCTGCACATCAAAAGGGAGCCAAAGTCATCTTACTCGAAAAGCTTCCATTTATTGGTGGTAGTTCTGCATTCTCCGGCGGTTCCATTGCTGCAGGTGGTTCCAAAGCTCAACAAAGAGCAGGCTTAACTAATACAACACCTGAAGGATATGCTCAGATCTGGCTCAATGATCAAAAAAGATCATTCCCGGGCGGAGATAAAGCTTTTCCTAACGAACAAAAAGTAAGAAAGATTACTAATGAATTTACAAAAACAGTTGATTGGATTGAAGAGTCTATCGGACATCCATACGCAGATCCTCGTCCTTTCGGTTATGGCGGTCCCAAATATGCCCACTCACCTAAAGAAGCACCGGTTCCTGCATCCGGAAGAGGTTCTTCTCCAGCCGGTGGCAGATTTGTAATTCAAAACTTTAAGAAATATCTGAATAAAGAAGGTGTTCCAATAATGACCGCCACACCGGTGACCTCTTTGATCACCAATAGCAAGGGCGATGTTGTCGGAGTTAAAGCCAAGAAAGGTGATACCGAATACGAAATTAATGCTAAAGCTGTTGTTCTAGCAACCGGAGGATTTGCTAGAAATAAAGAGATGATGAAAAAATACGTTCCGAGTTATGCACCTTATACTGAAGTGTCAGTGGCCACTATGGGTGCCACCGGTGACGGAATAAAGATGGCACAAAAAGTTGGAGCTGATTCTTACAAGGATGCTTGGGTTATCGGACTTTATGCCGGGGCTGCTAAAAAATCTTTAGAAAAAACATTTACCAACAAGAATAAGTACAAAGATTGTGTTTTCGTCAACGAAAACGGCAAACGATTCGTTAATGAGAATCTTCCTTACTTGACAGATCCTATTGCGGCACAAAAGGCTGTATGGGCCATTACAGATAGTTCTGACGCTGCTAAGGTCTTGCCTTTAAAAGAATACAATGATCCGAAGATTGCTGTTGGGGCAGATTCTTGGCAAGCTCTCGCTAAGAAAATAGGCGTTCCTGCAAAAAATCTAGAAAGAACTATGAAGTTATATAACGATGCTGCCACAAGCGGTAAGGATAGTGAATTTAATAAGCCAAAAGAACATATCCTTCCCTTTACTAAGGCTCCGTTCTATGCAATCAGAGTTGTACCACAAACCGGTGGTACTATGGGTGGCGTTGTCACAAACGACAAATTCCAAGTTCTCCGTCCCGACGGCTCTGTAATTAAAGGTCTTTATGCCGGCGGCGAGACAACAAACCGTCCTTACTACAATCGTGTTTACACCTCAGGAAGCGGTTTGGGTGTTGCATACACCTCCGGAAGAATTGCCGGTGAGAATGCTGCTGAAGAGAAGTAAAATAAATCGCTGACTAAATCAGAATTGGCAATAGGACTCAGTCCCCTATTGCCAAATTTTTTTAGTTTATCGGTTCGTCTAAATAGTTAGCTATAAATTTTTTGAATACAAATTATCAAGGAATCGAGAGATTGGCGCATCAAAAAAATCAGAAATCATTAAAAATGCCCTAAAGGTCACGGCTTTTAGAGAATTTAACGATTACAATCTTAATGTTGATGGCATTCTCAGTTAGGTTCTATAAAATTTTTTGAATTTATAGAACCTCCCTATAAATAGTCCTAATTTAAACGAAGCTCTTACTTGATATATTGAACTTCCCATTTATCCATAGTGCCGTCCGCCTTGACTTTTTTCATCCAATCATTCACGGCTTCTTCAAGTTTCGGATAACCTTGTTTCATTAAGACACCAAAATGATTTTGTGTAAACGGTTTATCTACCAAAGGAGCTGCCAGTTTGGGGTTGTCTTTTACGTACCGACGAGCTTCCATTGTTTCTGTAATCATGACATCGGCTTTTCCTTCACCAACTAAGCCCGGGATTTCAGCATTATGTTCATGCATTGTTAATTGAGCTTTCGGCGTAGATTCCTTGGCAAATTTCTCATTGGTTCCGCCCGGGTTATACATCACTCTGACATCCGGTTGGTTGACATCATTCAATGTCTTGAACTTCCCCTCCTTGCCTTTTGTGACCAGGATTGTCTTACCGAAAGTCAGATAACCGTCAGACATCGTCATCACTTTTTTACGAGCATCAGTGACGGTGATTCCGCTAATACCTACATCAAACTTATCATCCATCGTATCTTGTTGCAGTGTCTTCCATTTAGTCGGAACATATTTCAGCTTGACACCCAGATATTTGGCCAGTGATTCTGCCATTTCGGCATCAAAGCCTTCATATTTACCGGTTTCTTTGTTGAGATAACTCATTGGCTTGTAATCACCGGTTGAACCTACCAGTAATACACCGCTTTCTTTAATTTGAGCTAAAGAACGAGCAGATACATCAAAAGATGTCATGCTCAGTGAGGATGCAGCCATCACCATGGCCATTAATAAAAGACTTTTTTTCATATTTGTATAAACGTTTGGATTGAGGACTAAACATTTATAACTATATGACTTGAAAACCTTGTTTATGAAACCTTTAACTAGTTTTTATGCTTTCAGCAGATGGACTTCTGACTTCCGACTCAAAATTTCTTTATCGAATGGTGCTCTCCAACCGCATCTATCGATCACTTTATTAAAATCCGGGAAAGGATCTGCATAAACCGAATAATTCTTTGACCAGGCATTAGTAATATTGATAACAGAGCAATGCAATAACATCCTTTCAAATCCGAAATAATGAAAGAGCGCTCTGTTGAGAGGACCTTTTCCGTAAGTCGAGTCACCAATAACCGGATGAGAAATCCACTTCAAATGCCGTCGTATCTGATGTTGTCGTCCGGTTTCCAACCATAAACTGACAAGTGAAAGCCGAGTCGTAAGAAAACTTCCGTAAGGCACAGGTACTTCTGCGGTTGCAATTCTCCGGAAATTTGATATTGCCTGCTGTGGCTCAGTTTTCTGTACGCGTAAGTACGAATCTATGGGCGGTTTTAGCAGATGATCGATCCGGCCTTCCTCAGCTGTATATCCGCGCGTGACTGCACAATAGAACTTCGAGATATTCGCCTGTTCTTTAAGAACTTTTAGAGCTTCAGGACTGAAAGCAAAAATTATTGCTCCCGATGTTCCTCTGTCGAGTCTTGTCAAAGGCCAAACTTTTCTTCCGAAATGATCTCGGACTTTCTGAAGCAAAAACTCTTCATCTTTATTTGCAATTTCGGAGCGGTGTACCAATAACTTTGGCGGTTTATTAACGACCGCAAAATTCTCCGTCTCCAGAAGTACAGAAACGCTCTGAAGATCTATATCAACCGAGCGTTCTTGCATTTTTTTCTTTTGCTTTCTGACGATTATTTGAATAAATCGCCTAATTTATCAAAAAAGCCTTTTTTCTCAGGCGCATGATGGCTAACTTCACTATTGGTCAGCGTGGCATCAAACTTCTCGAGCAATTCTTTTTGCTCTTTTGTCAGATTTACAGGTGTTTCAATTGTGGTATGAACATACAAATCGCCCATGGCTGAAGTTCTAAGACTCTTGATACCTTTACCTTTCAATCTGAAAATCTTACCTGATTGAGTACCTTCCGGAATCTTTAATGTGATCTTGCCAGTCAGCGTCGGAACTTCAAGTTCCCCTCCAAGGGCTGCCTTAGCAAAGCTCAAAGGCATCTCGATATGAAGGTCAGGACCGTCTCTCTCAAACAAATCGTTAGGCTTGACGTTAACTAAAACATACAAGTCTCCGGGAGAGCCACCGTTTTCGCCGGGATAGCCATATCCTGACAGACGGATTTTCTGACCGTCATCAATACCGGCCGGAATCTTAACTTCAATCTTTTTACGTTCTTCTTTCCAACCTGTTCCGTGACATTTCGGACATGGTTTATCGATGATTGTCCCCTTACCATGACAAGTCGGACAAGTCTGTTCAACTTGGAAGAAACCGGCGCCCACGCGAACTGTTCCCGCTCCATGGCATGTCGGACATTCTTTTGGTTTAGTTCCTTTTTTAGCACCGGTACCATCGCAAGCGTCACATTTGGTCCAAGTAGGAATTTGAATCTCGGTTTCGTAACCTTCTGCAGCCTGTTCCAGAGTGATTTCAATTTCATATTGCAAATCTTCTCCACGGCGCATATTACGGTTACCGCCTCTTGAACGAGCACCGGCAGCTCCAAAAATATCTGCAAATATGTCGTTGATGTTGTCGAATCCTGCAGAATTGAATCCTCCGAAGCCACCTTCGAATCCTCCGAAGCCGCCTTGACCGCCGCCACCGAAAGCTGAATGGCCATAACGATCATATGCAGCTCTTTTTTGAGGGTCACTCAAAATTTCGTAGGCTTCTCCAACCTGTTTAAACTTCTCTTCTGCTGCTTTATCTCCGTGATTGCGATCCGGATGGTATTTCATCGCCATGCGGCGATAATTTTTTTTAATTTCTTCTTGGGTTGCGTTTCTTTCTACACCCAGAACTTCGTAATAGTCGAGTTCAGCATCAGCCATTGAATTACTCTTTGATTAAAGAAATAGTAGTTGTTTAGTGTAGCCAATAGGGCCGTCCCCTTGCGAGGACAGCCCTAATTTATTTAAAACAAGACGTAAGTTGTGTCACTGATTATTAGACTTCCTTGAAATCAGCATCAACTACATCATCGTCTTTCTTCTGCTGTTGTGCACCACTTTGAGGCTGCTGAGCGCCGGCCTGAGAGGCTTGAGCATTCAGTTTTTCACCGATCTTCTGAGCAGCTGTGTTGAGTGTTTCAGTCAATTTAACGATTCTGTCTTTGTCTTCGCCCTTAACGGCTTCTTCAAGATCCTTGATAGCTGTTTCGCATGCAGCTCTGTCAGCACCGTCAACCTTTTCTCCAAGGTCGGCAAGTGTCTTCTGGACCTGATGGATTGCAGCATCTGCGTTGTTTCTTGCAGTTGCAAGTTCAACACGACGGCGGTCCTCAGCCTTGTTAGCTTCAGCATCAGCAACCATTCTTTCAACATCTTCTTCAGTTAAGCCGGAGCTTGCCTTAATAGTGATCTTGTTTTCCTTGCCGGTTGCTTTGTCTTTTGCGGAAACGTGAAGAATACCGTTAGCGTCGATATCGAATGTAACTTCAATCTGCGGCAAACCACGAGGAGCCGGAGCAATACCTTCAAGGTTGAACTCACCAAGAAGTTTATTGTCAGCAGCCATTTCACGTTCACCCTGGTAAACCTTAATAGTTACAGCAGGCTGGTTGTCTTCAGCTGTGGAGAAGGTCTGGCTGTGTTTTGTCGGAATTGTTGTATTACGCTTGATCATCGGAGTCATTACTCCGCCAAGTGTTTCAATACCCAATGTCAACGGTGTAACGTCTAATAAGAGAACGTCGTTACGATCACCGGAGAGAACAGCACCCTGAATTGCAGCACCGATAGCAACTGCTTCGTCCGGGTTAACGTCTTTACGAGGATCCTTGCCGAAGAAATTCTTAACAGCTTCCTGTACAGCAGGCATACGAGTCTGACCACCGACGAGAATTACGTCAGAGATATCAGAAATTGTTGCATTAGCATCCTTCAATGCTTTCTTGCAAGGTTCAATAGTTCTCTGAATCAAATCTTCAACCAAGCTTTCGAGCTTAGAACGAGTTAATTTGATATTCAAATGTTTCGGACCGGTTGCATCAGCTGTAATGTAAGGAAGGTTAATCTCTGTTTCCTGACGGCTGGACAACTCGATCTTTGCTTTTTCAGCAGCATCTTTCAAACGTTGAAGAGCAAGAATGTCTTTGCTGAGGTCAATACCTGTGTCTTTCTTGAATTCTGCGATGACATAGTCAACGATTCTCTGGTCAAAGTCTTCACCACCAAGGAATGTATCACCGTTTGTTGAAAGAACTTCGAACTGTTTTTCGCCATCGACATCAGCCAAATCAATAATGGAAATATCGAATGTACCGCCACCGAGGTCATAAACAGCAATCTTACGATCGCCCTTGCCACCTTTGTCCATACCAAAAGCCAAAGCAGCTGCTGTAGGTTCGTTAATGATACGGCGGACATCAAGACCGGCAATCTTACCGGCATCTTTAGTTGCTTGACGTTGAGAGTCGTTAAAGTAAGCCGGAACTGTAATAACGGCTTCTGTAACTTTTTCACCAAGATAATCTTCAGCAGTCTGCTTCATCTTACGAAGAATTTCAGCAGAAACCTGTTGAGGAGCTAAATCCTTGTCACCAAGGACCTGAACCCAAGCGTCACCGTTAGGAGCTTTGATGATCTTATAAGGCATCAAATTAATATCTTTTTGAACTTCCTTATCATCGAAACGACGACCAATCAAACGCTTGATAGCAAATAATGTGTTAGCAGGGTTTGTAACAGCCTGACGTTTAGCAGGTGCACCGACGAGAACTTCGCCGTTTTCAAGATAAGCGACGATGGAAGGTGTTGTACGTGCACCTTCACTGTTCTCAATAACACGGACCTTCTCACCTTCTACAACTGCAACTGCAGAGTTTGTAGTACCAAGGTCAATACCAATGATTTTTGCCATTCTATTTCCTCACATTCGGGGTCACACCCCGCGTTTATATTTCCAATATTGAGATGATTCTTAAAAAAACAAGTCCGCTATTGAGAGACTGCGACCATTGCGGGTCTCAAAACTCTGTCAGCGATCTTCCAGCCTCTCTGGAACACTTGGGCAACGCAGCCCGGTTGGACTGCAGGATCTTTCACCATTGTTATCGCCTGCATAGTGTTCGGGTCAAATTTCAACCCCACGGGATTTTCTTCTTTCATACCGTTGTTTTCTAAAGCGCTCTTGAGCTGGCGGTATGTGATCTCAAGACCTTCTTTCAAAGCTCCCTGCTCGTTGGCTGATGCCTCTAAAGCTTTCTCCAGGCTATCGACAACAGGCAGCATTGATTCAGCAAACTTTTCAATACTGAATTTTCTGGCCTTGGCAATATCTTCTGAAGCACGACGACGAACGTTATCCGCCTCCGCGACAGCGCGAACATAAAGGTCATAGTTCTCTGCAGCTTTTGCTTGAGCTGCTTCGAGCTCTTTTGTGAGATCTAAATCTGGAAGTTCCGGATTTTCAGGATTTACTCCCTGTGCCTGGTCGGCACCGGGGAGCCCCTCTTCCGGTCCTTGTTCAAATTGTTTATTTTCTTCGAATCTATTTTCTTGCATTCAACACTCCAAAAATTAAGGAGGCGAGACATAAGTTTTTACTCAACATCTCTTTGAAGTTGTATATGGAGCTAAGCCCATTTATTTCAACCTCGATTGAATAAACTTTAAACCTATAAGAAATCCATCTAAGCTTGTGCCGCCCGATTTAAGCCCTCGATGAATGTAACCATTTCTTTTTAAATCAATATGTTAATTAAGAGCGCTTGAGTTCAATGGTTACCAATATGAGAATAAAAAAGGAACTGATCAAGATGTAACTATTCTTAGCATACTGCACAAAATAATTTTGAAATGATTCTTATTTATCTCAGAAACTGCTAGAAGACAGAAGATTTATCAAATTTGAAGAGGTTAATTTACTAACTAAAAGAAAGAAAATTAACCTCTATGAAGCAATATATATTGTGTGGTGAATTACCAACCTTGTAAGTTTGAAGATAAAAGACGATGAAAATTTTTGAGCCAACCTTCATCATGGTTGACACAAGGGATATAGTTGAATTCTTTGCCTCCGGCCTTTTTGAAGATTTCTTTACCTTCAGTTTGAATTTCTTCCAACGTCTCAAGACAGTCAGTTACGAAACAAGGACAGGCAATATCCACTCTCTTAACTCCGTCTTTGGCCAGTTTGTCCAGTGTTACGTCTGTATAAGGAGTTAACCATAAATCTTTGCCGAATCTTGATTGAAAAGTCTGAACGATTGAAGATTCCGGTATATCCAGTTTCTCTGAAATGAGGCGAGTAGAAACTTCAACCTGAGACTTGTAAGGGTCGCCTTTTTCAATGTAACTGACGGGCATGCCATGAAAACTCAAAACCAATTTGTCGTTCGGTCCAATCTTGCCCTTCTTTGCCCAATAGTTTTTTATTGAGTCAGCAACAGAATCGATAAATTCTTCACGATCAAAAAAATCTCTCAATACACGGATGGACGGCTGACTGCGCATTGTTTTCAGAGTATCGCAAACGACGTCCATGATCGACCCTGTTGTCGTAGCAGAGTATTGAGGATTTAGCGGAGCAATCAAAATATTTTGAACTCCTTCTTCTTCATGAAGCCGTTTTATTACGTCAGAAATTGAAGGTTTGCCATAACGCATTGCGGAATGGACCGTGACCGCAGACCCTTGCTGTTTGAATAACTCATTAAGTCCATTGACTATTTTGTCTGTCAGAACAATTTGAGGTGAGCCCTCTTTTGTCCAAATCGACTTGTACCGCTGAGCAGATGCAACGGATCTCTTAGGCAAAATGAAACAATTCAGAATGAATTTCCAGACCAGCGGATTGACCTCAATAACGCGTTTGTCGCTCAGGAATTCTCTAAGAAAGGTTTTGACCGAAGCCGGTGTTGGAGACTCCGGAGAACCGAGGTTAACGATCAATACAGCTGTTTTGGATTTATTCATTTTATTATCGTTCTTAAGCGTGATTAATATTCATCTGCTTGTTTTTGCGATGCAGATAACCTATCAGAACAGCCACGGCCAAAGACATCCAGAACTTTCCTAGGACCTGACCTGTGATGAATTCTATAGAACCGAACGCCAAGGAAAGGAAGATAGCACTATCTACAACGGATCCTACGAGACCGCTTGCCATGATAGCCCATGCCGGCCATTTCTTTCTCATCGGAGTGTAGACGATTAAATCAGCCAATTCAGAGAAGAAAAATGCCATGACAGAAGCCAGAACAAGAGATGGCTCTGAAAAGAATGCAGATAAGGCTGCTCCAATCAGGATTGCATACAAAGACCATTTCACACCAAGTTTCGCCTGCAGACCATCACGCAAAACAAGGGCAAATCCCGCCATCAGTACACCGCTCGGAGCCATTACACCGGGCCAAACCGGAATAAGGCAAGGACCGTCTTTAGGGCAGAAAGTCCCGACGTTCATCACGACCCAGTTCATGGCCGGAATAGTCAGAATAAACAGAATAAAGTAGACAAGTCCTGTCCAATAATTTTTATCTTGGCGCAAAGGCATAACTCTCTCCATACCGGAAGCACAAACCGGCGAAGTTTATAGATGATGATTTAAACAAAAATCCAGGGTACGTTTCGGCAGATAGCCGAGGTTGCCCGGGAATGGTCCTAAAGGATAGCCGCAATGGCCGCCGTCCTGTGTATATTCTAAAACGACTTTATCAGAAACTTCATCTTCCGTTGGTAAAGAATCTTTACCTACTATCGGATCATTGAAGGCATTAATCACCAAAGTAGGAACTGTTATATCTTTTAGAACCTGTCGCGAAGAGCACTTTTTCCAATAATCTAAAGCATCTTTATAGCCAAACATTTTGGACGTAATGACATCATCAAAATCTTTGAGGTCTTTGATTTTCTTTATCGCTTCCAAATCAACATAACCAGGAAACTCTTCGGCTTTTCTTATTGCTTTTTCCTTCATGGTGCGAATGAAGTTCAAGTCGTATATTTTGCTGAATCCAGTTGTAATTCTTTCACTGCTTTTAATCAGATCCATCGGAGAGCAGATAGCAACGGCCGCATTGATGAGCCTATTGACCTTTTCTTTTCCCGTTCCCAGCCAAAAAAGAAGATTATTGGCTCCTAAAGAGACACCCATCGAAAAAACAGGTGCCTCCGGAAAGAGCCTTCTGATTTTTTCGAATATCCACTGCAGTTCGGTTGTATCGGCCGCACAATAGGCTCGGAATTTTTTATTTTCAATTCCGCCGCATCCCCGGTAGTGAATAACAATTCCTCGGATATTATTTTCTGCGCATTTAGCCATCAACTCCAGAGCATAATGGCTTTCTGAAGATCCCTCTAAACCATGAAAATGAACCATGACAGGAGCCTTGGGATCCAGAGGCTCCGGAGTGCTCCAGTCAACTGCGATAATATCACCGT
The DNA here is from genome assembly GCA_947854175.1 of uncultured Turicimonas sp. Lineage (GTDB taxonomy): Bacteria > Pseudomonadota > Gammaproteobacteria > Burkholderiales > Burkholderiaceae_F > Turicimonas. The sequence goes on along the minus strand of CANTYJ010000026.1, from coordinate 16,276 downwards.
CCGGAGTATTCCAAATCTCTCTTCTATAGGCGACTTTTTCCGGCCGCATAAGTTCTGCAGGCACGATTGTCTGAAGATTTCCTCCCGGAATCCAAAAAGGAGCACTATAGTCAGAATGATTAACCGGCATTTTTAATTAAAGCTTTACAAAGGCCTGCATTTTAATGACAGTTCAGTCAATCTCGTTGACTTAACGCTTAAAAGAGGAAGGCTGTTAAGGCTAATGCGATTCAGTTGCTTTCCTCTGCGGCGAGTTGTTGCACTTTCTGTGGAAAAATCAAATTCCAAGTTTTTCTCACAAGTTCAATCTCTTTGCTGAACATTTCTTCTTCAGCCCTGACCGGCATGGATTCCGGCGCATTTAGCCTAAATTCATGCTGATACTTCCTATAACGCCTGTAAGCATCTCCTAAAGCAAGACCGTATCCTTCGGGAAGCAAACCTGCCTCCTCGGCCATACTTAGTAGCTTAATATTGCCGAAATTGTTGACAAATTCAGGATGCTGACGAGAATGGGCCAAAACGATGTATTGCACCATGAATTCAATATCAACCATACCCCCTCTGTCATGCTTTACATCAAACAATTGAGAGTTATTCGGATGTCCGTCTTCCATTCTTTTACGCATCTTCAGAACTTCCACCGCTGTCTTTTGCGGCTCTCTATCCATGCATAAAATTTCTTTACGTATACTTTCAAATGCCCGTCCAATCTCCGGATCCCCGGCTACAAAACGGCCTCGTGTCAGAGCCTGATACTCCCAAAGCCAGGCCCCCGTTCCATCTTCATTGCGTTCGTATTTTTCAAATGAATCCAAAGAGCACACCAACATGCCGGATTCCCCGTTGGGACGCAATCTCATGTCGATATCAAATAAGTTGCCTGAACTTGTGGTTATTGTCAGCCAATTCATTAGGCGTCTGGCAAAACGGACATAAATTTTTTCTGCATCAGGGTGGTCGTCCTGATAAAGAAAAACAAGATCCAAATCACTGGCATATCCAAGTTCTTTTCCGCCTAATTTTCCATAAGCAACGATTGAGAACCTGGGTATTTCTCTAAAGGCTCCGGGAACAGTTTTCCAGGCTTCTTCAATTGCTATTTCTAAGGTGGAATCAGCCAAAGCTGATAAATGATCGGCCAGCCTCTCGACTGAGAAGCGACCTTCAAGGTCAGCGATTAATAACTTAAACAGACGAGCGTGATGAGCTTCTCTTAATAAGTTCATTCTCATTTCCTGATCATTTTCATCTACACAAGAAAGACGCTCTCTGGTTCTATCCATGTATCCGATCGTATCAACCGGTGTGTAGTCATCAACGTAAGCAATGCGCTCGTCCAGTAATTCGTCCAGGAGAATCGGATGACGCGTCAAATAGTCTGTTGCCCACCGGCTGGTAGCGAGTACTCTTCCCACCTTATTCATAGCATGAGGATACTGATGAAGCAATGAGACATAAGTAGGACGTCCCGCTATTGCTTCCAAGAATTGAAGATAACGCTCAGCGACTTCATCTTTACTAATTCCGGAAGAACCTCTGGGTAGAAAAGAATCCGATGTATTAATTACCTTTTTAGCAAGTTTTATAAGGCGATCTCTAGCCGCCGGATTTATAACCTTAAAAGCTCTTGTACGTGTCAGACCTAAAAGAGAAGAAGCTACATTATCGGGTTTTGAAAACCCTTTTGTTTGCAGAAGTTCAACCAATTGGGGTTTTACTTCCTCTCTGCCTTGTTCCCAACCTATCGGCCAGATTTCCTGGATCTCGTCACTCTTTGTCTGGAAGATAGAGTCGAAGCACTCTGCAACATAATTGTTGACGTGTTTCAAATTAGAATCGAGCTCCTCAACTGTCAGCCCCATCATCGCAGCAATTTTTGATTTGATGTGCTCATCATCCGGCAACAATTGAGTTTGCTGGTCATCGACATATTGGATTGCGTGTTCCAAGTTTCTCAGAAAGACATAGGCTTTTTGTAGTTGGTTTGCCTTGTCTGAGTCCATTACTCCTTCTTTTGCTAAAACTTCCAGGGCTTTGAGTGTATTTCGTTGCCGAATACCGGGGTTTCTTCCTCCCCGGATTACCTGAAATGTCTGAACAATAAACTCGATCTCACGGATTCCACCTCGTCCTAGTTTGACGTTGATTCCGTTTTTTAAGCCGGTTAAAGCGCGTTGAATTGTCGAAGCTCTAATTTTCGCATGCAAGTCTGTCAAAGCACTAATAGCTCCGAAATCAAGATATTTTCTATAAACAAACGGCCGAACTACGGTTTGAAGATTTTTCGCCTGAATCTCAAATTGTTCAGGGGAGGCAAAGACCGGACCGCTAATGACTCGTCCCTTCGACCAGGCAAATCTTTCCCAGTCCCTCCCTTGTGTGACCAAATATTCCTCGAGCATCTCATTGGAACCAACGATTGGTCCTGAATCTCCGTTTGGTCTTAACCGCATATCTACCCGGAATACAAATCCGTCATAGGTAATGTCTGAAATAGCCGGAATGATTTTCTTTGCTAATCTTTCATAAAACTCGCGGTTAGACAACTCTTTTCTCTGATTCGGGAATTCTTCTGTCGGACGGCAACTTCCGTCCTCATCGTAGAAGAAAATTAAATCAATATCGCTTGATACATTTAACTCTTTTCCTCCAAGCTTTCCCATCCCCACCACGAGAAGATCCTGGGGAACACCTTCGGGAGAGTGAGGCACACCGAAGCGTTTTGCTAACTCCCGAGCATGGACATAGACTGTTTTTTTGATAACCGCTTCAGCAAACTCAGACATCACTGCAACGACTTCTTCCAAAGAAACCCGACCTGTAATGTCGCGGAGAATCAAACCCATCATGATTTGACGACGTAGTTTTCTCAGCACTGTTTCCAGAGAATCGGCGTCTGTTATTTGGTTTATCTCCTCTTCAATGGCTTCTTTTGTCCAAATCATTTCAGACAATTTTTCCAATAAGTCTTGCCTTGCTTCAGAATTTTCCGGCGCTAAAGCATTCAAGCAATTTTTAAAATAATTGGAATATTGCAGAACTTCGGAAGGTTGGATTGTCTTAGATATAGGTGAAAGTTCGAAGGATTGAGTATTTAACATTCTTGTATTCACTAAATGAGACAGACTGATCTCTTATGTTACTTTTTTTTCCTTAGAATTTTTCTAAATGAGACGTTAATCAAAGATTGAGCAGTAGGAAAATCATGGATACGAAGGAAATGCAAGAAGAAAATAAGACTGTGGCAGAATCCTACGGTCATCCTAAAAGCGTCTATAAAAAAATTTTGGCTTGGTTAGGTTGGACATTTGTTGTTGTCTATTTTCTTTTTCTCGGTCTTGTTTTGGTATTACGTTTCTACGCACTTCCCTATTTGGAAAGTCAAAAGACCTTAATAGAAAACAAAGCCTCGGAACTGCTCGGAACTCCTTTGACAATTGAGAGAATCTTTTCGTCCTGGGATTTTTTTACTCCCGTCATCACTTTGAAGAATGTTCAACTTGGAATCGAAACACCGTTGAAAGTACAAGAACTTGTTCTTGTACCGTCCTATTTGTCGGTTATCAAATTAACGCCTATTTTCTCCTCCATTTCCGTGATTGGACCGGAATTGTTCATCGAGAGGACCGGCCAATTACGATTTAATACTATTGGTAAAGAATTCGACTTCAGCAATAGCGCTAAAAATATTGCGCAAAATCAATCTGATTTTGATCCCAGTACCGTTGAACTTTTGTTTGAACAAAAGAAAATTGGCTTAAAAAACGGCACAATTCACTACACCGATAACTCGGAACATAAGTCCTTACAGCTGAAGCAAATAGACTTTGTTTTAGATAACTCCTTATTAAACAAACAGGCTGCCCTAGATTTTGTTCCACCGGAGGATATTTCTACGCCGGTCTCTGTTAAAGCAGATTTTTCCGTTCCTTTATCGGCCAGCTTTAAAGGTATTGCAGGGTGGAATGAGTTAATTTACTTATCTGTTGAAAAAGTAAATTTTGGTGAAGTCGCCAAATGGGCCCCTGATTTTCAGTTCAAATACAAGGGCGTTGGAAGCGGAAAACTCTGGCTTAACCTGGTTCAGTGGAAACCCGCTTCTGCCACATTTATCGGAGCTCTGTCAGATCTGAATCTATCATTTGATCCGAAACTTCCGCCCTTATTACTTAACTACTTTAAAGGTAAAGTTTCAGGAGAAATTGGTAAAAGTTTTTATAAGGTCTCCACCGATCAGGTTGCCTTTGAGTTTGGATCGGGAATTACGGCTCCTTCCTTTACAGCCTCGTTGGAGCTAAATACCAACAATCAAAACACCATCATCGGAGGTACGATTAAAGCCGATTCAGTCAATATCAAAGGGTTTGCTGAAGCATTTCCATCGTTACCGATACCTGAAGATCTTAAAAAATTCATTGTCGACAGAAAGCTAAACGGCATTCTTAAAAATGTCACGGCAAACTGGAGCGGTGACTCTTCGACTCCTTCTTCATACAATGCCTCGTTGCGGTTTGAGAATGTATCAAGTCAAAGTTATGTCGCGCCCGGCAAAGGAAAACTCTGGCTTCCGGGTATTAACAATCTTTCCGGTTCTGTTGAAATTAATAATCAGAAAGGGAAAGTCTCTCTGAACAGTACAAATTCGAGTATTGCTCTTCCGGGCCTTTTTGATGCTGCCAGCTTCCATTTTGACTCCCTCGAACTCAACGGAGACTGGGATATTAAAGATAAGTACTTCTTCAATGTCGATTTACTGCAAATTGAAAATAATGATTTAGCTTTTAAGGGACACGGTAGTTATGACTCAACTCAAGGTGAATATGGATTTGTAAAAGCCTACGGGCAATTGTTAAGGGGCAAAGTCGCCTCCGTTTGGAAATATGTTCCTCTAATTGCAGGAAAAGAGACGGTAGCATGGCTCAAATATGGACTGCTTGGAGGAAATATCACCAACGGTGTTCTTGAGTTTTCCGGACCTCTTCATGAGTTTCCTTACAAAGACACTGAATTACATAAATTCACAGTAGATGCCGTCTTTGAAAATGGTGTTATTGACTTTTATCCAGTCAAATTTGATAACCCGAACGCTAAGAACAAACCGGGCGCCATTTGGCCGACAGTCGAAGGAGTCGGAGGGAAAATCTATTTCCACGGTGACGGCTTAAAAGCAACTGTCGACAAGGGACATTACGGAGATGTTAACGTCGGACTGGCGATTGTGGAGATTCCTTCCTTTACGGATGACTCTGTTGTTCTGACGGTTGATGCTGACGCTCACGGTCCCATTCCGACATATTTGAAGTATGTCAATACTTCACCCATCAAAGGATACACCGCAGATATTTTTGGTAAAGCAAAAGGGAAAGGTAACGGAGATCTTGATCTGGAGCTCACCGTTCCTCTTGACAGTCATTCTGAAGTTGCAGTCAACGGATTTTTTGCGGTCAATGGAGCTGAAATTCAGTTTAATCAATATCAAATTCCTGATCTGACAAACGTGGTCGGCAAGGTATTCTTTAATGAAAAAGGAGCACGAGCTCAGAATCTTTCTGCCAAAACTTTCGGGGAAAATGTAACTGCTGAATTTAATACGACTGATAAAGGTGTATTCATGTTGACAACCTCGGGAAGAATTCCGGCTCAAGCCTTAAAGCAAGTTATTCCGGTTGAATCCTTGGCTCACTTGTCAACTAAGTACATTAAAGGAATTGCTCCATTCTCATTGAAAGGAGAGATTACCTCTGACAAAGTCGGCCTTAATATAACCAGTTCATTAGAAGGTTTGGCAATTAATCTACCGGCTCCTTTTAATAAGCCTGCAGCTAAAAAAGATCCTCTGAAACTGGATGTCAGTGTGAAGAATTCCGACGTCAATGTCGACCTTACTCTGGGTAACATTTTTGACGGAAAATTTGCCTTACGCAACGATCAATTAGTTGCCGCCTCCATTTCGAACGGTGACGCGGCCCCGATTCCGAAGAACGGATTTGTCATTAATTTTGCCACGCCGGTTCTGTCGGTTGCCAAATGGACGGAAGTGTTGAAATCACTACCTCAGGAAAAACCAAAACTCGATAAACACCACGAAGAAATCGTCGAAGTTCCATTGATTAACTCCGTCAATATAAACATTGGAGAGTTGCTCATTGATAACTTTAATCAGAACAAATTCAAATTAGTCGGAAGGCAAGTTGAAACCGGTTGGCATGCTCACATAGAAAGCTCTGAACTTACCGGCGATCTGGCCTGGAATAAAGCCAGAAATGGAAAAGAAGCGGAGTTACAGGCATACTTCTCCAAACTGTATATTCCTGACTCCGCCGGCGAATTTGCTCAAGATACAAAACCGGTACAAGTTCAAGGCGGTTGGCCGGCTATCAATGCAATGGTTGAAAACTTCATTTACGGCAGCAAGAAGCTTGGTAAGATTGAATTAAAAGCCAGAAACACTCTTTCCCGCCAAGGGCATTTGTGGCAGATTCAAAAATTAAATATCACTAACAGCGATGCCACACTAGCCTCTTCAGGTAGCTGGTTGAAGTCATTTGATAATAAGAATACAACCACACTTTTATTGGATACCAAGATAACAAATCTCGGCGGTCTATTAACCAGATTCGGCCTAGCAAAAGTTATTAAAAACGGTCGGGGAAGTGTTAAAGGAGAACTGTCGTGGACCGGTACCCCACTGGGGTACAATCCGAACACGTTTGACGGAAAACTTTCCATCGACTTGAGAAAAGGCGAAATTCTCAAGATTGAACCAGGTGCGGCAAAACTTCTCACGCTTTTGTCGTTGCAGTCTTTGACCCGTTATTTAACTTTAGACTTCAGAGATTTCTTCTCCAAAGGGTTGAACTTTGATTCCATTATCGGCAAAACGAATATGGAAAACGGTCTGATGCGTATCAATGATCTGACCATGGTCGGAAGCGGAGCAACTGTTATTACGAACGGTTTAGTCAATGTCAAAGATGAAACGGAGGATCTTAAGATCCTGGTTCTTCCGGACATTAATGCGACCGGAGCGTCAATTGCTCTTGCTATTGCTAATCCGATAGCCGGAATCGGAAGCTTTATTGCTCAGTTGATTTTCAAAGATCCTTTGAGTAAGCTATTTTCTTTTGAATATTCAGTGACCGGAACTTGGACACATCCGGTTGTTAAGAAACTGGAACACAGAACTAAATTTTAAAGGAGCCTCTAAGCCAAATGCTTAAGATCGCGACATGCCAGATGACATCCGGAAGCAACCTCTACGAGAATCTTGAGGAAGCTGAAAGACTAATAAAAAGAGCTGCCAAATCCGGATGTAACCTTGTTTGTTTACCTGAATCATTTTCTCTTATGCCAAGAGGAAGACAAGACGTTTTAGCATCTGCTGAGAAAATGGGAGAAGGTTTAGTCCAGGAAAAAATGTCTTCACTGGCAAAAAATCTCGGTCTCTGGATAGTCGCCGGTTCAATCGCTCTTTTTTCTGAAGAAAAAGACCATGTTACTAATACTTGTCTGGTCTACGACCCATTCGGAGAATTAGCCTGCAGGTACGACAAAATTCATCTTTTCTGTTACCACAACGAACAGGAACGATATGATGAAAGTTCGTTGTACTCCAGAGGAAAAGACCCTATGAGTTTTGTGCTACCTCTCGATAACGGGACAGACATTAAAGTCGGTTTAGCCATTTGTTATGACTTAAGATTCCCGGGGCTTTTCCGCCACTTGAACACACCGGACTTGATTGTCATTCCATCAGCCTTTACTGCCACAACAGGCCGAGCTCACTGGGAAACGTTAATCCGGGCCCGGGCTATAGAAAACCTTTGCTATGTCTGTGCCCCTGCACAAGCGGGGATCACATCTGACGGACGGGCATTTTGGGGTCATTCCATTTCCGTTGATTGCTGGGGCAAAGTATTAGGTGAAATGGGTGCCTCGGAAAGCGGACTTATTATTACAGAACTCGATCCAAGATTTATCGAGCAAGTCAGAGACAATTTACCGGCATTGGATAATCGCGTCATCTATGACTAATAATACTGAAATTGCGATTGACTCCTTGTTAACCGCCAACGGGGTCACTATTAACGATATTGAAGCTGCCTTTTCAGAATTCGAAGGAAAGTCCATTGATCTGGCCGACTTTTATTTTCAGAAGGTCGTCACTGAGGGCTATGCTCTTGAAGAAGGCATCATCAAAAACGGTTCCTATAACACCGATATGGGAGTCGGAGTCAGGGCTGTTTGCAAAGAAAAAAGTGCTCTTGCTTATTCCGATGAAATTTCAAAAGACTCTCTCATTGAGGCAGTCAGGACTGTGCGGGCCATTGGGAACTTCTCAAAAGAAAAAAACATAACAAAAATTGAGAAAAAGGCTCCGCCCTCACCTTTATATCAACCGGTTAACCCAATCGAACTGAAATCCACCGAAGAAAAAATAGAAATCATTAAAAAGCTGGATCAGTTTGCCCGAGCTTTGAATCCGCATATTGTTCAAGTCATGACGACCATTGCCGCGGTCCACGAAGTTGTTCTTATTGCTAAGCGGGACGGTACATTGGTTGGAGATGTACGTCCGCTTGTTCGGGTCGGCATTAGTGTTCTTGCTGAAAAAGACGGACGGGTTGAAAAAGGCAATTCTGGCGGAGGCGCCCGTTTTTCTTTGGACTATTTCACTGACGAGAAGTTACAGAGTTATGCCAAAGATGCAGTCGAGCAAGCGATGCAAAATTTAGAGGCCATCGCTGTACCTGCCGGTATATTCCCTGTTGTTCTTGGTCCGGGTTGGCCGGGAGTGTTATTGCATGAAGCCGTTGGACACGGTCTCGAGGGAGACTTTAACCGCAAAGGAACCAGCGTTTTCTCCAACAAAATCGGTCAAAAAGTTGCTGCTGAAGGAGTCACTATTGTTGATAACGGAACCATTATTGACAGACGAGGCTCTTTAACCATCGATGATGAAGGTAATCCGACTCAATGCACCACGCTAATTGAGAACGGCATTTTAAAAGGCTACATACAAGATGAGCTCAATGCTTCATTAATGGGAGAAAAAACAACCGGCAACAGCAGACGAGAAAGTTTTGCGACGCTACCGATTCCCAGAATGACTAATACCTACATGCTCAGCGGAGAAATGGAACCTGACGAAATTATTGAATCTGTTGACTATGGTATTTTTGCCCTCAATTTCGGAGGAGGACAAGTCGACATAACCAGCGGCAAATTTGCTTTCTCCATGAGCCAGGCGTGGCTGATTGAAAAAGGCAAAATTACGACTCCGGTTAAAGGAGCGACTTTGATTGGAAACGGCCACGAAGCATTGTTGAAAATCAAATTAATCGGCAATGATTCCTGTCTTGATTCAGGCGTTGGCATCTGCGGTAAAGATGGACAGAGCGTACCAGTCGGTGTCGGCATGCCTACCCTGAGAATTGACGGCCTCACAATTGGCGGCACAGACTAACTTCAAAAAACAATTCTTTTGAATCAGATCCTCCTGAGGCCAGATCGTTGTCTTAGAAACCTCCAGTCTCAGGAGTTAGTCATCGTTCTTTTTCAAATTTATTAGATATCGTCCCGATAAAACTTTACGGACACTTTTCGTTAACACGTTGTAAAAAACTGACATTATTTAGCTTAAATCTCAATTTTCAGGATTTTTAGAGCTCGAACTCTTCTCATTTGCATTGGTTTTTGAAAATACTTCAGTCCATTTCCATTTTGGGCTAATGTTTTTATTAACATAAACCTCGTTTACTAATTCTCAAATCCTTTTCTAGGAACAAATCATGAAATTCATTCCAACTCTTATTGCCGGATCATTGCTGTTAGCCACTACAGCTTTTGCTTCTGAAGTAACTCTTTATGGCGTTGCTGACGTCGGCGTTACGGTATCAAAAAACAAAGACTCTGCAGCTAAGGTACAAATGTCCAACGGTAACAACTTGGGCAACCGTTTTGGTTTTATCGGCAAAGAAGATTTGTCCAATGGAAACTACGTGGGATTTAAACTTGAACAAGGCTTCAAATTAAGTAATGGTAATGAACATGCGGAAGGAAAGGCATTCAGTCGTGAAGCTCAACTCAATGTTGGCGGAAACTGGGGTAAATTTGCAGCCGGACGATTCGGTGGCTTATCCTCAGACTGCGGTTCATTTAGCATCTTAGGCGGATCACCATATACCACAAGTTTCTTCACAATCGGTGACCTCTATAGTGCCTTTTATCTTACCGATCGCTATAACAACTCTTTAATTTATGTCAGCCCAACTTTCAGCAACTTCACCGCTTCTGTCATGTATTCAAACGGAGTTGAAGATGATGCTGATAAATGGTCCAAGAACGGTCACTATTATGGTATTGGCCTTACTTACGGCGGTGAAGCTCTGAATGCTGATTTAATTTTTGAAGTTCTTGACAACAAGGGCAAAAAGGGATCAGACGGCAAGAATTACAAAGCCACAAAGTTGTTAAACCTCGGTGGCTCTTATGATTTCGGAGCTTTCAAAGCCTACGGCGCATATGAATTGGCTCTTAATTCTCCAATGCCCGGAGTTGATTGGGGCTTCTACGAAGATGGCGACAAAGATGAAGGTATTGCATCGGTATTGGCTTCTAAAGGCAAAGGAGCCAATTTTAATGCATTCAGCTTAGGTGTTAGTGCTCCATTCCAAGGCGGTACAGCAATGCTTCAGACTCAATACGCCTTCGGTAAGATTAAAGACAAGGTCAATGCAGAATACACAGATTCAGATAAGTTCTCTACTTTCTCTATTGGTGCCGCATACTTCTATCCGCTCTCTAAGAGGACAACCGTCTATGCAAACGCCGGTTGGGGTACAGCATGGAAAGCCGCCAGAGTTGTTAACGATTTGCAAGGCTGGAATGCAACTTTGGGTATGACTCATACCTTCTAAAAACTTCTCTAATTAAGTTTTTAGACTTTGAATTGAAGGCTGTTACGAAAATTTCGTGACAGCCTTTTTGACTTATCTACCTTTGATAGAAAGCCTTATCCGTTAGTCCAACTTTTGAATCCCGAATTCAGAGCAGTAATTTCTAATGGTTTAAGTTGGCGCCGGAGTACATCTTCGATATCCTGTAAGTTCGTATCTAATGCGATTCCGATTGAAGCGTACTCTTCCTGAATGTTTGTAAAAGTCCGGTCTTTCTTCTCGGCTAAGAATTCCAATGCTCCGAAGTGCCATTCGGCATAAATTTCAACATAACTGTCAACAGACGGAATATGATTGGATTTTTTTATATTCAACGTATGGTTCATTGGAATCAGATTCCAGATCTGATTGTGGGCAACAAAACTCCAAGGAATAAAATGATCGAGATCGAAAATTTTTTCTGTTATTGGTTGCCCGAACATATCCATTAAAACGCTTTCAGATTTTATGTACTCGGCCCAATATTTCTTTTGATTAACCAAGCTGTCTCTTTCATTCGGTATAGCCAGTTTATTGACAATGGCAGGCACTGAAGGATTTCGGCTCTGTAGAAACTCGCAAAAATTCCATTTAACAAAATCAATTAGCAAGCCATGGTTTCGATGGAAGTATTCCATCCATTCCAGTCTAAGAACAATATCGTAATTCTGATTAAAGAAATATGGTGTTCCGAAACTTTCGTCAAAAGATATTTTTGAGACAGCCGAGCGACTATCTTTTTGAGCTCCAATCCAAGGAGATAAAAATTTATATGGAACGTATCGACCCAAAATTTCATTAAGCAGTTTTTTTGACTCTCTTGGCTCTTTCTCCTGCCAATGACATATTCTTTCAAAGATAAAGGACTCTTCTTTTCTTGTTTCGGTTTCTTCAATAACTTTTGTTCTTTCAAGGAATTCAAATATTTTACTAAGTCCGTCGTTAAACCCAAACGAAAGTTTGTAGAACCGACGAGGAGCCCATGCCTTCGTGACCATTTTTGCAAAAACTCTTTCTTGAGGAACACATAGGTGGGCGTGTAAGTTGTTTTGTTCTTCTATTATTTCCAAAAGAGCCCAAAACCAAAGATACTTGTACGACAATGTCGTGTTGGCAAAACAAGCAGTTAAGGCAGGAATATTTAGGCCTGCATTACTTTTAGGAAAAACAAATGGTTGAGTGCTCACGACGAACTCATCTAGGATTACTTCTAATAGGATCTTTTTCCAGGGATGACTCCACGAATACCTCCTCTCGGATTTTCAATGTCTCCTTTGTATCGTGGAATTAGATGCATGTGAACGTGGAAAACGCTTTGACCTGCAGCTTCACCGACATTGACTCCAATATTGAACCCGTCCGGATTAAATTGTTCTGTTACCAACTTCTTCGCTTCAAGTAGCAACTGATGCATAGCAAGAACTTCTTCTGAATTCAAGTCAAAGTAAGAGCTCACATGCCTTTTGGGAATAATCAGGCAGTGCCCTGGATTGACCGGAAATTCATCAAAAATCACAAAAGCTTCATCATTTTCTAATACTAATTTTTGTCGAAGTGATTCTTCACAAAAAAGACATTTTTTAGTTGTACATTTGTTCATCTGAAACCTTCTTTTGTCCTTCGAATAAACTCAGTCAATACCTCTGCGTTTTGAAAAATCAAAATGCGAAACCTTCCAAAGGAAGATACAACCTCTGACACATAGTTCAGTTGCCATCGCGAACCAGACTCCATTCAGGCCATAAGAAGATGCCAACAAATAAGCCAGCGGCAATCTGACTGTCCACATACTGATAAGATTGATCAAACTCGGGACCAATGTGTATCCGGCACCAACGAAAATACTATAGCTTACTATCGCTGCTGCAAACATAGGCTCCGCAAATGCTTCTATTCTTAGTGCGGAAGAACCAAGCCTAATTATTTCTTGGTTATCGGTCATGAATCCTATCATCCATGGAGCAACTATATACATTACAAATCCCATGGCCGTCATCAACACCATAACGACAATAATATTGATTCTCGCAAGTCTTTTAGCTAACTCCGGTCTTTTAGCTCCAATACTTTGTCCAACCAAAGTTGCTGCTGCGTCAGCCACTCCGAATCCCGGCATATAGCACAAACTTTCGGCTGTGATTGCAAAAGAGTGTGCAGCTAGAGCGAAATTTCCAAGCGGTGCCACAATCATCGTCGTTACTATCTGAGCCGTACTCATGGCAAATCTTTCCAAGGCCAAAGGAGAGCCAATTCTAAAAGCCCGACGCAGGCAGAAAATATCCGGAATAAATGAACCAGGATGTCCGACCAATGATAATTTATCTGAACGTACTAGCAAACACCATAACAAAATAGCTGCACAAACAACTTCTACCAAAATTGTTCCCAGAGCGGCTCCTGTAACGCCTAATCCAGCGCCGGGAAGTGTGAATTCAAAACCCAGAACTTCATAATCAGAGGTTGGATAAATCAGCAATAAATTAAAAAGAGCATCCAGGAAACACATTCCGATGTTTACTAAGCTTGGAAGTTTAATATTTCCAGTACTTCTCAACATGCCAGAAGCAAGGAACTCAAAAAAGAGAATGGGAGCGCCGGCACAAAAGATAAAAAAGTAGGAAGTTGCATCTTTAGCCAGTTCCGGGCCTCCCCCGAGCCAACCTGGCAACCATCCGGCTATTGCTACTCCAATAGCGCCAATTAATAAACTTATCAGGCCACCTATCAGAAAGGATTGGCGCAAAACGGAACGTGCCTCATCGAATTCTTTTGCTCCAATTCTCTGGGCAACTTGAACAGTGAAACCTGCAGTAATTGATGTAACGAGTCCCCAAATAAGCCATAAAGAAGTTGAAACCAGTCCCACTGCAGCAGCCGGATTTGGTCCTAGATGCCCAACCATTGCTGCATCAATATATTGGACAATTACAAAAGAAATTTGAGCAAATATCGCCGGCAGACTTAATCTCCATACCAGATCAATTTGCTCTTTTGTTGATAGTGACGCTCCTTCTCTAATTAGAGAAAAGAGATGTTCGGTTCTTTTCTTACTTGTAGCCATGAAGCTATTTTAGGCCGCTTCAAAAATTAATTCGATACAAAGGTGCGAATTTGGCATCTCCATTCAAATCAGTTTTTTCAGTTCCTTAACCACTTCAATATCAGCCGGCAGCCAATCAACAGAATCCAACTCGTCTTTAGACAACCACTTAGCGGCTTCATGTTCGGTCAGAACTAATGTTCCTTCAATAATTCTTGAGAGGTAACAATGCATGGTCAGATGAAAATTCGGATAATCATATTCAACTGTTGTGACCAACTTTTCAGGTTGGATTTTTATTTTTAATTCCTCTTCGATTTCTCTAACAATGGCGTGTTCAGGTGTTTCAGAATTTTCAACTTTTCCGCCGGGAAATTCCCATCCATCTTTAAAGTCACCATATCCACGCTGAGTAGCAAGAATTTTGCCGTTCTCATAAATAATGGCCGCTACAACTATAATTGTTCTAATATCTTCTTGCTTTTTCCTAAACATAAATTTTTCTTCCGTTAGTTCTTTTTTTATAGCGAACTAGTTGTTTATCCTGAGCAAATATAACTTTTGTATTTTTCAAGGAGTAGCAGTTAACCAATCAAAATTGTCTATGGTTCCTCAGGGATTTTTTATTTCTTAACTGAATTGGTTCAATCGCCAAATTAAAAAGGGATGGTTGAGTCCTAACTACTAGGTGCTCCCCTACATCAGGTATATTTTCAGTGAACTCTTTGACCTTTTCCCAAAAGTATTCCTTTGTTATTAAATCTTCGGGACGGTAGAAAATTAAGGAGGGACCCCCGAAAGAAATTTGGATTGTATGAGCATACTCCAAAATGAGATCAAGAAGCTCTACCGATATTTCTTGTTCATACCAAATTTTCTTGAAATCTAGAGAATATCTTGACCCATATTGTCTTCTTATTTTTTCCCTCAGCAACGCAATAGCAAATGAAGTTAAGGATTTCCGAAGGTATATATTTTTTTGAACCAATTTTGTTTGTTAATGAACTCGTGAACATTTCTAAACAGGATTCCTTTTGCTACAGTATCCTGAAAAATTTCATCGGTCACATACTCCCAAGGCTCATTTTTTCCCTCTCGTGCGTATTGTGCCTCAAGCTGTTTCATAGCTTGAAGAAAGTACTGGCAACATTTGTAAACTCTAGAGGCAATGTCAGGATATCCTTCCCAGGAGAGACACCACATGCTGAGGTCCTTTATGTCAAAGTGGTGAGGAAATTTTCTAGCAAAATTCGGCTTTTCTAATGCCATATTTTCGTCCTCAGCATATGAGTTTTGTAATTTCTCGTAATACCAGTAGGAAGGTCTACTCTTTGGACTAAATGGTATTTTATTTTTCCGACGTTGACATAATTGATAAAAGCGGTTCTGAAATTCTGAATTTATGGTTGAATACAATGAATAGCTCTCAGTCCATAAATTTGTGTTCTTTGAAATCTTTTGTACAGAAGAAGTACACCCCAAATAGTCCTTCTGTTCTACGAGAGAAAGGCTAACATATACCCAAACATCAGAGAGAGAAAGCGGACGCTCTGGATGATTTTTCGCATGAAATAATATAGCCGCAGTTTGCCCTCCATTAACAATCTGAAGATTCCTGATTCTTTCTACATAGAGTTGTCCTTGGATTTCTTGGATTTGTAATTTGCTTGCAATCAATCGAACCCCATTGTTATATAGAAAAAAGTGTTGAGGTTCTTTTCTGATAGTGTAGAACATACGCCGATTTATGGAGTTTCTGACTCCCAAGAAAGTCCTAGTATATCCGAGAAGTACTTTCTGCCAGTACGTTCCATATATTTCTGCTAAAGCGTCACCTCTAATTGCACCTATATAAAATTTATTCTCTTAGCTTCCGTCCGGAACCTGTAAAATTTTGAAAGCCTTTTCCCTCTCCATGTTTTTCTTTCTGAAGACAATAGTGACCTCCTCATTATGTATTTTTAGTTCTTCTAATTCTTTAGGACCATAGTAGTTTATTTTTATCCCAGCCCCTTGCATTTTAAGCAGCTCTTTAATTGATAAAAGATTTCGAGGAGCAGTCCTCGTTGATACCAATACGATTGTATGATCCCGCTAATTTCGGCTGGCAATCCCAGTTAATCGGCACCCTCTCTGATTTCCTTAACCATTTTGGCTTCAATGACTTCAATTTTGGTTCTAGACAACACCAATTTTTATAGTTAGAAGCGCTCTTTTTCCCTTTGTTTTGATGCGAATCTGAGTGTGAAGATATTTTTATCTAGCTGGCGAGCAGCCTGAAGAATGGAAAGTGATG
>CANTYJ010000025.1 GCA_947854175.1 uncultured Turicimonas sp. | reverse complement strand
CAACATTGCTGGAGTTTCTGAGTTAGGTTCTATAAAATTTTTTGAATTTATAGAACGCCCCTTAATGTCATAATTTTCTTAAAATAGCCTGAGGACAACAGATGATCTCATGGAAAATCGATCCTGACAGCACCGTGCCCATTTATAGGCAGCTGGTGAATTTAGTCCGGACTTCTGTAGCGTGCGGTGAACTTAGAAAAGGAGAGGTTCTTCCGTCCCAACGGCAGCTAGCCAAACTTCTCGGCCTGTCACGCGCAACCATAGTGAAGGCAATGAGCGAAATGGCTGATGCAGGACTTATTGATATCCAGGAAAGAAACCGATCCGTCGTCTCTGACCTTTCTACCAAAGGCGTTCAGTGGGATGTCTATTTCCGGCGCTCTGGACATAGATATTGCAATATTCAAAAGAGTAGTCGCATTGACAATGAGGAAATAAATCTCTCCCGTCTTAGTTTATCTTCTGAATTCAAAGAGTGCGAAACCAACTTAAAAACACTCCAGCAAATCAAAGAGATTATCGGCGATCCCTCTTGCTTAAAGCGAGATTATATTCATGGCATAGAGCCTCTTCAAGATTCAATGTTAGAGTATCTTGCCGAGCACGGTGTCAACTGCACCCGGGAAGAACTTCTTTTGGTTGCTAGTCCCGTTCAGGCTATTTCTTTCGTCTCTGAATTACTTCTAGCCTCCGGCGTCCATCTTTACTACTCCACCCCCAGTGATATCAATTATTTTGGTTATCTAGAATCGTACGGAGCACAACTTCATCCGTTACCGAGCGACTCAGAAGGAATCATTGTTGACTCCTTAATAAAGAAAGGAAATCCCAGGAACGACTCTGTTCTCTTTGTTTGGTCCAGTTGTAGTCCTCCAACTAATGTTTCTCTGAGCAAGAACCGCAGAGACAAGATTCTCAAAGTTTGCAAGACTCACAATATTCCAATCATCGATAATTGCATGTTAGAGGCTTACAACCTGGAAAAAGACGGTCCTAATTCTTTATTTCTTAAAGGGTACTTTGAAGACACTATTCAAATTGGAGCTTTCCCGAGAGGAATGGCGGCAGGAACGTGGCTGGCTTGGATTGTGGCTCCAAAACCTGTAATTCTCCGATTAGAAGATATTAAAGAAAAACGCTTTCGCTCTCTGGACACATTTTCTCAAACCATCCTTCAGCGCCTTCTTCAGAATAGGGAGCTACAAAACTATCAACTTGCTGTGCGAGAAAAGTTAAGGGAAGAAACCTACACGAATAACTCGTTAATCCAGAAATACCTGGGAGACATAGCGGATTGGAACCGGAAAGCAAGCGGATGGTGTTTCTGGATTAAATTTAAACCACCTATCGACACCAAAGTACTGTTTGACGCAAGAAAAGGTATCTCATTCAATCCGGGATTTTTCTATGACTCTGCGGATTTCTCGCATATCATGCTGAATCCTCCTTCACTGACAAAAGAGGATTTCGAAAAAGGCCTCAAAAAGCTCAGGGAAGAAATTCTCTATCTCTTCCCTGAAGCGTTTGAATAAAAGAAACTCACAGTGGGAAGAGTTAGAAGCTATGTTTAATTCCGCTGAAGAGCTCCAGGGCGCGGACATTGTCCCCACTGTTAAGTGCTTTCACTGTGGACTTGCCCCAGTTAACTCCTCCGTATAAGACTGTACGCTTGGACAGAGGATATTCCTGACCAACAGAAAATATCAGGCGTCTGAGCTTATCTCTGTTTTCGGCACCTTTATTCTGGCCATGGAAGAACTGAACCGCTAGCTTAAAAGTACCTCCGAAAAGATTGATATCCGACCCGGTCACTACAGCCAAACCGTCAATGCCCTTAGAATTCTCTGTGGTTGCTCCAACAGCTTTAAAAACAGCTAAAGGCTTTTTACCGACAGACAAAGAATTCTTAGCATATTGAAGAGCTATGTAAGGCTTAAATCCGGAAAACTGTTTATTAACTGCAACACCGTACGTTTGACCGTCCTCGTAACCTTTGCCATTGACCTCAGGGTTCATTCTCCATCCGACAAATAATAGAAAATTCAACCCTTTCTCTATATATGTCACACCCCCAGAAAGGTATCTGGTATTATCGGAAAACGTGGCTGCATCTGTACCCAACACATCAAGAGAATATTGAGCCATTAACTGCCATCCGTTTAATTTGGGAGACTTCCACGCAAAGGTGTTATTCATCCTTAAATAATCTGACATTGTTGAACCGGACGCAGCGATACCCCAACCTGTGGCAAAAGGACCAGAATTCGGGCCCCATGGGTCCCAAGAGCCCATGCCTGACATAAAGTTCCCGATTCTTCCTAGTCCAAACGTTCCAAAAGCATTTTCATAGTTCAGGTTAGCTTCACGCCCGAAAGCGTATTTGTCGCCTTGACTGGCTGTTCCGTTATTTGACTCGAATCCTTGCTCTAATACAAAAGTGACGGCTTTCCCGTTTCCCAAATCTTCGCGGCCTTTAAAGCCGAAACGGCTCGGTCTCATAAACCCTGTTTCTTGGTAAACTCTGGTTTGTCCGTCCACTCTAGAAACAGCTATCCCGGTGTCAATCACACCATAGACTTCCACTTCGGAGGCATATAAACAACCCGGGAGCAACATCAAACCTACCATCTGAGTTATTAACTTGTGTTTTGTCATTTTTCCCTCTTTGTACTGCTTGAGGAGCCACGCTCCTCAAGGGGGCTATTATTTAGTCTTTACATCAAATGAGTGACAGTTGTTGCAGTACATTTTGGGAGGTGCTTTGTGAGCTGTATGGCATACGCCGCAACGTACGGGACCGGAATGACTGTCATGAATAGCTGCAGAACGCTCACGTCCGCTCTCTATATAAACTTTTGGTAAGCCAAATCCGAAATTATCTAGTTTTGCTCCGCGATAGTGGCCACCGCTATTAGCGTGACAAGTTAGACACTGCTTTTCATCCGGAGCCGCGGTAGGAGCTTTAGTTCCGTGACATTGTTCGCATGTAACTCCGAGTTTATCGTGTGCTTTCATCGAGGAAAGACCCTGAGCACAAACCATAGAGGAACCGGCGAGAAAGAGGGCAAGAAAGAGGACTCTGAACTTATTATTAGACATTGTTATCTCCTGAGATTATTTTTTAGATTCCTTGACTAAACGCATTGCATCTCTGCCTGCGATTAAACCCCCGGTCATACCGAAACCGCTTGTAAATCCCGGGTACTTGATGTCGTAACTAGTGTCATATAGACCACCCATGTCCATCCCTACTGCGTACAAGCCGGGAATAACGTTGCCCTGCTTATCCATGGCCTGCATCTTCGAATTCATACGCACTCCGCCCAGGGTCTGGAAGAAAGCTCTAAGCCCGCGCATGGCGTAATAAGGACCTTTATCAGAGAACTTGAATAAAAATTGTTTAGGTCTTCCCAATAACTTATCTTCTCCGGCATCAACGGCCGCGTTGAGATCTTTAACGGTATCTACTAAGTTTTGGACTGGTACTCCTATCTTTTTAGCCAATTCTTCGATTGTATCTGCCTTAAAGGCGTAACCAGCTTTAATACCTCTTTCCAGTCCTTCATCCAACGCTGTCATCGGTTCACCCCTGATGACAATCTGGTTGAAATCGGTTAAAGGACCTTCTTTAATGAGCTTATTCTTCATGTTCTCATCAAAGATAGAGAACATAACTCCACCGTTTGCGGTCATCGCATTATGGTTGTCATTCCAATAACGGCCGTTGCCTTCGTTGTAAAAACGCTGTCCAAATTTATTAACCCACAAGAATGGCTGACTCAGCGCAGCTCTGGATTCTTTAAGCCATTGAGGACCATTGAATTGGAAGATAACAGGTTCATATTCAAGATAAGGGCTGTTGCCGGCAATCGTATCCATCCCCGCTAAATCAGCACCGATTGCCTTTGCCATATTGATGCCGTCACCGGTTCTTCCTTCAATCCCCGGACCGCGAAGCATAATTCTTGCCATTCCTTCTTTGCCAATATCCGGAACGTACTTCTTAAGCATTTCCTGATTTCCAGGGAAACCTCCGGTAGCAAGGATAACTGCCTTAGCCCATACAGTAACTTTTTCGCCTTTGTGGTTTTTAGCTTCTACACCGACAACCTCACCCTTTTCATTCTGAATAAGTTTCTGAGCCGGTGTCTCTAAAAGAATAGTTCCGCCGTTTTTTTCAATGTCACGGTAGAAGAGTTTAATAAATCCTGCACCAAAACCGTCCGGGGCCATATGGCGGTCTTTTTTGCCACGTTTATTCAACTGGAACTTATATCCTTTTGTCTCGATCCAATCCATTGCCGGACCACTTTCATTAATTAAAGTCCGAAGAACAACGGCATTGATTCTGTAGTTATAGAATCTAACGACATCCTTGTACACTTGTTCGGCTGTCGGTTCAGTCAGGCCATTTCTTCTTTTATAGTCAGAGTCAGCAGCGAAAGCACCTTCGAAATAGTTTCCAGCACCGCCCAGTCCCGGAAGCTTTTCCAGGACCACCACCTTACCGCCGTGATCGAGGACTGACATCGCAGAACTTAATCCTGATATTCCGCCGCCCACTACTACAACATCTGTTGTTAACTCATGATCCTGGGCAAATACGCTAACGCAAGCACCTGCCAGTGCACATGTAACTGCCACCTTAATGATTGATACTCGATTCATTTTTTCTCCTTGTTTGAGGCTGGGATTCAGGACAAATAATAGAAAGTAACTGAAAAAGGAGAAATCTCCAGTGGTTGTGCAAAGACCTTACCAACTGTGTATAAAAGCAGACCAGAAGAAAAAATACGCCATACCAGATTGTGTGATATAGACTAAATTTCATTCTGAAGTTAGAGTTTTGACTTATATTGAAATACGGGTTCGCTTTAATTACTTAGCCTCTTCCGCACCTTCCACTCCTTGACTACAGGGAAGCTTCTAAAACCAATAGCTTAGCTTCCTAGCCTATCTTTAAATCTTTACAGAAATGTAAGTTCAGATAGTAAGAAAAATGTGGACATCCTATCACACGGCAACGTCTTCGCTGCCGTGTGATAGGATGTCTACCTTGCCAACCAGCTGACGACTAACGCTTTAGAAACAAGGATGATGTTCAATACTGAGCGATTAATAGAAAAGTGGGTTTACCGTCAAGTAACCTTCCTTAAAGATGTTCTTTTGTAGAGCTGAAAATTATATTTTTCCAAAAATCATTTTTTAGGCTTCTGATGGTAAATACCAAAAGAATTCATAATCGAGAAGAGCTCCTTAATAAAAATGAGCAAGATGTTTAGACAGCGCCCAAATTATTCCTCGTCTCTGAAAAAGCATCAGGAGAAAAGATTAATCCAACCATGACTGAAAGGAAGGTTTTCCTCTATTACCAGCTTTGACAATAATGGTATTAGAACTATTAAGAGAACGGGATAACAACAAAACAAACTATCAACAAGATCTTGTTTTAATTTATCAAAAGAGTTTATGAGAATTGAATAGTGCTCAGGTAAATTATTTTTGTGAACCTTTTTTATCTCCAGTCAAATTTATATCAGCATTGACTTTCATCCTTTGAAATGAATCCTTGAAGAATTTATTCTGAAGCTTAGATAATAAGTGTTTTCCCCGAGGTGAGAGATTATCGATAAATAAGTTGGTATAAGTACACGACGGAGATTTGATGAGATAATTACGGTAATTAATACTGTAAAAAAATTTTAATAACGTAAAAAATACTTACTAGGCAAAAAAAATTAGCAGGAGTAAATATGAGCAACAAGAATGTTCATACGGCTCAAACTGCAGATTCACGAAGAATCAAAGAAAATCTAGTAGGACTGAGGGAAG
>CANTYJ010000024.1 GCA_947854175.1 uncultured Turicimonas sp. | reverse complement strand
TTTTCCCGGAGATGCATCTAACTGTATGGACCCACTTCGTCTGCGTAATATCTCCTTTGTAGCACACCTGTCCGCTTGCCCCTCGTAGTCGCATAACTCATCCTAGCTTTCAGAAGTCAAACATTGCATTGATCTTAATGAAAAACCGCACATACTAAAAAGGAGTGTCTGCTATGACACTCCATCGAACTTTAATTATTTCTTAGATATGTGGTTATTCCCACTCGATTGTAGCAGGGGGCTTCCCTGAGACATCATAACAGACCCTGTTTATCCCCTTGACTTCATTGATGATGCGATTAGATACCTTACCTAAGAGTTCATACGGTAAATAGGCCCATTTGGCCGTCATGAAGTCGCTTGTCTGAACTGCTCTGAGTGAAACAACCCAGTCATACGTTCTTCCGTCGCCCATAACCCCCACACTCTTGACAGGAAGGAATACTACAAAGGCTTGACTGACTTTATCGTACCAGCCGGCATTACGAAGTTCCTCAATGAAAATGTGATCTGCTTGTCTGAGCAAATCAGCGTACTCTCTCTTGACCGCGCCAAGAATCCTTACGCCAAGTCCGGGACCCGGGAACGGATGCCTGTAAACCATCTCTGCAGGTAAGCCTAGTGCACAACCAAGTTCTCGGACTTCATCCTTGAAAAGTTCTCTAAGCGGTTCGAGAAGTTTCAGATGCAATGTTTCGGGCAAACCTCCCACGTTATGATGTGACTTGATGGTTTTAGCTTTCTTCGTATTTGCAGCAGCAGATTCAATCACGTCTGGATAAATAGTGCCTTGTGCCAACCATCTCGCGTTAGTCAGTTTGGAGGCCTCTTCCTGGAAAACTTCGACAAACAAACGACCGATAATCTTACGTTTTGCTTCCGGATCTGTTACATCTTTCAATTCACACATGAATCTTTCGCTGGCATCGACAACTACAAGTTTCATGCCCATATTCTTTTTGAAAGTCTCTTCAACCTGTCGTCTTTCATGCAGTCTGAGTAACCCGTTGTCAACAAATACACAGGTTAATTGATCACCTATTGCCTTGTGAATCAGTGCCGCCGCAACTGAAGAATCAACACCTCCGGAAAGTCCGAGAATTACTTCATCTTTACCGACAGTTTCTTTAATCTTAGCGACTGCCTCTTCAGCAAAATTACCCATAATCCAGTCAGGTTTTGCTTTACAGATGTCCAGAACAAATGTATTGAGAATTTCTTTACCTTTGACCGTGTGTGTTACTTCAGGATGGAACTGTACGGCATAAAAGCCTCTCTTCTCGTCAGCCATCCCGGCAATCGGACAACTCGGAGTTGAGCACATCAGTTTAAATCCTTCCGGCATTTTAGTAACTTTATCACCATGGCTCATCCAGACCTTAAGAAAACTGTGCCCCTCACCATCCGTAAAATCTGAGATCTTTTCTAACAGTTTTGTATGGCCATGTTCACGGACTTCAGCATATCCGAACTCCCTCTGTGCACCGCTTTCAACAGTACCTCCGAGTTGTTGTGCCATAGTTTGCATACCATAACAGATTCCGAGAACTGGTACACCCATTTCAAAAACAGCCTGGGGAGCAACGTCAGTAGCTTCCTCATAGGCACTCATATGAGAACCTGAAAGAATAATCCCTTTCGGATTAAAGTCTCTGATAAAGTCATTAGTTACTTCGCAAGAGTGGACTTCACAATAAACGTGAGCTTCCCGGACTCTTCTTGCTATAAGTTGAGTAACCTGGCTGCCGAAGTCAAGAATTAAAATTCGATCGTGATTCATAATTTTCTTTAATAATAAAACGGACCGCAGTGGTGTTCCTCCACGGTCCATTTATTCATTTCATAATGAGTTTAGTGTTCTAAACGATAGTTTGGAGCTTCCTTCGTGATTTTAACATCGTGGACGTGAGACTCTCTCATACCTGCTGATGTGATCTCAACAAATTGTGCTTTTGTTCTCATTTCGTCTATGGTTCTACAACCGCAGTAACCCATCGAAGATCTCAAACCACCGGCCATCTGATAAATAATGGCAAGTACGCTTCCCTTGTAGGGCACCATACCTTCAATGCCTTCGGGAACAAATTTGTCAACATTACCGTTGTTGTTATCCTGGAAATATCTATCGGCAGAACCTTTACCCATCGCGCCAAGAGAACCCATGCCACGATAGCTCTTATAAGAACGTCCCTGATAAAGAATAATTTCACCAGGAGCTTCATCAGTACCGGCGAACATACCACCCATCATGACTGAGTTTGCACCGGCTGCAATCGCTTTTGCCAAGTCACCGGAGAATCTGACACCCCCGTCAGCAATAAGAGGAACACCTGTATCTTTTAAAGCCTCTGCAACATTAGAGACGGCAGTAATCTGAGGTACGCCGACACCGGCCACGACACGGGTTGTACAAATAGAACCCGGTCCGATACCGACTTTAACTGCATCTGCTCCGTTTTCTACGAGAGCAACTGCAGCTGCGGCCGTTGCAATGTTGCCACCGATAACCTGAACCTGGGGATAGTGTTTTTTAACCCAGTTGACCCGGTCAAGTACGCCTTGGGAATGTCCATGAGCAGTATCGACAACCAGCACGTCCACTCCAGCGTCAACGAGCAATTCAACTCTTTCTTCTGTTCCGGCTCCGACTCCAACAGCTGCACCGACTAAAAGTTTGCCGTGTTGATCTTTTGCAGCGTATGGATGTTCTGTGGCTTTTGTAATGTCTTTAACTGTCATCAGACCTTTCAGATTGAAGGCGTCATCGACAACCAGTACTCTTTCGAGGCGATGTTTATGCATCAAGTTTTTGGCTTCTTCAAGAGTGCCGCCTTCCTTGATTGTCACAAGTCTTTCTGCCGGTGTCATGATTTCGCTGATTTTGGCATCCAGTCTCTCTTCAAAACGGAGGTCTCTGTTTGTTACCATACCCAGAACTTTTCCGTTGAGAACAACCGGCAAACCGGAAATGTGATGTTCTCTTGTCAACCTTAAAACATCGGCAACGATCATGTCCGGACCAATTGTAATTGGATCAGAAACCATGCCGGCTTCATGTCTTTTAACTTTTGCAACTTCTGCAGCCTGCTGTGCTGCAGTCATATTCTTGTGAATAATACCGATTCCGCCTTCCTGCGCAAGAGCAATGGCTAACTTTGATTCAGTAACTGTATCCATTGCAGCTGAACATAACGGAAGATTTAGGCGGATTTCACGGGTAAACTGGGTAGAAAGAACGGTCTCTCTCGGAAGAACATTAGAATAAGCAGGAACGAGGAGAACATCGTCAAAGGTAAGAGCCTTTTGAAGGAGTCGCATAGTAACCTCTAAGCACAAAAACGGATTATACTCAATTTAAGTCTTTTACAACGGCTTCGATTTTAGTTTTTTCCACATACAAACACTGCGTTGCATGACGTCTTCTTCCGGATGATAAATTGTCACTCCGTAAGCCGGCACGTCTGCTTCGAGCAACCTTAGGATCAACTAACAACGGACCGCATACTTCCACCCGGTCTTTATCCTGAAGCTGATAATTACCGGGTTTAAGGTTCCCCCAAACACTGACGGCATAACCGTCACCGGTCTTGATGTGGTTGAGGGATAAAAAATCGGCTAGAGTCAAAGGTGAAGGATAAACGAACTCTTTTTTCAACAACCTGTCTTCTGACTGTGTGACCAAAAAGATTTGCATAAATGATCCTTGAACCAATCTAGATTAAAATTGAGTGCTATTTTAATCGACGCAGGTTTCATTTCTTTCCGAAGAAATTAAATTCTGTGGATCTTTTTATTAAGGTTTAAGAAAGTGGCAATCATTCAAAATAAAAAAGCTCGCTTTGATTACACCATCGAAGATAAGTATGAAGCCGGTCTTGTTTTGCAAGGGTGGGAAGTTAAATCTGTCCGGGAAGGACGAGCACAAATCACTGAATCACACATTTTTGTCAGAGACGGTGAATTGTTTCTGCTAAATGCTCAAATCGTTCCTTTGAGTACTGCCAGTACACACGAAAGACCCCAGCCGACCCGTACTCGAAAGCTCTTAATGCATAAAAAAGAGATTATGAGGATGATCGGACTGATAGAAAGAGCAGGCTACACCCTCGTACCTCTGGATCTTCATTTTAAAAATGGCAAAGTTAAACTGACAATCGGTTTAGCAAAAGGTAAAAGAAAGTATGAAAAGCGTGCAGAGGAAAGTAAACGTGACTGGAAACGAGAGCAACAGCGGTTACTGAAAAAGAAAATGAAATATTAATTTTTTCTCCCATAACAAAAGAGGCAAACCGAAAGGAACGCCTCTTTTTTGATTTGGAACTGTTTTTCCCCTTAATTCATTAGTTCAAAAATTCGGACGATATCTTGTTCTCCGAGTTTTTTGAAGTTTCCGAGAGTTCCTGGAATGACTAAAGCTTTTTGAGCCAATTCCAGCGGATCAGGCTGCTCAGAAGAAAGTTCCCTGAGAGTAACAGGAGCCCCCATCTTTCTAAAAAAGTCTTTCAGTGCCTCGATGCCGGCCAATGCAGTTTTTTCTTCAGTTTCCTGAGGTTTTATCTGCATCACATTAACCGCAAATTGAACAAAACGTTTGGGATTTTCCTTCCAGACATATTTCATCCAAGCCGGTGTAACGACAGCCAAACCCTCGCCATGCGTGATCTTTTCATCCCAGGCACTGATTTCATGTTCAATACCGTGGCAGGCCCAGTCTTCAACTTGTCCCAAACCATAAAATCCGTTATGGGCAAAAGAGCCGGCGATTCCGACCTGGCACCAGGCATCGTAATCGGTGTGATCTTTTTTCAGCTTAAGCCCGTTTGCCATGATGCATCTGAGAGCGGCTTCTGCCTGACCTGACACGAAATCAGTATGTTCTGTCTGCGTAAAGTAGCGTTCCATGATATGGCTCATCATGTCGATAACACCGGCAGTAATCTGTTTCTGAGGCAAAGTAAAAAACAGTTCAGGATTTACGACGCTGGCAAACGGTCTGACAACGTCTGAGCCTGCACCAAGTTTTCTGTCTTTGTGTGAAATTACAATTCTCTGGCTTTGTTCGCTACCGGCAGCCGGAATAGTCAGAACACAAGCCACCGGAAGTGCTTTGAGCGGAGCAACTCTTTTTGCGAAGAAATCCCAACACTCTCCTTCATAAGGAACCCCGATAGCAATGGCCTTGGCGGTATCAATAACGGAACCTCCGCCGACAGCCAGCAAAACGTTAATACCCTTCTTACGGGCAATCTCAATTCCTTCCACTACTTTTTCATAAGTGGGATTAGGACGTACACCGCCAAATTCGAGATAATTCAGATTGCTGTCCTTAAGACTTTGAATGACTCTATCTAACAACCCGGATTTCTTAGCGCTTTGCCCGCCGTAGACAATCAGAACGTTTGCATCCGAGCCGGCTTTTTGAACAATAAGTTCTCCGATTCTGGTTTCCTGGCCTTTACCGAAAACCAGTCTTGTGGGATTGTAAAACTCAAAATTTTTCATTTTAGTAACCTGCAGTTTTAAAGTTTTGCGCCTGTATACAACATTGCCCATGCCTCAATAAACTGATCGGCATACGGCGGTAATTCTTCCGGATACTGACTGAAATTACCTTCAGCTAAAAAGGCTCCAATCGCTCCTTGTGCCTGTAGCTTAAACAGAGAAGAAGCATTAGCGACAACTGTTTCATCATCTCCGACAAGTATGTCTTTGGCCTCGGGAAGCTGTGCCAGATTTTCTTTTAAATGTGCCGCCAATCCGTGAGGATTCCAATCCTCGGGGCCTGTTTCAAAATGCGGGTTTTTGCCGGAAAAAGTGTCACCGAGCCACTCGGCTAAGTATTCATCTTTTTCCAGCATTGTATCTGTATCAAGTTCTCCCTGAATATTGGAAATATGGCGTCTCATCATGTTGATCACCGCACGGGTAAAAATCGAGCGGACGACTTCCAGGTTTACCAGGGAAGGACTTTGAGGAGCCTCTGAGCTGTGGTCATGCCCGCAGGCGCCACAGTTAGGTGAGCATTTTGCCATTATTGTCTCTCCAAAATAGAGCACCATCTGTCTAGCAGATCGTTAAGAGCCTTAGGCCCGTTTTCTTCAATTTTTTCCGGTTCAGCAGACAGCTGCTGAATAAGGGCATGAACTTCATTGGTGAAGATGTAGCTTGAAACCTGAAAAAGATCCAAAGAGTTATTAAGTTCTTCCGGTTTGATACCAAGTTTTTCAAACTCGGTTGTAAGAGCCTGTCTTAAGTTTCTTTCGAACTTTTCAGGAGTATTAATGACCGGAGCTTTGAAAGCGGGATTTTTTCCCATCAAAGTAGCAGCCAACATCGCAGCTGCTTTTTTGTCGGTATCGATCACTTCCTGTCTTGCTACATTTTTTTGTTGTGCTTCACTCAAGCGTGCTGCTGTCGCTTGTGCCTGAGACTGTAATAGAGCACGTAAAGTCTTAGAATCATCGAGAACCGGCAACCGGATATCGGTTGGTTGAGTTGTTTCTTGCATATTTAAATTCTTGTGAGAATCAAACGGTTTGGAAGAATTTTCCAAATTTTATATTTACCCGGGGTTAACAAATCTCCCCGTGAATAAGCTATTTCAGCATTCCAGATTTTTCCTTCGAACTGAACAGTCGCAAAACGGTTATCGATCCATTCATGAACGACCACCTGTTTTCCTATCCGTTTTTTGAGCCGATCGGATTCAGGAAATTCATTTTTATCGAGCATTCTGACAGTAAATAACAGAACAAAGCTAAGTCCTGATATCAGAATCAGAATAGCCAGCTGAACATAGATCGAGGTAAAAATCAAAGATGCAAAGCCTGAGATAAAACAGGCCACAGAAATAATTAACAGAAAAATGTTGACGAAATAAAGGTCGAGTAAGCCGATAATTGCAGCTGCCACAAACCAAAAAAACGTCAAACTCATAATTTCCTTCCCATTTCACAGATTCCGGGAACTACCTTCGTTAGATAGTTGTCCGATTCTAACAGTTTCACAACAATCGAAAAACTATATTGTTGTCATTGTAAAAAATCACCCAGAAAAAAAGCCCCGTTACCAAACGAGGCCTTTCATCAACCACCTATTGATTATTTCTTAGCTGCAGCTAACTTTCTCCAGGTATTGACAACTGTATCCGGGTTCAAGGAAATAGATTCAATTCCTTCTTCCATTAACCATTGTGCTAAATCAGGATGATCGGAAGGACCTTGACCGCAGATACCGACATAAGCGCCTTTTTCTCTGCAGGCCTTAATGGCTCTGGAAAGGAGTTTCTTGACTGCCGGGTCTCTTTCATCAAAGAAGTTAGCAATCAGACCGGAGTCTCTGTCCAAACCTAATGTCAACTGAGTTAAGTCATTAGAACCGATAGAGAATCCGTCGAAGTACTCGAGGAACTCTTCAGCAAGAATGGCATTACTCGGAATTTCGCACATCATATTCAGCCGTAAGCCGTTCTTACCGCGTTTTAAGCCGTGTTCTTCGAGCTTATCGTTAACTTCTTTAGCTTCTCTAAGTGTTCTGACGAACGGGATCATAATTTCAACATTGGTCAGACCCATTTCATCTCGGACCTTCTTAAGAGCTTCGCATTCCATAGCAAAGCATTCTTTGAAGTCCTCAGAAACGTAACGGCTGGCTCCGCGGAAACCGAGCATCGGATTTTCTTCTTCCGGTTCGTAGAGTTTTCCGCCGACAAGCTTACGGTATTCGTTGCTCTTGAAGTCGGACATACGAACGATAACTTTCTTCGGCCAGAACGCCGCACCGATAGTAGCAACACCTTCTGCGAGTTTTTCCTTGAAAAATTCTCTCGGGCTTTCGTAGCCTGCACTTGCTTCTTCCACTGCTTTCTTGAGATCTTCCGGAAGGTTCGGATAATCCAAACAGGCTTTCGGGTGGATACCAATGTTGTTATTAATGATGAATTCAAGTCTGGCCAGACCGACGCCTTTGTTAGGAATGCTCTGGAATTCAAAAGCCAGCTGCGGATTACCGACGTTCATCATGATCTTGACCGGGCATTCCGGCAATTCACCCTGTTTGACTTCTTTAATTTCATAAGGAACAAGACCGTCATAGATGTAACCTGTATCACCTTCTGCGCAGGACACAGTCACTTCCTGACCGTCTTTGAGAACTTCAGTTGCATCACCGCAGCCAACTACTGCAGCAATACCCAGTTCACGGGCGATAATGGCTGCGTGGCAGGTTCTGCCGCCACGGTTTGTAACAATGGCAGAAGCCTTCTTCATCACTGGTTCCCAGTTAGGATCGGTCATGTCTGTTACCAAAATGTCGCCTTCTCCAACCAGATGCATCTGTTCGGGGCCGTCAACAATCTTGACTTTACCGGAACCGATCTTCTGACCGATTGCACGGCCGGTCACGAGAACTTCGCCTTTGCCGAGAAGAACGAATTTTTCCTGAACTTCAGTGCTCTTCTGACGAGACTTCACAGTTTCCGGTCTGGCCTGAAGGATATAGAGCTTACCGTCGATACCGTCTTTACCCCATTCGATATCCATCGGTCTGCCGTAGTGTTTTTCGATGATGCGGGCATATTTCGCCAACTGGATAATTTCATCATCGTTCAAGGCAAATTTTCTGCGGTCTGCTTCAGGAACATCAACCACCTTAACTGACTTGCCGGAAGCTTTATCTGTATCGAAGACCATCTTGATCTTCTTGCTACCTAAAACTTTGCGGATAACCGGGAAGTTGCCCTGTTCAAGCATCGGTTTGTGGACAAAATATTCATCCGGATTGACCGCACCCTGAACAACTGTTTCACCTAAACCGTAGCTGGCGGTAATAAATACAACCTGATCAAAACCGCTTTCCGTATCCATTGTGAACATCACACCGGCGCAGCCTTTATCAGAACGGACCATTCGCTGGACACCGGCTGACAAAGCCACGAGAGAGTGTTCGAAACCTTTATGAACACGGTAAGAAATCGCTCTGTCGTTATACAAGGATGCAAAGACTTCCTTCATTCTTGCAAAAACCTGATCGATACCGACGACGTTCAAGAAAGTTTCCTGCTGTCCGGCAAAAGAAGCATCCGGCAAATCTTCTGCTGTAGCGGAAGAACGGACTGCGACGGAAATCTGTTCCTGTCCGTCTTTGAGCCATTCATAATGCTCACGGATTTCTTTTTCCAACTGTGCCGGGAACGGAGCTTCTTCAATCCACTGACGAATTTCAGCGCCGGCTTTTGCTAATTCTTTGACATCATCAACATCGAGTGTTTTAAGTCTTTCTTCGATGCGTTTATCCAAACCGCCTTCTTTAAGGAACACTCTGAATGCTTCTGCAGTCGTTGCAAAGCCGTCAGGAACTCTGATACCTGCTTCAGTTAACTGGCTTAAGAGTTCGCCAAGAGAAGCATTTTTTCCTCCGACGATTTCGACGTCGGACATGCGTAACTTACTAAAGGGGATGACAAAACGTCCTTGTTGCATTTTTACCTCTGGAAGGTTTAGAAAATTTGGTCAATTTTACCTTGTAGAATTATTCTTTGCTAGAAATCCAAGTAGTCACTATCGAGAGAAAAAATGACAACAGAAGATACCACATCACAAAAAAGCGGTAATGTCCGTACCGTGTTCTTTGTATCAGACGCGACTGCTATTACGGCAGAAACTCTTGCGAACTCCGTATTGGCACAATTTAACGGTCTGCAGTACACCCGTTATCGTATGCCGTTTATCAATACTGTTGACAAAGCAAAGGAAGCTGCCTTAAAAATCAATGAGGTAGGAAAGGAATCCGGAACGCGTCCTTTGGTGTTCTCTACACTGGTTGCGCGCCAATTGGCTTCAACATTTAATGAATACTGCAACGCATTTGTAATTGAATTGTTCAGATCTTTCGTCGGTCCACTGGAAAGAGAGCTCGGAATTCCCAGCGACCACTCTGTCGGTAAGAGTCACGAAATTGGTGATCAAGAGCGATATAACCGCAGAATTGATGCAATTAATTACACTTTAGCTCACGATGACGGACAAACCAACAAAGGTTTAAATCAGGCCGATGTGATTTTAGTGGGGGTTTCCCGAAGCGGAAAAACACCAACTTCTCTTTATTTGGCGATGCAATATGGCATCAAAGCCGCTAACTACCCTTTGATTCCGGAAGATTTCGAAAGAGGAGTTCTGCCTCCGGCTTTAGAAGAGCATAAAAACAAAGTGTTCGGACTGACCATTTCTCCGGAAAGACTCTCTCACATCCGTAATGAAAGAAGACCGGACTCTAAGTATGCCTCTCTCGAAAACTGCAGATACGAAACCCGTGAAGCAGAACAGATGATGTGGAGGGAAGGCATCCCCTTCCTGTCTTCGACTTCGAAATCAATTGAAGAAATCTCAGCCACGATTCTTCTGAAGTTAAAGATCAAAGCTGACCCGCATATGGGCATGTAACTTCAATCCGAGGCACTCCGGTGCCTCTTTATTTTTTTGAAAGACGTCTTCGTTTTTGTTCAAATAAACAGACGCAAGCCGCCATGGCAACATTTAATGATTCCACCGCCGGGTTTAAAGGAATTAACAAAACTTTATCTGCAAGTGTTAATACCTCCCGGCTGACTCCCTGCCCTTCGTTACCAAACACCCAAATGGTTTTGTCTGCTGAGTAACCCCAGTCATCATTAAACAAAGATTCTCCGCCTCTTGCATCGGCAACCAGACAAATATCTTCGGTCTTTTGCTTAAGTTCGGAGAGCTCAATTCCAGTGTGTATATTGACCAGAAAATGAATTCCCATCCCTGCTCTCAGAGCTTTCGGAGCCCACGGATAAGCAGAATTAACGCTTAACGCAACATTTTTAACATCGGACGCTAAAGCACTCCGGATGATGGTCCCCACATTACCCGGATCTTGGACATCATCCATAAAAACCCAGTCTTCCTGCGGTTTAATTTCGGCTGGCTTCGGAATATCAATAAGGCAACAGATTCCGACGCTTTGTTCCACCGGACAGATAACGTTATAAACGGAAGCTGGAACTTCATAGAACTTCTTTTTATCAATCGGTAATACAGATACAACTTCCGATACTTCGTGATTTTCTAATGCATCCTTTCTAAGGATCACTGCTCTAATCAACTCCGGGTGATTGACTAATTCTTTTGCCAAGTGAATCCCTTCTGCTACGGTCTGTCCTTCTTTTCTACAGGTTCTGCTTGAATGAACCAGTTTTTTCATTTTCTTTATCAGTTCATTACTTTCGGATGAAACGTAGTTCATTCTTAATTTCCTTTCGGTAAAACGCCGAGCTGTTTAACCGGTTTAAAAGACCTCCGGTGAATAGAACATGGGCCGTATTTTATTAAAGCTTCCAGGTGTTCCTTTGTGCCGTATCCCATATGATGTTCAAACCCATACTCCGGGTATTGTCCGGCATACTCTTTCATTAAATGATCTCGATAGGTTTTCGCAAGAATAGAAGCCGCCGAAATTTCAGGAATAATATCGTCGCCGCCGATAATCGGCTCACTTCTGTACTCCCATCTCGGAAGACGGTTCCCGTCGACCAGTACAAAGTCAGGTTGGACAATCAGGGAGCAGACCGCCCGTTTCATTGCTAAAAACGTTGCCTGCAGAATATTTAGCTCATCAATTTCTTCAACCGAAGCTTCCGCAATGGACCAAGCCAACGCCTGTTCTTTAATCAACGGGTAGAGTTCCTCTCTTTTGTTTTCCGATAATTTTTTGGAGTCTCTGACAAGTTTTGCAACCGGACAGTCTTTTATAAAAATAACTGCCGCGGCGACTACCGGACCTGCTAAAGGCCCCCGTCCGGCTTCATCGACGCCGCAAAGATAAGAATAGTCAGTTTCGTCAAACAGGTATGACATTCTATTTTTTAAGGACTTTTAAAATTGCCTCAGAAGCAAGCTCCGGAGTATCTCTTAAAAGGGTGTGATGCATGTCAGTAAAAATCTGACTTAATTTTTCCTGTTGAGCCGGTTCCATTGCATGAAGGACATGAGAAGCCAGGATTTCCGGAGTACAGAACATTTGAACACATTCAGGAACCAAGGTTTTCTGATTCAGAATGTTTGGCAACCCAATCCATTTGGACTGTCCTTTAGAAAGAATCAGCATAGCCGAAAGTGCCGGCATAGCGTATCCGATAACCAACGGCTTTTTGTATAAAGCCGCTTCTAGCGTTGCCGTTCCGCTGGCAACTAAAATGACATCGGAGGACTCCATTGCGCGGTGGGATTTCCCGATAAGCAATGTAGTGGCTTCTTTCACATCCGGATATTGTGCTAGAAGCGTTTCAATTTCCTTTTTTCTTTCTTCGTCGGCGGCAGGAATTACAAACTTTGTCCTTGGTTCAGATTTTAAAATCAGGCTGCACGCCCCAAAAAATCTCGGACCGCACCACTTAATCTCATCTTTCCGGCTACCGGGTAAGACAGCTACCACCGGTCCGTCCAATGGCAAACCCAGTTCCTGACGGGCTTGCATTGTCTGCGGTACTAAAGGAATACGCGCGGCGAGAGGATGACCGATATAAGTGTTTGGGATTCCCGCAGCATCAAAGATCTCTTTTTCAAATGGAAAAATTAATAAAAGGTGATCGACCGCTCGCTTAATCTGATGTATTCTGTTCGGCCTCCAGGCCCACACGGCGGGCGCTACCATATGGATTACCGGAACTCCTTTTGCTCTGGCTTTTTCTTCGATAGCCAGATTAAAATCCGGCGCATCCACTCCAATGTAAGCAGCAGGACTATCTTTAGTGACGCGGTTAATCATCTGGGAACGGATTTTAAGAATTCTGGGCAAGTGTTTAATAACTTCGATATAACCGCGGACAGATAAATCTTTGGAATGAAACCAGGGATTGAGTCCAGACTGAATCATTTTATCTCCGCCGATGCCGTCCATTTCTACACCAGGAAACGAAGACATAACGGCCGGCAGAACCTCGGAGGCTAATAAGTCTCCGCTGGTTTCACCGGCTGCCCAAATCATATTTGAAAGAGGCAATTTCTCCATTAACGTGCCAGACCTCTTGGAGAAGTTTCCATGAATGTACGCATAATGTCTGCCACTTCAATAGCTTTAGGATCCGTTAACTCGGCAGCATACGTACGAATGGCCTCAGAAGCTTCAGAAACATTCAGATTGCCTCTAAAGATGAGTTTATAGACCTCACGGGCCGCGTGTATCGCCTCTCTGGAGAATCCATGACGTTTCATCCCCTCGATATTGACTCCGAAAGGAGCACCCGGGTAGCCCTGATAATTACAGAACGGTAAAACATCTTGTCTCATCATGGAGCCTCCGCTGAGCATCGCTCCTTTACCGATTCTGACAAACTGGTGGATACCGGACTGGCCGCCGATTATGGCGCTATCCATCACAACAACGTGCCCAGCCAAACCAACATTATTAGCCAGAATTGTGTCATTTCCAACCCGGCAGTCATGGGCAATATGCACATTTGCCATTAATAGATTGCGGTCACCGACTGAGGTTAATCCTTGATCCTGAACAGTACCGACTGATAAGGTGCAGTGTTCGCGGATGACGTTTTCGTCACCGATAACAAGTTTTGTATCCTCGCCTCGGTATTTTTTATCCTGAGGTTCAATGCCAACTGCTGCAAACGCATAGAACTTATTGTTTTTACCGATTGTTGTATTTCCGGTAACCACAATATGACTTTGGAACCAGCAGTTTTCACCGATCGTGACTTCAGGTCCGACGGTACAAAATGGTCCGATAACGGCTGAATCTGCAATCTTTGCTTCGGGAGCAATAATTGCGGTTGGATGAATATTCGCCATAGTTTTTCCTGGTTTACTTTGAGGGAGTTCTATATGAACACATCATATCAGCACTGGCGGCTAAAACTCCATCTACCGTTGCATCGCAATGCATTTTGATCATGCCGGCTTTTTCTCGCAGGAATGTGCATTCGAATCTTAGCTGATCTCCCGGAATAACAACTCTCTTAAATCTTGCATTATCAATAGCTGCAAAATAGAAAAGTTTATTCGGGTCTCTTTCGCCGCCCATTCTGGCAAAAGCAAGCATGGCGCAGGCCTGTGCCATTGCTTCAATAATCAAGACGCCGGGCATGACAGGAACGCCCGGAAAATGTCCGGTAAATTGCGGTTCATTTACCGTAACGTTTTTAATGGCTATAAGCTTGTCAACCCCATTTGTCTCTAAAACTCTGTCAACCAGAAGAAAGGGATAACGGTGAGGTAACAACCTCATGATGTCATTGATATCTTGCATTTTTTACTCTGTTTTATTGTTGGAATCTACTTTTGCTTCTAAACGTTTTAACGTTCTGCGCATTTCCGGCAATCTTTTGATTACCGATAAGATATTAAAGAACTCTTTGTGTGGCAATGCGGGCATGTAACCTGCGTAATAACCCGGGGTTGTGATTGTTCCAGGAACACCGGCTCCCCCTCCGATGATTGTACCGGCCGGAATTGACAAATGGCCGGCAAATCCGGCTCCACCGCCGGCTTGGCAATTGTCTCCGATTGTGGTACTTCCGGCCAAACCGACGCGGCCGGAGAGAACAACGTTATTGCCGATACGGCAGTTATGACCAATCATGACAAGGTCATCAATCTTGGTACCGTTACCGATGATGGTGTTATTTAAAGCACCTCTGTCGATACAGGTATTTGCACCGATTTCTACATCGTCACCGGTGATAACCACTCCAACCTGCGGAATCTTGACATAGGTCTTATCCAAAGGAGCAAAACCGAAACCGTCGGCACCGATAACAGCACCGGAATGAATAATATTGCGGCGGCCGATCTTGCAGCCGTAATAAATATTGACGTTCGGATAAAGATGAGTCCCCTCTCCGATCTCAACCCCTTCAGAAATAACAGAATTAGCACCAATTACTACATTGGCACCGATTTTGGCACCGGCTTTAATGACAACACCGGATTCGATATAAGCAGAAGGATCGACTTGTGCGCCTTCGGCAATTACGGCTGAAGAAGCAATTCCGGGTTCAGGTTTAACTTCCGGAAGGATAATCTGCAGTGCATAGGCAAACCAGGCGTATGGATTTCTTGTGATAACGGTAATTCTGTCCGGTTCTTTGTCACCCCAGATAGCATCTTTATCTTCCTGAGTAAGAACCAAAGCGGTTGCTTTACAGTTTTTAGCTTCTTCTCTGTACTTTGAGGAAGCTAAGAAAGCGACATCACCAAAACCGGCTGTTTCAAGCGGCGCAATCATGTTGATTTTGACATCCTGACCGTTAGCAGAAATCATACTTTGCAAAACGCCGTTGCTTAATTCCTTAATCCGATCAACCAGCTCCA
Organism: uncultured Turicimonas sp.; assembly: GCA_947854175.1. Taxonomy (GTDB): domain Bacteria; phylum Pseudomonadota; class Gammaproteobacteria; order Burkholderiales; family Burkholderiaceae_F; genus Turicimonas. The sequence goes on along the minus strand of CANTYJ010000024.1, from coordinate 31,691 downwards.
GAAGAGTCATCGGTTCAGTTTTGTGAATCATTGTATTTTGCCTCGTTTAAATTTTTTCATTAAACACGTCCCGGATCTAAAAAACAAGGATTCAGACTAAATCGGGAGCATGTCTAAAGACAGAAGCCGAGGCGAACCCCGGCTTGATAAGCAATTGGCAGACAAAAGTCTGCCAATTACCTGAATTACTTGAGTTCTTTAAGAACTTCGTCAGTGATGTCAATCTTTGGATTAACATAGATGGCTTCTTGAAGGATCAAGTCATATTTTTCACGTTGAGCAATATTCTTGATAACTGTGTTAGCCTGACGCAGCAATTTTTGGAGTTCTTCATTACGTCTTTGATTGAAATCTTCTCTGAGCTCTCTTTGACGTCTCTGGAAGTCTCTGTCGCGTTCACCGAGGTCTCTCTGCTTGCGGATTCTTTCCTGGTCGGACATTGTGGAAGCATTTTTTTCGAATCTTTCGATATCTGCTTTCAATCTTTGACCAGCTGCATTGATATCTTTATCTCTCTTAGAGAATTCTTTTTCCAGCTTCTTGCTGGCGGCCTGTGCGGCCGGTGAGTCACGAAGGATTACTTCTGTATTGACTACACCAATCTTCATTTCAGCTGCCTGAACGGCGGTTGCGCCGACAGCCATAAGAGAAGAAACCAAGACGAGTGTTAACAATTTCTTTTGCATGAATATTTTCTCCAACACAATTTCTTAATTGTGCCACAAATATTAGAAGCCTGTTCCGATCTGGAACTGGAATCTTTCAAGTTCGTCGTTATCTTTCTTGTTAAGAGGTATTGCAAAGCTCAGTTTCAACGGTCCCATTGGAGAAATCCAAGCTAAACCGACACCGACTGAATAACGCAAATCACCTAAATCAAGTTTATCTTTTCTGTATCTGGTCTGGATAGAACCGTCTGCCATTCTGGTGTATTCGGCTTTTCTACCCCAGATCCAGCCACCGTCAAGGAAGGTAAACATACGAAGAGTTCTGTCAGCACCCGGGATCGGAGTCAACAACTCGAGAGAGAAGTTAAACTTTCTGTTACCACCGGATGCGTCTCCGTCATTGTCTCTCGGACCTAATGAAGAAGACTCAAAGCCGCGGACTGAGCCAATACCACCGCCGTAGAAGTTCTTGAAGAACGGGTATGGTTTACCACCGTATCCGTCTCCGTAGCCAAGTTCAGTATTAAACGCAAACGTAATTGACTTGGTAACCGGCACAAATTGCTGGAACTGATAAGTAGCACGGTAGTACTTCAAATCAAGAGCGGGAACCGAAATTTCACCGAACAATCTCTGATAACGGCCTCTTGTCGGTGCTAAGACGTTGTCACGACTGTCTCTGGACCAGCCCAAAGTTAAGGCCAGTGATTTTGGTTTCTTACCATAATCGCGGACATATTCGTGATATCTCTCGGGCGCACTTGCACCGACCCTGACATCAGTCATTTCGAACTTGCCGCCAAGGAAGATCTGATCGTTTTCAGTAATAGGAACACCATAGGTGACGCCTGCACCGTAAGTTTCATATTTAACGTCGTTTGTAATTTCCAGTTCGTCCAAATCCATACGTCGATCGTAGATTTCGAAGGACTGACTGATACCTGATGTTGTGATATACGGTTGAGTAAAGTTAGCCGCATAAGTACGTGTACTCTTAGAGGTATTGACTTCAACACCTAAGGAGTTACCGGTACCAAATACGTTATTCTGTGAGAAGCCGCCGCTAAGAATAATACCTTCCGAAGTGGAATAGCCGGCACCCAAAGAAATAGAACCGGTTGGTCTTTCTTTGACTTTAATATCCAAATCGACTTCGTCCGGAGAGCCGGTTACAGGATGCGGCTCAGCCTGTACGGTTTCAAAAAAGCCTAAACGGTCAATTCTGTCACGGGAAACAGCAACCTTATCGCTGTCAAACCAGCTGGATTCATACTGACGAACTTCACGGCGGATAACTTCGTCGCGTGTTCTGGTATTGCCTGTAATGTTGACTTTTCTAACGTATACACGGCGACCCGGGTCAATTGTATAGACCAGAGAAACTTCATCCGAATCCGGTCCGTCAACCAAAGGTTCGGGTGTAGCCTTTGCAAAGGCGTAGCCGAGTGTAGAAAGCTTATCAACAAACTTTTTACTTAATTCATTTACTTCGGAAGCGTTGTAAACGCTACCGGGTTCGATATCAACCAAGGACTCAAACTCAGGCTCCAGACCAAGCATATCGCCGGATAGGCGGATATCTTTAATCTTATATTTTTTACCTTCGTCAACGTTAATAGTGACATAGATACTGGATTTATCCGGACTAATAGAAACCTGTGTGGAGTCAATCTTAAAGTCCAGATAACCGTTATTGTTGTACAAAGCACGAATAGCGTCTAAGTCACCCTGGAGTTTTTCTCTGGAATACTGATCACGTTTGGTATACCAGGAAAACCAGTTAGGAGTGCCTAACTGCATTTCATCTCTTAAATCGTCTTCGTCATAAACTTTATTACCGACAAAGCGGATTTGCTGGATCTTAGAAACGTTTCCTTCATCGACGTCCAAGTTCACACGGACACGGTTTCTTTCCAGAGGAGTAATGGTTGTTTTGATATCAACTGCGTAGCGGCCTCTCGCAAGATATTGCCTTCTAAGTTCCTGAGTAGCTCTTTCCAACGTGGAACGGTCAAAAATCAGACCTTCAGCCAAGCCGACGTCTCTTAATGATTTTTCAACGCCCTTCTTATCGAACTCTGAAATACCCGTTGTTGCAATTCCTGCGACTGTCGGACGTTCCTGAATTCTGACGACCAGAACATTGCCGTCCATATCCAGTTCAACGTCTCGGAACATGCCTGAGGCATACAAAGAACGAAGAGCTTCCGCACCGAGCTCAGGTGTATAAGCATCTCCAACACGGATTGGGAGATGGGAGAACACTGTGCCCGCTTCAGTCCTGGAAATTCCTTCAAGTCTGATATCTTTAATGATATGACTCTGGGCGAAAGCACCCGACATGATCATGGAGATCAAGCAAGCACAAGCTGTTTTCTGAGGTATACGCATAATAAAAAATTGTTATTTGTTTCGCAAAAAGGGTTACGACATCAGACGGGAGAAGTCGTTAAACAGTGCCAGAAATGTCAGTCCGCACAAGGCTGCGATTCCAACCCTTTGAGCAACCGCCTGAAATTTTTCTGATACAGGTTTCCCTTTTATCATTTCAACGGAATAATACATGAGATGGCCGCCGTCTAACATAGGAATCGGTAAGAGATTTAATATTCCTAAGCTAATTGATACCAGTGCAAGGAAAGAAATAAAAGGCTCAATACCCAGTCTTGCGGTCTGGCCTGCATAATCAGCAATCGTTACCGGGCCCGACAAATTCTTGACGGAAACTTCTCCTGTCAGCATTTTCCAAAGCATCTCTAAAGAAAAGACTGCCGTATCCCAGGTTTTCTTTGCACCTTCATAAAGACTTCTAAGCGGTCCATAAGAAACTGTCGTCTTTGGAAGCTCCACTCCGAAAACCGCACCGATTCTTCCAACTTCGTTACCTTGAGCATCTTTAACTGCTTCAGGTGTTGCAAGAATATTTAAAGTTTCTCCGTTGTTGCGTACGACGGTAAATTCTAACGGTTTACCCGGATAAGTTTTAATGATAGAAACCAGCTCCGGCATGGTTTCGATATTCTTTCCTGCCAATGCGACAATTTCATCACCGGATTTCAATCCGGCTTTTTCTCCTGCCGAATTAGCAATAACTTCTCTAATCTTTGGCTGACCGACTTTCAAAGAAAGTCCGATTTCCTCCAAAGAGTCTTTATCTCCGCTTTCTTCTTCAAGTTTTAAAGAACCTAAATCAAGACGCTTTTCTCTTAAAGTGCCATTTTTTGATTCAATCCCTAAAGTCACGGTCTGTCCGGCGTGCTTGATCAACTCAAAACGCATGTCGGAATAGGTTTTGACTTCGGTCCCGTCAATTGACTTAATCGTATCTCCGTCTTCAATGCCGGCGGCAGCAGCCGGTGTATTGGCTACCGGAGCTTTAACGACGGGCAATAAATCTGTCGTTCCTGCCATGAAGATGCAGGCATACAAAAGAATCGCCAATAACAAATTAGAAACAGGACCTGCAGCAGCAATTGCAAAACGTTGCCAGGCTTTCTTGGAATTGAATGTTCTATTAGCGTCTTCAGGTTTGATCGGCAGACATTCCGGATCTCGTTCATCGAGCATGCGGACATACCCGCCTAAAGGAAGGGCTGAAATTTTCCACTCAACCTGATCAGGATCGTTTTTTCTTTTCCATTTATAAAAAGTCGAACCGAATCCGATTGAGAAACTCAATACCTTAACACCACATTTTCTGGCAACCCAGTAGTGACCGTACTCATGGATGACAACTAAAATTCCAATGGTTACGGCAAACGCAATCAGCGTTGTCAAAAACTCCAACTTTTATTCTCCTGAGAATCCGTTAATAAATTCTTTGGTTAAAATTCTCGAACGTCTGTCTTCTTCCAGTACTTCCTCCAAATTTTTAGGAGCGATAGAAGAAGCAGAATTCATCATTACTTCGCAGACCTTTGCGATGTCTATGAAATGAATACGGCCTGCAATAAACGCTTCCACAGCAATTTCATTGGCGGCATTTAACATAATGCAGCCACATCCGCCCATCTTCAGCGCTTCATAAGCATAACCCAATTGCGGAAAACGCTTTAAATCGGGGGCTTCGAATGTTAATTGCCCGACTTTTGAAAAGTCCAGAGGTTTTACACCTGCATTCAATCTTTCCGGATAACCCAAACAATAGGCGATCGTATTCCGCATGTCCGGTGCTCCCATCTGAGCCAGAACGACGCCGTCACCATATTGCACCATGGAATGGATAATACTTTGCGGATGAACCACCACATCAATTCTGTCAGCCGGTGTATCAAACAACCACCGTGCTTCAATGACCTCAAGGCCTTTATTCATCAGTGTGGCACTGTCAACTGTGATTTTCTTACCCATTGACCAGTTTGGATGGTGAGTTGCCTCTTCAACAGTAACACCAGACAAGTCTGCTCTTAGTCTGAAAGGACCGCCTGAACACGTCAAAATAATGCGGTGATGGAGTCTCATCTCTTCGGAAGCTCCGTGCAGACATTGGAAGACAGCATTGTGTTCACTGTCAACCGGCAATAATTCTGCCTGATATTTTTTGACGGTGTCCATCAGCAATTGACCACCGCAGACAACACTTTCCTTATTCGCCAATAGCATTCTTTTGCCTGCTTGAGCCGCAGCAAAAGTCGAGGCTATTCCGGCAGCGCCGACAATAGCTCCGACAGTGACATCCACTTCCTGAGCTTTTGCAACTTCAACGATAGCCTTTTCCCCGGCTTCTGCTTTCGTCTGTAAACCGCGGTCCTTCAATGCCTCTTTTAATTCAGAATAAAGAGATTTATCACCAATGACTGCAACTTCTGCATTCGTCCTCTGTGCGATTTCAGCTAGCTTTTGAACATTGCTATATGCGGTTACGGCATACAAAGAAAACTGTTCAGGATAATGTGCAATTACATCGAGTGTACTTGTGCCGATGGAACCGGTCGCTCCAAGAAGAGAGACTTTTTTCATAGTCTAGATTCCTTGAATGAACAGTAATATAAAAACAGCCAGCGGAAGAACAGCAAACTGAGCATCTAATCTGTCGTAGAAGCCGCCGTGACCCGGCAATAAGTTACTTGAGTCTTTCACACCGGCTGTTCTTTTGATGGCACTTTCAAATAAATCGCCTGCAATCGAAAACAAAACCGTAATAAAGAGCACTGCGGCAGAAGCAAATACAGTCAGTTTAGAAATGATTGTATTGGTCCAGAACGGAGCTTCCGGGTTGCTGGCATAAAGACCGAAACTCAGAGCAATGACACAGACAACAGCCGTCAACGCACCTGACCAAGTTTTCTTAGGACTGATGCCGACTGCCATTTTTGGTCCCTGCATAAATCTCCCGCCGAAGTAAGCCATGATGTCAGCTACCCAAACGATAGCAAGCACAGAAATCATATAGACCGCGCCATGTTCACGATAGAGATACATTAAAGAGAACCATGCGCTGGGAATAAAAATCAATGCCGAAATCCAAACTAAAGGATTAGGAACATTCCAGCCGCTCATTCTTTTAAAGAAAACAACACAAGTAAGGATTGTCCAGATGAGAGTTCCTGTGGCACTAACAATCAAAAGTCCGTTTCCGGACTGTAAGAGGTTGACATCAAACGGCCGGGCCATCTCAATCCAATAAAAGAGAGCTGCTACAGCTGCTCCGATAACAGCACATAAAGCACTGTTCCATTTAGCCAGTCTAAGCCACTCCCAGAGACAAGCTCCCATAGCGATAGCTGCGACCGCTGTAAACATCCAGCTCCCAACCCACAAAGCGGCAATGATAATAATGAAAAGTATCACCGCTGTAATAACTCGCTGCCTTAACATGTTATTGAGCCTCCTTAAGGCTTATTTGTTCAGAAGTCTTTCCAAACCGTCTTTCCCTTTCAGCAAACCAGTCAAGTGCCTTATTAAATTCTTCTTCATTGAAGTCGGGCCAAAGCACCGGTGTGAAATATAGTTCACTATAAGCCAATTGCCATAAAAGAAAGTTGCTGATTCTGCTTTCAGCACTTGTCCGGATAAACAAATCAACATCACCGCTGTCGGGTATCTGCAGATTTTGTGCAAACAGATCTTCTGTTATTTCCTGAGAGGGAATGCACTTCTCTACAATCTTCTTACAAGCTTCTACGATTTCCCAACGGCCACCATAATTCACACAAATATTCAGATTTAAACCATCATTGTTTTCTGTCAAATGGTGTGATTCCTGAATCTTTTGCTGAAGAGCCGGAGAAAACCTGGATAAATCCCCAACGAGCCGGATACGAACGCGGGATTTATGCAGTTCCTGAACTTCATTGGTTAGTGCCTGCATAAAAAGCGTCATTAATGCCTGAACCTCGTCGGAAGGCCTTTTCCAGTTTTCACTGGAAAAAGCAAACAGCGTAAGATTTTTTACACCGGCTTTAGCAGCTGCTCTAATAACGGCTCTAACAGACTCAACACCTTTTTTATGACCGGCGACTCTGGGAAGGAAACGTTTTTTTGCCCACCTACCATTACCATCCATGACAACAGCCACGTGCTGAGGAACTCGTACACGTGGCTGTGCGGATATTTCATTTTTATCCATGACAATTGTCATTTGACTAAACCGTCATGATTTCTTTTTCTTTTTCTGCGACGTTTTTATCGACTTCGCCAATGAACTTATCTGTTAATTTCTGGATATCTGTTTCAGCTCTTCTCTGATCGTCTTCAGAAATTTCTTTTTCTTTAACGAGATTAGCGATCTTATTGTTAGCATCTCTTCTCAGGTTACGGATAGCAACTTTTGCTTCTTCTCCTTCACCACGGACAACCTTTGTGAGGTCTCTTCTTCTTTCTTCAGTCAGAGGAGGCATCGGAACACGGATGATATCCCCGGATGTAGCAGGATTTAAACCGAGTTCAGAGTTACGGATAGCTTTTTCAACAACAGCCACCATCTTCTTTTCCCACGGCTGAACAGTAATTGTACGGGCGTCTGCGAGACCTAACTGAGCGACCTGGGCAATCGGTGTCGGAGAGCCATAGTAATCAACTGTGATATGTTCAAGCAAACCGGTATGTGCGCGGCCTGTACGAATTTTCATGAAATTCTCTTTGAGGGTCGCAATAGTACGGGCCATATGGTGTTCTGACTGTGAATAAATTTCTTTAGTTGTCATAATTGACTCTTAGTTTGTTGATTAATTTTTCTTAAATTTAAGCAGGTAGCCGCTAAAAACGACTGAATTTTAAGAGTTTAACACGGTGCTCTACGGTGAAGAAATAAAAAATTATTTCAAAACTTCTAGAAACGAGAAGTTCTTCCGGACCACCGGAGTTTTTTTGGAATAAAAAATAAAAAAAGGCCTTGGTTACTCCAAAGCCTGTAGCTATCCAATTGTTAGATTAGCAATGAACCAACGTTCCTTCGTCCTCACCGAGAACAACCTTTTTCAAGGTGCCCGGATTATGTAAATTGAATACACGGATTGGCATCTTCTGATCTCTGCAAAGAGTAAATGCTGTGGCATCCAAGATCTTCAATTTCTTCTGAATTGCTTCATCGAATGTTAAAGACTTGAACATTGTGGCATCCGGATCTTTCTTCGGATCTGCGGTGAATACACCGTCAACCTGAGTCGCTTTCAAAACAACTTCAGCTCCGATTTCGATACTACGTAAAGCAGCTGCAGTATCTGTTGTAAAGAAAGGATTACCGGTACCTGCTGCAAAGATTACTACACGGCCCTTTTTGAGGTGGCTTAAAGCTTTACCACGGATGTACGGTTCAGCGACCTGATCGATGTCAAGAGCGCACTGAACACGTGTTTCTACACCCTGGTTTCTCAAAGCGTCCTGCAATGCCATTGCATTCATACAGGTTGCAAGCATTCCCATGTAATCGCCGGTTGCACGGTCCATGCCGGTACTTCCCAGAGCGACACCACGGAAGATATTTCCTCCGCCAACCACAATGGCCAATTCAACTCCCAAATCAACAATACTTTTTACTTCACCAACAATAGCCTTCAAAGTTTCACGATTGATACCGAAAGCCTGGTCGCCCATCAGGGCCTCGCCGGAGAGCTTTAGAAGAATGCGTTTATATTTAGGTGTTTCTGAATCAGCCATTTTGGTCTCCAATTAATTATGAACGAGCAGCAGCGGCCTGAGCAGCAACTTCAGCAGCGAAGTCGTTAGAACGCTTTTCCATTCCTTCACCGACAACGAACAATGCGAAAGCGGAAACTTCTGCCTTGTGTTGTTTAAGAAGATCAGCAACTGTCTGCTTATCGTTTTTAACGAACGGTTGAGACATAAGTGTAACTTCTTTAAGGAACTTGTTGACAGAACCTTCTGCAATTTTTGCGATCATTGCTTCAGGTTTGCCGTTTTCGCGAGCTTTTTCTTCGGCGATTCTTCTTTCTTTTTCGATGAGTTCTGCATCAACACCTTCAGCGTTCAAAGCTTTTGGCTTAGAAGCTGCAATGTGCATAGCGACGTCGTGAGCAACTTCATCGTCACCACCTACGATATCAACGATTGCACCGATCTTGGCACCACCGTGAACGTAGTTGTGAAGTTTGCCCTTAGCAGAGAGAACCTGGAAGCGGCGAACGGAGATGTTCTCACCGATCTTACCGATTAAGGCTTTACGAACAGCTTCAACGGTGGAACCGTTCAAAGGAAGCTCGGCCAATGCAGCAACGTCAGCCGGTTTGTTTTCAGCGACGAGCTTAGCGATATCGTTAGCAAACTGGATAAATTCAGCGTTTTTAGCAACGAAGTCTGTTTCTGAGTTCAATTCAACGATAGAACCGGTTGTTTTCGGTTCATCGATGTAAATAGCGACAACACCGTCAGCTGTAATGCGAGCTGCAGCTTTTGTTGCTTTATTACCGAGTTTGACACGAAGAATTTCTTCAGCTTTAGCCATATCGCCTTCAGCTTCGGTAAGAGCCTTTTTGCACTCCATCATTGGGGCGTCAGTCTTTTCACGGAGTTCCTTGACCATTGCGGCAGTAATTGCAGCCATTTATGTATCCTTTAAATTAAAGTTTAAAAGAAAGGGGGACGCGCCCCCTCTTCCTCAACGAATATACAGAGAGATATTATTCAGCAGGTTTGTCTTCGACTTCGACTTGGACTTCTTCTACGAAATCGTCATCTTTACCGGCAGCCTTAACTGTTTCTTCCAATCTCTTGTTTTTGCCTTCCAAAATTGCATCAGCAAAACCCTTAGCGTAGAGCTTAACAGCGCGTGCGCTGTCGTCGTTACCAGGGATAACGTACTGTACACCGGCAGGATTGTGGTTTGTATCAACAACACCAACAACCGGGATACCGAGTTTGTTAGCTTCCTGAATAGCAATCTTGTGATAGCCGACGTCAACAACAACCAAAGCGTCAGGAACAACGTTCATGTCCTTGATACCGCCCATTGCTTTGTTGAGCTTTTCAAGTTCACGAGTGAAGTCAAGAGCTTCTTTCTTGGTCATTTTTTCAAGACCGCCGTCAGCAACTGTCTGTTCCATTTCTTTGAGACGCTTCAAAGAAACTTTAACTGTCTTGAAGTTTGTGAGCATACCGCCAAGCCAGCGCTGATCAACGTAAGGCATACCGCAACGTGTTGCTTCTTCAACGATAGCTTCACGGGAAGTACGTTTTGTACCTACGAAGAGGATTGTGCCGCCGTTAGCAGCAAGATCTGTCAAAAACTTAGCGGCATCATTGAAGCCTTCTACAGTTTTTTCAAGATTGATGATGTGAATTTTGTTACGGGCACCAAAAATGTATTGTGCCATTTTGGGGGACCAGAAACGAGTTTGATGGCCGAAGTGTGCGCCGGCCTCAAGCAATTCACGCATGCTCAAAGTTGTCATGTTTTTTTCCTTTAGGGTTTAATTCCAACACCATATCCCTCGTCCGAACGGAACCCTAGTAGATAAGGTGCGCTATTTAAAAATATTCTTGGCTTATGCCAATTGGGGCAAGATTCTATCAGATTCAAAGTGATAGAGAGGACTCTTTTATAAAAATTTGTAATTTAAAGGCTGCATCTGAGTCACTTAATCGGGTGAGTTTAATGATCTCCCCGTGACAAAATCATAACTATTCATTTAACCACGGCTGTGCTATAAAAAAATTGAGCCCGATCTACTGAATCGAGCTCCGACGTCTTAGAAACACTGAGGGAATCTCTAAGAGGTTAATGTCTAATAACTACAAGTACTACAAAAACGAAATTTCTGCGGGCGGAGACCTTTCTCCGCTCTTTTTTCCTTTCCTCTATGAATTTTGAAGTAACTATCTAAATCAGAGGTTGTGACTTCTTAATGTTTGAATTCCGCGATTTAAACCAATTGCGTAACTTGTCAAAACAAAGATTAAATTTCAGGTTCAATGGACTTCACTGCTTCAAAAATCATCTGTTTATAGAATCTTCTTGTAAATTCGGTATGAAAATCCATATTATTGAAATAAGAGAAAGTAAAGCGTTTCGGTTCAACGCCTACTTTTCTTTCTTCTGAATCTTCATGCCCAATGAACATATGATCTGTTTCAGACTTTGCGATTAAAGTCTTGCCTCCGGCCAAGGCCAACGTCATATTCATAGTCATGTCATACTCATAGACAATTTTTTCAGGATGCCCCTCAGGATCAGCTTTTTTGGCTTCGATTGCTGCTTTGGTCTTCGGATCCATATCTCTTGTGATTCGGATTGTGATGACGCCTTGTTTCTTTTCGTCATCCTCATCGACTATTTCAAAGAGTCCTGTTTCTTCAAGATATCTTTCGGCGGCAAACCACAACCCGTAAGTTTCTCTCCAGTCGGCTCGACGTTTATCAAACGGTTCGACGACGATCGGTTCTCCCTCCCAGATGTATTCAACATTGAGAGCCACTTTCAACGGTTGTTCAACTTTCTTAAATTGTTCAGCCGTAATTAACTGTGTCTGAGAAGTAAACCAGCTTTCTCTCGGATAGTCTTTATGGTTGTAAGAGCAACCGCTGCCGATCAAAGTAACAAAGGCAAGTGCTGTAACAGCAGATAGGGTAAAAATATTTTTCATGATAAAAATTCCGTACATTATTCCGGTAAACATTTCGTTGCTGAATCCATAAGAGGCGGATGCCTCTTACGGATTTAGAACATGTACTTAATTCCTATTTGTGCAGTTTCATTGTGATAACCGGATTTGCCGAACTGTGCACCGACGGTAGCCCAGCCCAAGGTATTCTTAGTGATATGGCCTTCCATACCCATTCTGAATTCACCGAGATTGCGTCCCCCGTCCATGTAGACTTTGCTGCCACTCATTTCAACACCGGCCTTCTTGGTATTGTGGATCCAATTACCTTCAATGAATCCAAGCCCCTTGTTCATGTAGTTAGCATGAAGTCTTGCACCGACCCGAATGGCAACATTATCAGTGCCAAGATGTTTGTAGCGGGTGCCGGTACTATCAGTTACAGAATCAGCTTTAACTCCATCCCAAACAACTTGAACTTCAGGTTGGAAAGTCCAGATCACCTTGTTGTAATCCTTAGTACCGGATTCTCCGATAGGAATTGTGTATCCGGATTCAACAGACCAAACCCAACCATGAGATTTGAATTTGAATGTAGGTCTTTGGTCTCCCCAGACTTTATTGTCATATCTACCGTAGAGCAGCCATGAATCAACATAGAAACCGTCATCAGGACTATTACCTGTGTACAACGTTCCATAAATACCTACTGCATAGCCGTCGGTACGAGATTTAGCAGAAAACCAGGACTTTGAATTAGTTCTGTTATAGAGACCTCCGGTAAAAACACCACCGATGTACTTCCAGTCTTCATTTATTTCATTGCGGATAAGGTCACCACCAAGTTGAGTTACAGCAGTTCTAGAATGAGACTTGCTTTCGCCGCCGTTTACTCTGAAGTGTGAGTGACTTCCAACCTGGCGTAACCAAGCGGCGGCCGGCTTCTCCTCTCCACTAAACGGATCAATGTAATATGCCTGTCCAAACCTGTCGTGCAATCTCATATGCATCTTGCCCCAAGACTGAGAAGCTCCGACATAAGCACCAGCTTCAGGCCTTAAGACCGGTCCATCCGGAAGCGGCGGGACATCCGGAACGTCAGGAACATCCGGTTTGGGTTTGACAATCTCAGATTTTTCATTAACGAGGTACCAGTTTCTTCCACCGTTTTCACCATTCTCGTCATCTCTTGATACCAGCGCATAAACCCACTCGTACCCTTCGTTGTCCTTATCAACAACCCTCGGTTGAGAATCCATCGTCAAGGTTTGAGCCTTATCTGCAGCCTTTGCCGAGAAAATTAATACACCGTTAGTTGTTTTTTCGCCTCTGGACTCAGGGAAGACTGAGAACAATACAGCAGATTTACCGGATGCCTGACCTTCTACGCGAACGACGTCTACTGAAGAATTACTATCCCCTTGCAAGAGACCGCGGTAATGGAGGTTAGAACCTTCGTTACCAACATAGTTTCCTGAAATGGTTATGTAATTAACACTCGAAGGAAGAGTTCCTTCTTGGATCGACAAGAACACATCTCCTGAGTTATTGATAGCTCTTATAAGAGGTTTCCCAAAGGTTGCAGATGCTTTGCTGAGAGCCCTTGTTGTCTGAGCCGAGGACGTATTGAAATATAACGTCGAACCTTTTGAAATTAATGCTTCAGCTTCAACCAAGGCAGACTCGGAATTTAATTTCGCAACTGCACTTTGTAAATCAAAAGTTCCCTTAAATTCTGGATTGTCTGAACTTATATTTGCAAGCCCCTTATCCATGATTATTTGAGAGTATGCATTTCCAAAAATAGTTCCGGAAATTTCGGCTCCGTTATGGATTGTAAGAATAGCTTTCTCTCCCATATATGGTTTGTAATCAGGGTCTGCTAACACTTTAGGAGCTTCTGAAAGCTCAAGTTTGGAAAGTTTACTTATGTTTAAATAACCAATATGCTGATTGTGGTTCTGGAGATAAACGGATGAACCTACTGTTTTGTTTTCGTCTTGTGTCAGTAAAAGCTGACTTGTGTAGCGAGTCTCAGATCCAAATGCGCCGTCAATTCCTGCAACCAACTGTGCACCCGGCCGCACAGTCGTAACACCCTCGTATGAGTTCGGTTGTGCCTTCTTATACTTGACTGTTTTTCCTCCTTCTTCCGGAAGAATCGTATAAATAGTTTTGGGACTACCCAATACTACGGTTGAATTGCCCGCTATCTCTAGATTTCCTTTTCCTGTTAATTCAGCAGAAAGAGTATATCTCTCTTGTTTTTTTATTGAAGTAGTGGTTCCTAAGACTGAATCTTTAAGAGTTCCGTTCAAAACCAAGTTTTGACCGTCCAGTATCTCAAGAGATTTCAACCAATACTTCACTCCCACACCACCACTTTTTCCGGCCTCTGTGACTTTTCCAAAGACTTTATCATTCGTTCCGTCAGAAAAAAAAGCATCTGTTCCATCGAAATGGAGATACTTGTAGAAACCGTAAGTCGCCTTCGCTACAATTTTTCCCTCTTGATATATATCAAACGGCTTAGCTCCGTCCACTGTAGTTGGCTCAAAAGTCATGACATTAGGATCGAGAGAATTAAAGCCATCTTTTGCACTTGGTTTAAAGAAAGGGCGAAGATTGCCTTCCATAAAAACGCCAACAAAAGTATTGCCAAAGGCATCTAAATCCTCGTCGTTGACATCTCGGAACTTCTCAATTTCAGCAAAAGAGATTGCTACTGCATTAATTTTTTTGTCGCTTCCTGCATTATCTTTCACCACTCCCGTGTTAACACCAGTATAAAGAACTAAACCATCGTAGTGATAACGGAAATTATGCATTAAGGACGGACGATGAACATGATTAGCATCGTTTCCGTCATCTACAGAATCCCCGGTTTCGGGTGAATAATCGTAGATCATTCCATCATCATGGACAAGGAGCGAGAGATTCTGATCGGCTATGTTATCGCCGTTTCCATAAGTGTGGTTTACAGTATATTTAGTCTTATCTGCGAAGAGATCATTATTGTCCTTATTGAAAAGTGCTCCATCTCCTTCGACTCTTCCTACAAGGTTGACATAGGAACCTACCCAAAAGTTATGCATTCCATTGGTAACAGTTGATATATTGGAAGGATCAGTTGATGCCAAGGAAGAGTGAAAACCTGTGCGATTCACTACATACGTCTTAGCAACTAGATCACCCAATTGCATTTGATACTGGGAAGCTTCCTTATTATTCGAGTCGATTCGTTTTAGTGCTGTTGAGTCTTCAACCTTATAGTCTGGATTATTAAGAACATCTTGATAATTGGCACTTGTCGGATAATAATCACGGGAGATCTGCCTCAGTGTTTCTGGTGCATTTTCAAGAGTACTATTGTCAACGTATTGTCCGAAGTGGACATATTGAGCATAGACGGAATCAGCTTCGTTTTCTCCGGCAAAATAAACGATACCTCTTCTTCGGTTCACAGCCTTAAGAGAGCCCTCGTTCAAGCGCAGAATTGCCGGTTCTCCTTGAGGTTGGTTCACTTCAAGCTCTCCCTCTGCAGTCGCTGTGCCGTACACGGCATAGCCCTGAGAAAGTTTAACGTTAAACAAAGACACTAAGTTAGGATTTAACGTCCTTAGTTTTTTACCGTCCTGGAGAGATCCTACCGCCTCTAATTGGTCTTGAAGTTCGAGAGCTCCAAACACATTTCCATTTATGACGGAATTCTTAACTGAAACGATATTATCCTTTGAAACTCCTGTTGACCAGCCTCCGAAAATTGAGAATGCATAAGTATTATTTTTAGTCCAATCGTTTTTATAAGAAAATCCTATGAAAGAATTATCTATTAAGACAATATTATTATTGGCAATTCCCGAATCTGTAAGCCCGTCAGGTCCGTAAACAACAGAGGAGTTTAAACCATTTTTAAAGACACTTTCATCATTGATTCTTTGGTAGTAATCCCCCCTTCCTCCAACCAGACCTAGTTTGCGGGCATTCGAGGTACCGGCGACTAAGAGAGTATCTTTAACAGAAACTAAATTTTTGCTTGATTCGTAACCTTCACCACCGAAAATTCCTTTGACTATAAGAAGAGAAGAGTCTCCTTTATTGCCTGATGTGTAATTCGAGGCTTTTGAACTATCTTCAAGAGTTCCCTTAAGTGTTCCTCTAATAAAAACCTTATTGTTATTGGTTTCAAAACCTCTATGAATTGCATTAAAGGTTCCCTTCTCATTTGTAATTCTTTCACCATTTATTCCATCTAGTTGGGCAGATCGACCTCCAAAAATTAATTTGGCATACAGTAGAGAGTTCGAGTCTAGACTAATGTTCACTGTGTTCTCGTTAGCATTCCCCACTCCTACTAAACTGGAGTCCAATTGAGACTCTTTTCCTCCTCCAATGTCATTTCTAGCTCCAAAAAATTTACCCATAAAGGTTACATTGCTGGCTAGAGCTAGATTAAGAGTATTTCCATTAGTTGTCTTTGAATAATCGTAATTGTCCCCAACCGTTTGAGAACTTCCAATTTCTTGCCGGCTCTTTCCGAAGTATGAACGTAAACCAGCAGCTATCCACATTGTGGAGGATTGTGTGTCTTCATATTTGCCTGAAGAAGCTATATTCCAGGGTTGCGAAGCATTAACAGTAATAAATAAAGTTGACGGAGTACTCTTTTCAGATGTAGACCATATCCATGCTTCGCTGTTATCGTAAGGATCAGCCTTTCCCGTAATTAGTTGATATACTGGTTTCTGGTCGTTACCTACCTTAACTAAAAATGTTTGACTGAAATCTCCTGTCTTATCCTTAAATCCCCAAACATCACCATTCTGCACAAAGGAAGTTAAACTTGGAAACGCAATCGCCTGAGGTAAATTGAGAACACCGACAGCCAAAAAAACTGAAAGACTTACAGCTTTAAGCCGGGAGGATATTATTCTTACCTCTGTGGGGGGGGGTATTATAGTTTTCTGAGTTTTATTTGTATTCATGTTGTCTCTCTAGAAAAAACTTATTTGAGAATTTGACGTACTTAACACAAGTATAGAATGTTTACATGTGTTAAAAATTTAGTAATAACTCTTATAAGACCCTGACTCCAACACCATTAATAAGTTACTTACTTACACCTTTTTCTCATGAAACTAGTCTTTGGCACCATATAGATCACCCACTATATCTTTCACGATCTCGTTATTAGACCAGAATTGCAAGCCTGAACTTCCCCGATGACATAAAAATAAAATATGCACATTTTGATTAAATAAAGAGTTTTTACCTTTCAGGTTGACTAGAATTCGAAAAAAATGGATTTAAAAATGTCATTAATTAAACAAATTGTTATTAAAACTCCTGAAGAAATTGAAGGAATGAGGGCTGCCTGCCGTGATGCAGCATTGGTATTGGATTTCATAGAACCATATGTTAAAGCCGGTGTTACAACCGAAGAGCTTGACGATCTCATGCTCAAATATACGACACAGGAACTCAAGGACGTTTCAGCCTGTCTGGGTTATACCGGCGGCGGTTCAACTCCTTATCCGAAGGCTACCTGCATTTCTGTTAACCATCAGGTTTGTCACGGCATCCCTGACTCCAAAGTCCTTAAAAAGGGAGATATCCTTAATATTGATGTCACCGTTATTAAAAACGGATTTCATGGCGACACAAGCCGCATGTATAAAGTCGAACCGGTTTCAATTGCCGCAGCCCGTTTGTGTGACATTACATTTAATGCCATGTGGAAAGGAATCGTCTGTGTAAAACCCGGTGCACACTTCGGTGATATCGGACACGCCATCCAGGAGTACGTTCAACCTTTGGGTTGCTCCATCGTTCGTGAGTTCGGAGGTCACGGCGTTGGTAGAGGTTTTCATGAAGAACCCTTCGTTTCTCACATCGGCGTTCCCGGCACAGGTCCGGAAATGAAGCCCGGCATGATTTTCACCATCGAACCGATGATTAATGCCGGCAAACATGCTTTAAAGATTATGCCAAACGGCTGGACTGCAGTAACCAAGGACAGAAGCCTGTCCGCTCAGTGGGAACATACCGTACTTGTAACAGAAACAGGATACGAGGTATTAACTCTTTCTCCGAACTGTCCCCCTCCTCCGGCGTGGGTTAAATCATAACCGTAAAACACACACTTCCTTGAGGCCGTCCTTATTATCGGGACGGTTTTTAATTTCTTTTTTTGCAAAACGAAATAGCAGCGCCGTAGGTTTCTTTGACGTTGATAAAACCACCAATGTAACCGAGCCATTAAAATGAAACAAAAAACTATGGTGAATCAAAAATGCAGAATCCGATAGCTGCCGAATTTTTCAGTCAAAGAAAACAACTTGCAGAAGATTTTCTGCAACATTCTGATCCGTTTGAATATCTTTTCAAGCATAGTCATGCAGCCGACGAAACAATCGAACAAATCTCAATACAAAATAAACTATCACCGAGAATTGCTGTAGTTGCTCTGGGAGGATACGGCCGATGTGAGTTATTTCCTTTTTCGGATTTGGATTTGTTGTTTCTCCTGCCTGAAAACGTTATGGATTCAGAATTAAAAGGCGTTGAAGAAGTTCTTAACGATCTTTGGTCCTTAGGGCTGACTATCGGCCACTCCGTTCGAACCATTGATGAGTGTATCTCACAGGGAAAAGAAGATATTACCGCTCAAACCGCGATGCTTGAGTCAAGGCTTCTGCTGGGAGATTCGGGACTCTTCGGTAAGTACATCCAGGCCATGGAAAAAAATCTCAACTTTGCTGATTTTTATAGAGCAAAGTTAATTGAACAGCAACAAAGACACTTACGCTTTCAGGAAAGTACCTATGCTCTTGAACCCAATATCAAAGAATCGCCCGGAGGTTTGAGGGACTTAAATATTCTGACCTGGTTGTTTAAAGCCGCGTACCTGGATGCAGCAAAGAGAAATATCGATGCTCCTGAGCTTCTGACCGCTTATGAACAAAATAAGATCCGGGAAAATACACAGGATCTTTTTAAATTAAGAATTCACATGCACCTTCTGACCGGACGTCATGAAGACAGGCTCATTTTCGAAATCCAGGAGCCCCTGGCCAAAGTCCTGAAATTCAAAAGCTCCGGCCATCGGCGTGCCAGTGAGTTTTTAATGCAAAGTTATTACGGCATTGCATCCTCAATCGGTCTATTAAATGATGTAATTCTTCAGGCATTAAAAGAAGGATACGTTCAGGCTGATAAGAGCATTGGAAAACCATTACGCAACGGTTTTATCCTAAAAGGCGATGTATTGGATATTAATAATCCGGAAAGTTTTAAAAATGATCCGGAAATGTTCCTGGAACCCTTCCTTTTAAGTTGTAAGAACCGGGAAATCGCACGGTTTTCAACGTCCGTCTACCGTTCTTTTGGTGAAATGAACACCTGTTTGCCGAAAAATTTTGCAGATCTACCGGAAACCAAAGAAAACTTCCTCAGAATAATTAAAGCAAAAAAAGGTGTCTACCACTGTTTAAACGAAATGAACCGGCTCGGCCTGCTGGCTAAGATCGTAAAACCTTTCGGCAGAATTGTCGGACAACTGCAGCACGATTTATTCCATGCTTATACTGTCGATCAGCATACCTTGTTAGCCATTAAATTTCTGCGCCATTTCACAAAGAGTGAAAATGCTCACGAAATGCCTTTGCTCACCGAACTCATGATGTCGTTAAATAAAAATTGGCGTCTTGTCCTTGCATTGTTATTCCATGACATTGGTAAAGGACGCGGAGGAGATCACAGCACAATCGGTGCAGAAGAGTTCGCCGATTACGCCCGCGACAGTTCGCTGTCGGAAGAAGACGTAGACTACATCCGTTTTTTAGTTCAAGAGCACCTGACAATGAGCTTTGTGGCACAAAAGCAGGATATCTCTGATCCGGAAGTCATTAAAGCATTTGCAGAAAAAATTGGAACTTACGATCGGCTGGTCGGACTTTATCTGATTACCGTCAGTGATATTCGAGCAACCGGGCCTAAAATCTGGAACAACTGGAAGGCTAAACTTCTTGAAGAACTTTATTACTCCACAGCAAATTTCTTAAAAGGAAACTCCGTTTCCAAGACTATGCTGGTCGACAAACGGCGTAAACAAGTCATTGACAGTGGTAAGTTCTCCGACGAAGAAAAAGAAAAATTAAAACGGTTCTGGAATGATTTTGACGTCGGTTACTTTATGCGCCACTCGGTAGAAAATATTCTATGGCAGTCACGTGCATTAATGGGACACTTAGAAAAGCCCGGAACACGAGTCATTTCCAGAGCTGTCAATGATTTACCGCATGCCCATGAACTGGTTGTGTTAACCGAAGACCAGCCGGAACTGTTTGCAAAAATCGTATCGACAATTCAAAGTCATCGCCTCTCCATTCTGGAAGCCCGAATCTACACCGGTAAAACCGGCAGAGTGCTCGATAATTTCGTCGTCATTGATAATCAGAACTCGGAGGAAGTTGAACAGACGTTTGAAAAGCTAAAACTCGATCTGGAAAGCCGAATCGACAACCATCTGCCTCTGCCGCCTCCTCCGAGAGGACGCTTGTCACGTCATTCAAAGATTTTTCCAATTACGCCGGAAGTCGAACTCAGGGCAGATGCCGTCGGCAATCATTATCTTCTGTCTGTTGCAGCGACTGACCGTTTAGGTGTTTTAGCTTCTATTGCCCGTGTTTTTATCAAGTTCAAGATTAATTTGATAACCGCAAGAATTGCTACTCTCGGAGAGCGAATCGAAGACGTTTTCGTAATCGAAAGCGACGAACTTCGGGAGCCTCAGTTCGTCACGGCCTTTGAAACGGAACTCCTAAAAGTTCTCGAACTTTAATCCGGAAGATACTTAGAAAAAGCCTTCAGAGCAATCTGCATACTTTGTTCGTGGGCTTTTTCCAGATATTGTGCAAAACTTGACGGATCTAGTTTGAATTGGGAAGAACCGATGCCGGCTGCCGGATTAACAACCTGACAAATGGTTGCATAATTCAATCCCAGTTCTCGGGCTAAACAGGCCTCCGGCATTAGTGTCATCCCGACGTAATGACAACCATCCTTAGCAAGTTTTCTCACTTCAGCCGCCGTTTCCAATCTCGGCCCTTGCATACAGGCATAAGTTCCGCCGTCAACAATTGGTATCAAGAGATCATCAGCCGCTTCAAGAAGTTTTTCACGGATATCGTTGCTAAACGGTTGTGTGAAATCAATAAAATTAATCACGTCGTTCGTGCCGGTATTGTAGGAAGACTCCCGGCCCCATGTGTAGTCGATGATCTGATCCGGAACAGCTAAAGTGCCCGGCTCATCCTCAGGTACTATCGCACCGACAGAGCACAAGGAAACCACCGCCTTGGGTTGATATTTAGCCAGTTCAAACATATTGGCGCGGTAATTGATCATATGCGGCGGAACCTTTACTTCATCCCCGTGGCGCGACAGATAAATAATTCTTATGTCTTGTATTTCCCCTTCCGCAATATCCCCGGAGACCTTTCCCCATGGGTTGCTTACGCCGGTTCTGACATTGTTAACTTTCATATAAACCGGTCGGCCCGAATAGCCGCTCCCGGCAATAATGACAAAACAATCACTCATTGGTTTCATTGTCCTTAGAAAGCATATTCATCAGCTCAGCCTCATCGATAACTTTGACCCCTAAAGCATGAGCTTTTTCCAGTTTGCTGCCGGCTGCATCACCGGCTAACACATAAGTTGTCTTCTTGGAAACAGAGCCACTGACTTTACCGCCGGCTTTGCGGATGATGTCGGAAGCTTCATCACGGGAAAGTCTTGGTAAGGTACCGGTGAGAACAAATGTCATACCTGCAAAGACTTGTTCCTGTTCCCTACCGGCTTCAGTCTCTTCCCAGTGAACTCCTAACTCCTGAAGTTCTGTAATGACTTTGATATTCTTTTCTTCTGCAAAAAAATGAAGAATTTTTTCAGCCGTTGACTCTCCGACATCATCAACTTCCAGCAATTGTTCCAGCCCTGCACTTTGACAATTTTTAAGTGTTTTAAAGTGTTGTGCTAATGTCCTGGCAGTCGACTCACCGACATCCGGAATACCAATTGCATAAAGGAATCTTTCAAGCGTTGTATTTTTAGATTTTTCAATGGAAGCTATCAGATTATCACTGGATTTATCTCCCATCTTTTCAAGACCCTTAATCTGTTCTTTCTTCAGACGGTAGATATCCGAAATGTTTTCAACAAGTCCTTTTGTGACCAGTTGCTCGGCCAGTTTCTCACCGATGCCGTCAATACCCATCGCTTTTCTGGAAACAAAATGCAGAATGGATTGGACTCTCTGGGCCTGACAAAACAGTCCGCCGGTGCACTTTCTGTCTTTTTCTCCTTCTTCTTTATAGGCATGCGAGCCACACACCGGACAGAAATCCGGCATGACAAAGTCCCGCGCATTGGCCGGTCTGAGTTCCTTGATGACTCGGACAATTTCAGGAATCACATCACCGGCTCGTCTGACAACAACAGTGTCGCCGATTTTGACCCCCATATTTTCCAGAAACTCTTCGTTATGCAGTGACGCATTACTGATTGTCGTGCCGCCGACAAAGACCGGCTTGAGTCTGGCCACCGGTGTTAATTTACCGGTTCTTCCAACCTGAATCGTAATATCCTGCACAATGGTCTGAACCTCCTGGGGAGGATACTTATGGGCGCAGGCCCACCGTGGTTCTCTGGAAACGAATCCCAGCGTCTTCTGTAACGCAAAACTGTTAACTTTATAGACCACTCCGTCAATATCAAACGGCAAATCATCCCGGATTTTTTCTACAAGAACATGGAACTCCTGTAATTCTTTGGGCCCATAAGCCAGTCTTCTGGTATCGGCAACCGGAAACCCTTTTTCTTTTAAATACGTCAGCAGTTCATACTGGGTTTTTGCTAACGCCTCTGAAACCTCTCCGTACCCATAGGCATAAAAAGAAAGATTACGTTCTGCCGTAATGGAAGGATCCAGCTGACGTAGACAACCGGCTGCTGCATTTCTCGGGTTCGCAAAAAGTTTCAGCCCCTTCTCTTTTTGTTCACGGTTAATTCTTTCAAACTCCGATTTGTGAAGTATCACTTCACCGCGGACTTCAAAAACGTCCGGAAAGCCTTCGACTTTTAATGGCAGAGTTTTAATCGTTCTGACGTTAGCAGTGACGTCCTCTCCCTCGTAACCGTCTCCGCGGGTGGCCGCTTGTACCAAAATGCCCTTTTCGTATCGGATATTGATGGCAAGACCGTCAAATTTCAGTTCACAGTCATACTCTATCGGAGCGGCATCCGCCTTTAGCTCCAGCTCCCGTCTGACTCTCTCATCAAAATCATAGGCGCCCTGGGCCGTGTAATCGGTTTCGGTATGAATCGACAGCATCGGAATAACATGCTTGACTTTGAGTATTTCCGCCTTGACTGAGGCTCCAACCCGTTCAGTCGGAGAAAACAGCGTTTTATATTGAGGATATTGCTGCTCAAGACGAACCAGCTCCTGGAACATGGAGTCGTATAGTTCATCTGAAATCGTCGGATTATTGTCAACATAGTAGGCCTTGTTGTGTTTTTCTATTTCGTCAGCCAGCTGTTGCATCCGCTGTTCAATGGCCTTATCGCTTTGTTTTTCCCGTGTCCCTGTCATGTTGTTCTCTTAGAAAAATTCTTTCTGAAAAGTCTAAATAGAAAAAGTGCTTTTTTACCTCGCTTTGTGCCCATTTGAGATTCTTCTTACTATCATCTCATTCACCCAAAATTTAGGCCCGGTTGTCCGGGCCAAAATCTTTATGCGTCTGTTTTTGTAAACAACCGGTGGGCTGTTTCACTTCCGGGCTCTAAGCCTCTTTCTCTCATCAGGGCATAGAACTTGTCAACTTCTTTGCGTAAAGTCGTCAGTACGGTGCCGTCAATCGGATAACCCTGTTGATCGACAATTTCAGCATCAAATGGGCCGGCAAAGGCATTTGTTGCCATCAAAAGTGTCTTTAACGGTTGTGATTCCGGCGTCTGTAAGGCAACAAAAAGCGAAACAGCAACATAGTTCGGAGATATCCAGTTAACCGATATAGCCCCTTTTCTGTTTTTGGAATACTTTCCGTCAGCAGTTTGTACGAGCTCACCCAATTTTTCATAGCTCTTCGCTGTAATTCTCTTGAAACCAAGTTCGCTTGAAACCTTTTCAAACTCGTCTGTGGTAATTTCTCTTCTGCATCTGAGATATAGCGTTATTTGAACGCCAAACTCAGCCAAAAGTGATGTCAGCTTTTTGGATTTCTGGCTAATGTCCTGTTCTTCAATCTCATCACTGGAACCATCAAGTCTCATTTCGATTCTTTGTTTTATCTGAATGAAGGAAGCAATGGACACATCACTGACAACACCGCTTGCTCCTGCCAGTTGAACAAAAAGAATAACGGCAGAATAAATACCATAGGCTTCCGGTCTGTCCCAACGTTTGGCAGTATCTTCAAAAGCATAAAAACGGTAACTGCCTTTAGGCTCGAGAGTATTGATGGGAGCTAACTCTTTAAGTAACTGAGTACCGGTAACCGGAGTTTTAAAGTTAATCTTAAAGGCGGCTTCCAAAAAAGGATTATGGGCTGGAACATCGCCGGCCTTGATATTCTCAAACCTTAACGCTTCATCAAAAGACATCGCATCCTGCTCGTAAGAGCTAGGAATACTGGTCTCATAGGAAGAATTGATTAAATCCTTCTGCTTTTGTTGATGTTTTTCCTTCAGATTTTTTGCAGTTGTGTCGTAGTTATAGCCTTCAACAGGCTTGGCTGAAGACTCTGTTGATTTGCCTGAGACGGGAGAAGCTTGAGCCGCTGACGGGCTCTTTTCTACGGGCGGCACACTTTCAGATTCAATTGTCTTTATTGTATCTTCCGTCGGCTGACCTGGAGATGCTTCCGGTTGCTCTGAAGCTACCCTTTTGGTATTTACTTCAGAATTGGCTGCTGACTTTGATGGGTTATAGACAGGTTCACCTGATAACAAATTTGGTTTGGAGTTCGTTTCATTTTTCTTCGGTGCCTCTTTTATCTTTAACCAATACCAAATCCCTCCTGCTCCGCAGCAGACTATAACTAAGGCAGTCAATACCATGCCTAAAGTAGAATTCATCCGGTTGACCTCTTTTTCTAATCTCTTTTTTGAACGGTTATTTTATTGTTTCTCTCAGTGATTTAGTACAACATGTACAAATAACTTTCCAGAATTGTTTATATTTGTTGTGAAGGTGTTATAAGCAAGCCGTCGCCCATTCTACATTTTTTATGTATGTCCCATATAACATTTTGTTTTTATTGTCTTTTATTTATATGTGATTTAACTTTCCATTTAACCGCGTTTTTTCTTACCTTCCAAAATCGGAACAAACCCGCTCAGAATCTGCTCCCGTTCATAAATTTCTTCTAAACTTAAGTATTTAGCCTGGTCTTCTTTTTCAGGCATGGTTATTTTTTATTAAGAAATACCAAGATTTATTGGAGTTACTAAATAATGTCAACGAAACCTAGCAAAAGTTTGGAAACGTTTGATAATCCGCAACCAAACAGAGATTATCTGATTCACATTGAAATTCCGGAATTTACTTCTCTTTGTCCTCTGACAGGACAGCCGGATTTCGCCACCTTATTGTTAGACTATATTCCTGATCAAAAAAATGTTGAGTTAAAAGCTCTTAAGCTCTATATCTGGAGTTACCGTCAGGAAGGTGCTTTTCATGAAGCCATTACCAATAAGATTCTTGATGATCTCGTCGAAGCCTTGCAGCCGCGTTATATGAGACTGAAAGCCAAGTGGTGGGTCCGCGGCGGCATCTACACAACAGTTGTAGCAGAACACAGAAAAGAAGGATGGCAGCCACAGCCGAAAGTTGATCTGCCGGAATTCGAAACAAACGATCCGACCAGAGGATAAGTCTTCTATAACCTCAATCCCGGGAAATATTATGAATCCAGACTTAGCTTTGACCAGACCGTATCCTTTTGCCAGATTAAAAAAATTATTAGAAGGGGCAAAATTACCTGAAGGTATGCGTCACATTTCTTTATCCATCGGAGAACCGAAACATCCTGCCCCTCAATGCGTATTGGATGCTCTTTCATCCAACCATAAATTATTTGAAAAATATCCATCCACTCCGGGTGACATGGAGTTAAGACAGGCGGTTGCCGACTGGAATCAAAGGCGACACGGTGTCACATTGGATCCGGCAACCCAAATCCTTTCTGTGAATGGCTCCAGAGAAGCACTGTTTTCGTTTACCCAGGCTCTGATTGATCGTACTAAAAACGCAGCGGTTGTCATGCCCTGCCCTTTCTATCAGATCTATGAAGGAGCCGCTTTGATGGCCGGTGCTCAACCGATCTATGTTGCCACCACCAGAGAAAATAATTTCATTATGGATTTGGAAAAGGCGTTGAGTCCCGAAGATCTCAAACGCACCCAGCTGGTTTTCGTATGCTCACCCAGCAACCCGACCGGAAAAGTTCTTAAGCTAGAACACTGGAAAAAATTATTTGATTTGGCAGATAAATACGATTTTGTAATCGGTAGCGATGAGTGCTACTCCGAAATTTATTTTGATGAAGACAATCCGCCGTTAAGCGCTTTGGCAGCTGCCAAACTGCTTGGCCGTGACGATTTCGATAAAATTATCGTCTTTTCCAGCTTGTCCAAACGCTCGAATATCCCGGGTATGAGAACCGGTTTTATTGCCGGCGATGAAAAACTCATTAAACCTTTCCTTTTGTACAGAACATATCATGGATGTGCAATGAGCGGCCCTCTTCAAAAAGCCAGTATCGCCGCTTGGAATGATGAAGAACATGTAAAAGAAAACCGCAGACTTTATAAAGAAAAATTTGAGGCTGCTCTGCCGTTAATTCAAAAGACATTGGACATTCAGATGCCCGATGCCTCTTTTTATCTTTGGGCTAAAACCCCGATTGATGATCAGGTTTTTGCACGTCGTCTTTACGAAGAACAAGCTATAACCGTTTTACCGGGGAGTTTCTTGGGACGGACTCTTTCGGATGGCAACAATCCCGGAGCAGGCTATGTACGTATCGCTTTAGTTGCTACAACTGAAGAGGTCAAGGAGGCCGCTCAAAGAATTGCAAACTTTAAACTATAAGGAGATAAAGCATGGAACTTATCAGAGACACAATTGAAAGATCCTTCGAATTAAAGGCTGAACATTTGGGTCCTGACGCTCGCAATGCAGTTGATGAAGTCATTCAAAAATTGGAAAGCGGTGAATTGCGTGTTGCTGAGAAAGTCGACGGCCGATGGGAGGTCAATCAGTGGGTTAAAAAGGCTATATTGCTTGAATTCAGAATGCATCCGGCCACAGTCACCCGGGCAGGAGACTTTACTTATTTCGATAAAATCCCACTGAAATTTACTGACTATGATGAAGAAATGTTCCGTCAGGGCGGCTTCCGCGTTGTACCGGGAGCAATTGCCCGCCGTGGTTGCTTCATTGCCCCTGGTGCTGTTTTGATGCCTTCTTATGTCAACATTGGCGCCTATGTCGGCGAAAACACCATGGTTGATACCTGGACAACCGTCGGCTCCTGCGCTCAGGTTGGTAAAAACTGCCATTTATCCGGGGGTGTCGGTATCGGCGGCGTTTTAGAACCTCTTCAGGCAAATCCGACAATCATCGGCGATAACTGCTTTATCGGTGCAAGAAGCGAAATCGTAGAAGGCGTCATTGTTGAAGATAACTGTGTTATCTCCATGGGTGTCTTCATTGGCCAAAGCACAAAAATCTATGACCGCACAACCGGCGAAATCTTCAGAGGACGCGTCCCCGAAGGTTCCGTCGTTGTTCCCGGAAGCCTGCCAAGCAAGGACGGTAAATACAACCTTAATTGCGCTGTCATTGTTAAACGTGTTGATGCACAAACCAGATCAAAGACAAGCATCAATGAGCTTTTAAGAGATTAATCATGAAGAGTGCCGCTAGTGATCACGATGAGTTAAATCTATTGTTATCAGATATTCTCAGCAGAGCTTCTGTCACTCCTGATGATAAAGGATGTCAGCAAGCCTTTGAGAGCTACCTGACTTCAACGGGATTTGAGTTTATATCTATTGATCGCGGAGAGACAAAAAATTTATTTTGTTGTAAGCAGGGTAAAGGCCCCGGCCCTTTCCTTCTTTTTGCCGGACACACGGATGTTGTGCCTCCCGGAGAAGGCTGGAATACCGATCCTTTTACTCCGACTCTACGGGACAACAGACTTATCGCACGCGGCACTCAGGACATGAAAACTTCTGATGTCTGCTTTGCTTTCGCAGCAAAGCAGTTCATCAGAGATTATCCCGGCTTTAACGGCTCTATCGGAATGCTATTAACCAGCGACGAGGAGGGAGACGGTAAAGACGGTACAGTTTATGCCATAGAAGAACTGAAGAAAAAGAATATTTTTCCCGATTTTTGCATCGTCGGAGAACCGACTTGTACCAAAAACTTGGGAGATACAATAAAAAACGGGCGCCGCGGCTCGTTAAACTGTAAAGTCACTATTCATGGAGAACAAGGTCATGTGGCCTACACTCCAAAACTTGAAAATCCTGTACATCTGGCCGGAAAACTAATCAATGGATTAACGCAAATCAAGTGGGATAACGGTTTTGACGGATTTCCTCCGACCTCATTCCAGATTAGTAATATTCATGCCGGAACCGGTGCCGTTAATGTTATTCCCGGAACCTGCGAACTTAAATTTAATTTCCGCTACAGTCCGGCCTTAACCAACGAAGAAATCGAAAAAAAGGTTGAAGAATTAATTAGCGGACTTGGACAACAAACAGATGTCTCATGGACAAGAAGTGCTTTTCCTTTTAAAACCAAAGGAAATAAATTGGCGACGGCTCTGTCTTCAGCGATTGAAGAGGTGACCGGCATGCAACCTCAGTTGTCGACCTCCGGCGGTACAAGTGATGCCCGGTTTATTAGCCGGTGGTGTCCTGAAGTACTGGAATTCGGACCGGTTAATAACCTTATCCACAAAGCCAATGAGTCAATCCCCGTTAAGGACATTAGCACTCTTGCCGGAATTTATTACCAAACACTAGTCAATATTTTCATCGGACGGTAACAAATGAATTTACAGAACACAGCTCCTCTCAGAACTATCCGGGATTTTATCCGTTATGCCGTAACACGCCTGAATACATCGTCCGTCTGCTATGGACACGGCTTCGATAATCCCTATGATGAAGCCGGTTTTCTGGTTCTCCGTTCAATCGGAATTGAACTGGAGTTCGAAGAAAAATTTCTAGATGCCGCTCTGACAGAAGAAGAACGTGAATTTGTTCTTAATCAGATTTCACGTCGTTGTGATGAACTGGTTCCCACAGCTTACTTAACCAAAGAATGGTGGCTTACCGGCTATCGTTTTTTCGTCGATGACAGAGTTCTTATACCGCGTAGCTATATTGCAGAACTTTTAGAAAACGATTTGCAACCCTGGGTTAAAAATCCTGAAGAGGTTCATAGCGTTTTAGATCTCTGCACAGGTTCAGCTTGTCTGGCTATCATTGCTGCGGATAAATTTCCGAATGCAACGGTCGATGCCGTCGATATCAGCGAAGCGGCTTTACAGGTCGCTCAAATTAATATCGAAGATTACGGACTGGAGCAGCGTGTCTTCCCAATCCAAAGTGATCTTTTTACCAATCTTCAAGGGGCAAAATACGACGTTATCATTTCTAATCCGCCCTACGTCACGGAACAGGCGATGAAAGAATTGCCCGGTGAGTATTGTCATGAACCGAGTTTGGCACTGGTAGCCGGCGAAGACGGTATGGATTTAATCAAGACGATACTTGAAGAAGCCCGCTCACATCTCAATGATGATGGAATCCTCATTGTTGAATTAGGAAATGGCAAAGAAGCCTTTGATGCCCGCTGGCCAAACTTAAATGTAACTTGGCTACAAACCAGCGGAGGCGATGATCAGGTATTTTTAATCAAGAAGGAAGATTTGCCATAATGCTTAGACTCCAGGATGTATCTTTAGCCCGCGGAACCCGCATTCTTTATTCCGGTGTAACTTTAATCAGCAGTCCCGGTGAAAGAATCGGTTTAGTTGGACCAAACGGATCCGGCAAATCCACTTTATTTTCGGCAATTCTGGGAGAAATCGGTACGGAAAGCGGTGATATCACTGCCCCAGAATTCGAAAAAATCTCTCACGTTGCCCAAAGAATTGAAAATACTGATCAGGTTGCTTTGGACTATGTCTTGGAAGGCCATAAACCACTCCAAGCAGCAAAGGCCAAGTTAAAGATTGCTGAACAGTCAAAAGACGATTTAGCGTATGCCGAGGCTTTGGCCGTCTACACAGAAATCAATGAAGGAGCGGTTAATGCCAGAGCTCAGGAAATTTTGCACGGTCTTGGTTTTAAAGACGGCGATTCTTCCAGAAAAATTTCCGAGTTTTCAGGCGGCTGGAGAAACCGGCTTTCTTTAGCCCGGACTTTACTGTCTCCCGCAGATTTGATGCTCCTTGACGAACCGACGAACCACCTGGATATCGACTCAGTCATTTGGCTTGAAAGCTGGTTAAAAGGCCAGGATGCGACTATCGTTGTGATTTCCCACGACCGTGAGTTCCTGGACCGAGTCTCAGAGACGATCTGGTCAATTGAAGACGGCACAATTCACCGCTATTCCGGTAATTTTTCTGATTACGAAAGAATCCGTGCAGAAAAAGTTAAACAGCAGGAAGCTGCTTCAAAAGCCTACGAAAAAACAGCAGCTCACTTGCAGAAGTTCATTGACCGTTTCCGCTACAAAGCAACCAAAGCTAAACAAGCACAATCCAGAATTAAGATGCTTGAAAAACTTAAATCTATTGAACCGCTAAAAGGTCCTGGACGATGGAGATTCGAATTTCTTGAGCCGGAAAAAATTCCTCAACATCTTATTTTTGCCGAAGGACTGGCTTGTGGTTACGATGACAAACCCATTTTAAAAAATGTCAAAGTTAAAGTTGAACCTCAGGACAGAATAGGCATTCTCGGTGTCAATGGTGCCGGTAAATCGACGCTTATCAAAACGTTAATCGGAGAATTGCCAAAAATCAGTGGTGAAATCAGATACGGTACAGGTTTAAAAATCGGCTATTTTGCTCAACATCAGCTCGATCAGCTCCGTGAAGATGAAACTCCGCTTCAACATTTTGTGAGGCTAGCGCCGGATGTCCGCGAACAGGAACTCAGAAACTTTTTAGGACGCTTTAAATTCAGTGACTCCATGGTTAACAGTCCTGTCGGCCCGATGTCAGGTGGAGAAAAAGCACGGCTTTCCTTAGCCTTAATCGCATGGACTAAGCCAAATCTTCTCGTTTTGGACGAACCGACTAACCACCTCGACATGGAAACCAGAGAAGCCCTGACTTTAGCCTTGTCTTCCTTCGAGGGGGCTGTTCTGCTTGTTTCCCACGATCGTCATTTATTAAGAGCTGTGTGTGAAGAGCTCTGGATTGTCCATAAAGGTGCCGTATCTGAATTTAACGGCGATTTGGATGATTATGCAAAACTTGTTCTGGAAGACAAAAAAGAGAGCGGTCTTACTAATCAGAGCAAGGAAGAACCAGTTAATACCGTTAACCGAAAAGAACAAAGAAAACAGGAAGCTGCAGAACGAGCCAGACTCTCAGCACTAAAAGCACCATTACAGAAGGAATTAAAGAAAGTTGACACGCACCTGGCCAAACTGTCGGAGGAATTGAAAAAACTCAACGAAGAGTTGGCGAAGGAAGACTTTTATCAGCAAGACTCAATAACGGTTTCTGAGACCATCAGAAAGCATGGAGAAGTGGCTTCTGAGGTTGAAGAACTCGAGATGCAGTGGCTTGAGCTATCAGAAAAAATAGAACAAATTCAATAAACAATGTTCAGACCGCCGTTTTCTTAGGACAGTTATGCCCAAACTCCCGTGAAATAGAACGCTATTGACAATTTAGTCTTTTAAATTTCGCGGGAA
>CANTYJ010000023.1 GCA_947854175.1 uncultured Turicimonas sp. | reverse complement strand
CGAACTCCCGACATCCTGCTCCCAAAGCAGGCGCGCTACCAGACTACGCTACACCCCGTCAAGGAAGCGATACTATACATTAAAAAAACTAACTGTACAAGTCCAATCCCAAAATATTTCAATAAATTTACAAATTATTTCTTCAATTCCACAGAATTCGGTCATTTGGGATCACGATTTGAAAGTTTGAACCTTTACCTAACTCAGAAGTTATCTTCAAATGAGACTGATGCCGGAATAAAACATGTTTAACGATAGCCAATCCTAGACCGGTTCCTCCGGTCTCACGGCTTCTTGACTTATCGACCCGGTAAAATCTTTCTGTAACCCTGGGAATTGCCTCCTGAGCAATCCCAATACCGTTATCTTTTACAGAAATCACCAGCCCATCTTCACTTCTGTGGGAAGAAATTGTAATTTGTCCTCCCTGAGGCGTATAGCGGACGGCGTTACTAACGAGATTAATAATGGCACTTTTCATTTCTACCGGATCACCAAGAACAGTTGCATTATCCAAGTGCTCTAAGATAATGGAGTGGTTTCCTTGAGAGATAAAACGACCGTCTATGGCCGATTCTGTCAGTAATTTGATTAAATTAATCGGTTCTTTGGCTGCCGGCGCAGAATCTCGCTCTAGCCTGGATAAAGTCAAAAGATCATTGACTAAAGCTCCCATTCTTTCAACTTGCTCATACATCAATTGAAGATGCTTCTTCTGTTGTTCTGTCAGTTGCCAGTCTTCAGATAACTCGAGAAAGCCTTTAATGACAGTCAGGGGAGTCCGCAATTCATGAGATACGTTGGCAACGAAGTCTCTTCTAAACTCTTCAGAACGCTTTTCTTCGGTAACATCACGTGTCACCAGCACTTTGTATTTTGTGCCGGCAGAAATAACACGGATTTCAATAATCCTCCCATGGATATTCTGCGTCTCTATCTGTCTTTTCCCTTTCAGGATATTTTTGAGAAGTTCTCCATTAGGGTAGCAGGCGTGAATTTTTTTCCCCACATCGTGCTCGGCATTCAGATGAAGATCTCTCTCTGCTATAGGATTCATCCACTGAATATCCCAACTATCCGACATAAGGATCACGCCATCCGGCAGAGATCTCAATGTCTGCTTAAATCTGAGCTCCTTACCCTCAGATTTAATTACTTTTTTTTGTAATTTTTTTTCGTCTTTTAAATTCTTCTGAACGGGTTCTTTCATTGTTTAATCGCTTTGTAGCCCAGACCTCTAACTGTTTCGACAAAATGCTTCATTGATGTATCGGCTAGCTGCTTTCTTAGCCTGAGCATGTGAACGTCAATTGTCCGTTCATCAATATCTGCTCCGTACCCCCAGACATTATCAATGACCTGTGATCTTGAATAAACTCGGCCCGGATGACTTGCAAGAAGAAACAAGATTTTAAATTCGACAACGCTAAGATTAATCTTTTTATCTTTGACAAAAACTTCAAAATCCTGGGGATCCATTGTCAAATCACCACACTTTATGATTTTCTTCTCTTCGTTTTCAGAACCATGGCGGCGAATGACCGCTTTAATTCTCGCTATTAATTCTTTAGGAGAAAACGGTTTTACGATGTAATCATCTGCTCCTTTTTCAAGTCCGATTACCTTATCATCTTCCAGACTTCTTGCTGTAACCATGATGACCGGTATTTTTTTATAAAATTCCGATTTCCTGATTTCCTTTAGCCACTCAAGCCCCGAGCAATCTGGAAGCATCCAGTCCAGCAAAATAATGTCAGGAATTTTGGCTTCCAGCATTTTTCTTGCTTCGGCAACGTTAGAAGCTCCTCTAACTTCCATTCCAGAGTTTTCACAGGTGAAGACTAAAAGCTCCCGGATGGCATGTTCATCTTCAACAACTAAGACTGAAGTATTCATCGTATAAAGTATCCTTTTTATTGCGCTACCGGAATCACCGTAGCAAGTTCTTCTGCGATCGCTACCGCTTCTTCCTTGTCAGAAGTCTCCACCATGACGCGAATTAGAGGCTCAGTACCCGAGGCTCGAATTAAAACTCGTCCTCTTCCTGCTAAGCGTTCAGAGGCTTGTGCTGTTTTTTCTTTCAGCACTTCGTCTTCATCCCACTTGTAACCTGCTTTAAATCGTCTGTTAATAAGTACCTGTGGAGTTAATTGGACATCAGAGAGCAAATCCTGAAGTGTCTTACGGGTTCTTCTCATGACAGCTAATACTTGAAGGCTTGAGACAATTCCGTCTCCTGTGGTTTGTTTATCCAAAACAATAATGTGCCCGGAGCCTTCTCCGCCTAGAAGAAGACCTTTTTCTTTCATAACTTGTAAAACGTAACGATCTCCGACCTTTGCACGATGGAAATCCAAACCGATTTCCTGGATTTTTTTCTCTATTGCATAGTTGGTCATTAAAGTCCCGACCACACCTTTTATCTTCTTACCTCTAGCTAATCTGTCTCTTGCCATAACATAGAGGAGTTGGTCACCGTCGTAAACCCTTGCGGTATCGGCCATGATTACTCTATCGGCATCACCATCTAAAGCTATTCCGATGTCACAGTCTGCTTTTCTAACTCTTTCCGGAAGATCGTTCGTGTGAGTTGCTCCTACCCCTTCATTGATATTGAACCCATTGGGCTCATTACCTTCACATACGACAGTGGCTCCGAGTTCATGATAAACATCAAAAGCGATGTGATAGGCTGCACCATTTGCAGCGTCAACATAAATCTTTAAGCCTCTTAAATCCATGTCGGATGGGAATGTACTCTTACAGAACTCGACGTATCGTCCTGAAGCATCATCAAGTCGTCTGGCCTTCCCCAGTTGGGCACTGTCCACACACAGATACCCTCTATCCATTTCTTTTTCGATCTGCAGTTCAACATCGTCCGGGAGTTTGGTTCCTTGAGAAGAAAAGAATTTAATTCCATTGTCATAAAACGGATTATGGGAAGCAGAAATAACAACACCGGCACTCAGACGTTGAGCTCTAGTGAGATAAGCAACTGCAGGAGTCGGTAATGGACCGCCCAATACGACATCAACCCCGGCACTTAAAAAACCGGCTTGTAAAGCTGCTTCAAGCATATATCCGGAAACCCGAGTATCTTTGGCAATAAACACACCGACTTCACCATCTGTTGTTTGTCTTTTAAGTACACGCCCGGCAGCCTGGGCAAGAAGTAAAGCAAATTCCGGAGTAATCGGATTTAAGCCTACCCTTCCTCTTACCCCATCGGTACCGAAATATTTTCTACTCATGCCAAATCCTCATAATTTTCTGTAAATTTAACAATCTTTAGTGCATCTTTCGTTTCAGCAACATCATGAACTCTCACTATCTGAACCCCTTTCTGGACGGCTATCAAGTGAGCTGTTACGGAAGCTATCAGCCTGTCTTTTGCATCGCTTTTACCGGTAACTATTCCTAAGCTGGACTTCCTGCTCATACCATATAAAACCGGATAACCAAACTCAACAAACTGCTCTGCTTTATTCAGAATTTCAAAATTCTGTGCAACTGTTTTACCGAAGCCGAAGCCCGGATCCAGACATATCCGGTTTTTCTTTACTCCTGCTCCTTCCAGCAGAGCTGCCTGATCGATTAAAAAGGTAACTATTTCTCCGATCAAATTGGAGTAGCAGGGATTTAGTTGCATTGTCTTGGGAGTGCCTTGCATATGCATGATGCAAACACCGCAGTTGCTATTGGAAATAACCTCAGCAGCACCTTCCTTTCTGAGCCCGTAAACATCATTGATAATCGATGCTCCGGCCTTTATAGCCTCGGCCATTACTATCGGCTCAAAGGTATCCACTGAAATAGGGATATTCCATTTTCTTGATAATTGGTGAACAAGCGGAATCACTCTGTCAAGCTCCTCCTGAACTGAAACTTCATCAGCTCCGGGTCTGGTAGACTGTCCACCGATATCGAGTATGTCGGCCCCTTCTCTAATTAATTTTTCAGCATGTTCAAGTGCTGCATTTTTTTGTAAGAACTTTCCTCCATCACTGAACGAATCACGGGTCACATTAAGAATTCCCATTATTTTTGGTTCGCTTAGATCAAGAGTAAATGAACCGCATTTCCACTGTGTTGCTTTAATCATTGCAGATAGAAAGTTGTTATCAAAACTTTGAATATCGATTCTAGCCGTAATATCGTTAAATCGGAACGTCCGTTAATTTCATTTGTCAGTCTTCATGCCCAATAGAATGTATTTATTTAATTTTTTGCCTACCAAGTATTCAACAATAGAATCTTCTTAAACAAAGCTTCATAAAAAGACAATAAGAATTCTAGAATTAGGCTTTGTAGCATTTGAATAATTAGCTTGGAGAACACATGAGACGTCTCAACAAAATATTCTTTGTTGTCGCATGGCCGGTCTTACTTTCCGGTTGCGGTATGCAAGGTCCTTTATACCTTCCACCAAATCCGGAAGATTCTTATCTCTCCAGAATTCAAAAATCTTTAAATGAAATGACAGGAACCACTACTGCGGTAATGGTTGAACCCAAAGACGATGCTGAAGTTGTTGTAACAGATCCGGAAGAAATTCAGGAAAATAACAGTAAATTGAAAGAGCAAAAAGACCCTACTCTTTCAGACAAAAAAGCTTCCGAAGGAATACCCGGACAAGAGCCGACAACTCTTCCAAAAGCTAATTCCATCTATGAAACTGAATCAGTCCCGGTTAAATAAAAATGAAGACACCTTTTCTTCCTGATGACAAGAATTTCCACTGGAAAAGCGGAGAACTTTTTTGTGAAGGCGTTCCGCTTTCAGCCATTGCTCAAAAGTTTGGTACGCCGGTGTATGTTTATTCATATAACTCTTTGAAAGAAGCTTTTTTAGCTTATAAGGACGCACTTCGCCCATATCCTCATCTTATGTGCTATGCGATGAAGGCAAATTCCAACATTGCAATCATCAATTTATTGTCGAAGCTAGGTGCGGGCTTCGATATTGTCTCCGGAGGAGAACTGCATCGGGTCATTGCCGCTAAAGCTGATCCTCACAAAGTAATATTCTCGGGTGTCGGTAAAACCGAAGAAGAAATTAAATTTGCCCTCGAGTCCGAAATAAAGTGTTTTAACATTGAGTCCGAACCGGAAGTCGACAGAATCGTTAAAGTAGCCCAAGAACTGGATGTCATTGCACCTGTTTCCGTCCGTGTTAATCCCAACGTCGATGCAAAGACACACCCTTACATTTCGACAGGCTTAAAACAAAATAAGTTCGGTATCGCCTACCAGGATGCTGTCAAAATCTATAAGAAGATTTCAGAACATCCGGAATTAAAGATTATCGGTATAGATTGCCATATCGGCTCTCAGATCACTGACATTGCTCCTTTCCTGGACTCCTGCGATCGGCTTCTTGATATTGTCGAAGAATTAAAAAAACTCGGTATCGAACTTCACCACATCGATTTTGGCGGTGGTTTAGGAATTCGCTATCAGGAAGACGAAACGGTTCATCATGCGTCAGAACTTGTAGAAGCTCTACATAAGAAGCTTCAGGAAAGAGAACTTGGATATCTGGAAATGATTTTTGAGGCAGGCCGTTCGATTGTCGGCAATAGCGGAGCGCTCATTACTGAAGTCCAGTTTGTCAAATATGGGGAAGAGAAAAACTTCTGTATCGTGGATACAGCAATGAACGATATGATTAGACCTACTCTTTACCATGCGTGGATGCAAATTGTCCCGTTGAAACTCGCACCCGAAAGAAAAGAAGAAATTTTCGATATCGTAGGACCAATTTGCGAAACAGGAGATTTTTTAGGCAAAGACAGAGAATTAAGTCCCGAACAAGGTGATCTTTTGGCAATCTTGAGTGCCGGCGCTTATGGCATGACGATGAGCAGCCACTATAACACCCGAATTAAACCTCCTGAAATCCTTGTTAACGGAAGTGAATTTTTTGTCATCAGAGAGAGAGAAAAAATCGAAAAACTATATTCTTCCGAAGTCCTCCTAAATTTTGATTAACTTAGGCTTCTTTTTGACGTAATATTCAATAAAATTGGGCTCTGTCGCATTGAAGTCTCAGAAATAAAAGGTTGATACAGATAATTGGATTAAACTATCTGCATACCGTTAACAAAAATTATTAAGAAATCATCAAAAAAATTAGGGGGTCAGCGAATGAAATTACCGCACTTACCAAGGACTCGTACAAATCATATTTCTTACTTACAAATTTTTCCGCTCTGTCTACTCGTTGCCTCAATTTCTGAAGTTTACTCACAAGATATTGTGATTAGCGAGGGGGGGGGTATCTAAACTTTTCCCTCAACCGTCCGAAGTTGGAATTGGAAATAAAATTGAAATTGAAGGCTCGGTCAAGGCGGATCACTGGGCCCTTGCGGGTGGAACGGCAAATGGGACAGATGCGGGCTGGAACTCCATAAAAAGCGAAGTTAATACCCCTACCACTATCGCAGCCCCTATCTTTGGCGGATACGTAGCGAGCGGGAAGGGGAACGCCGTCGAAAATACAATTTTTTTAACAAATACTTCGAGCACGTCTTCTGTTAATGGCTATATCTACGGCGGGTATGTTGATGGAGAAGGCCTCGCCAACTCAAATAGAATTGATCTCACCAATTTCGATGTTAGTACGAACGTTGTAGGCGGTTATTTCAATGCTCATGCGCAAGAACAAGAAGGGGCTGCCGATAAAAACAAAATCTCTCTCGTCCGAACTAATATCGGCGGCTTCGTCATAGGCGGCCTCAATAACGGTGTTGGACTAATTGGAAGCGCTTCAGACAACACCATCGTTATCAATAGCAGCACCGTGACTGGTTATATTCAAGGAGGGACTGTTAGTAATAATGCTCAGTCGGGAAACTCAAATTCTAATAAGGTATCCCTTCTTAACACTATCGTAAACGGAACTGGGGTAGCCGGCGGATACACCTTAGGAACACATAGTGGGAGTGCTAACAGTAATGTTGTTGACTTAACTGTAGATTCTAATTTTCACGCCCCTGAATTGATAATAAATAGTTTCGTTACAGGTGGTTTGATCGGACTCGTTGGTGATAATTCAAGGACAGGGGATACAAATAGCAACCAGGTAAAGTTAATCAGCAATAATTTCTCCGGATCTTTAAAAGTCAACGGTTACGTCACTGGTGGAACTAATCAAGGTGAAGGATCGGGAAGTTCTCTAGATAATTCCGTGTTAATAGAAGTTTCAAGTGGTACCCCCGCCACAATACAGATTACGCAATACGTCCTGGGAGGCCTTGTTAGCAAAGCTTCGGACGGCAAGACCAATAACAATAATGTCACCATCAGCATAGCCGACAAAGGACAAGTGAATATTGAAGGCTATGTCGGAGGTGGAGCTTATCAAGGGTCGGGAATTAGCCAATCTAATGGGAACACAGTGCTTTTGGAAGGAGGACTTGAACAGAACCTAATCAACATTAATCAATACGTATTTGGAGGACTTATTGAGAAAAGTGCGAGCGGCGAAACCAGCAAGAATATTGTTTCTATTAAAAATGCACATGTCTCTCAATATATTGCGGGTGGCTACAACCAAGGCTTAACTCAGGTTTCGGCTAACGAAAATGAAGTTTATTTAGAAGGAGTTTCGTTAAAAGATCCAACTGGAACAGTGGATGGGCGGTTTATTGTCGGAGCTCTTGTTGAAGCCGGCAAAGGAGACGTCAACAAAAATAAGGTCACACTTGTGGACAGTGCTTTTACGGGCAAATACATTGCTGGTGGTGTCAGTCAAGGAACTAGCCAGGTAGAAGGAAATGAAATCACTTTAATAAATTCCAATGTTGAAGGATTCGTGGCGGCTGGTTTGGACTGGTATGGTAAAGATGTAACACTAGTAAATAACAAAGTAACTGTTGAAGGGGGCTCAGTTGTTGGACGGATTGCCGGGGCTCGTTCTTGGACCGGCCAAAATGTTAACGACAATACCGTCTCTGTTAAAAATGCCGAAATCAAAGCTGGAGGCGAATACAAAGGACATGTTTTAGGTGCTGCCAATCAGTCAGGCGGTAATGCTCTTAGAAACCATGTACTTGTTGAAAACAGTCACGTAGAAGGATACGTAGCCGGCGGGTTCATTGAGCATTATGAGGGCGGACTCAATAACGGAAGTACCGATGACAACGATGTAACTCTTATAAACACTAACGTTGACAACAATATAGGGGGCGGATATAACCAAGCCGGAGGAACCTTAAGCGCTAGCAACAACACTGTGCTTTTAAAAATTCTGCCCTCATCTACTGCAAACTCTTTCAAAGCTGGAGGCTTCATAGCCGGGGGCATCATTGGGGAAAAACAAAAGGGTACCGGTAATACAAATGACAATACAGTCAATATTCTCGTTTCCGGTCCTGATAGTCGGCTTGAAATTGCCGGTTATGTTGCAGGAGGTTATAACGGCGGTGTTGGAGAAGGAGGAGCAAGTGGAAACTCAGTTGTAATCAATACACCTGCAACCTCTTCAGGTTCTGATTTTTCAGTAACTGTAGGAACTTTTGTTCTTGGAGGCTTCATTGGTTCTGAATTAAAAACTGTCTCACCAAGCGGTGATACAAACAACAATACCGTCAGCATTAACAATGCTTTAGTAACTTCATATATTGCGGGAGGGTATAACCTCGGCAAAAAAGGTAATGCCAACCAGAATCAGATCTCTTTGCAAGGCGTTAAGGTATACGGTGGTCAAGATATTAGTGGTCACTTTATAGCCGGAGGTGTAATTGGTGAGGAAGGACAAGGGGATGCAAACAACAACACTGTTTCTGTGTCAGAGAGCCATTTCAAGGGTAAATATTTGGCCGGCGGCGTTAACCAGGGAAATGGTTTAGTTAATGCCAACGTAACAATTCTGACGAATACTCATGTGGAAGGATTCGTCGCCGGTGGTTTAGATTGGGGTGAAAATGGAAATGTTACTCTAACCAATAATGTGGTTAAGATGATTGGAGGCTCCGTTAGCACAGTCCCGGGAACAACTAGCACCGTCCCCGGAGAATCTATTACAGGCCGAGTCGTTGGTGCACGCTCCATAGGGATTGGCGATGTAGTTAACAATTCAGTTTATCTGAAAAACGTCACTATCGAAGATGGAGTCCGAGGAGGTGTGGTTATTAGGACGGGTAACAGTCTGCAGAATGTCATCACCATTGAAGATAGTAAAATAACCGGATGGACTGACAACGGAACAGTCAAAGGCGGATCCGTTGTAGCTGGCTACTTGGAAGCAGGTGGTAGTGGCGACACCAATGAAAATAGTGTGTTGATGAAAAATACCGAAGTGAAAGGTAACATCGTAGGTGGTTTTAACCAAGCTCTTGGTTCGTCGAACTCTCGTAATAATAAAGTTCTCTTCCAAATCGATTCTTCTTCCTCTGGGTTAAACATTGAGGTTGGGGGTTTTATTGCCGGCGGTATTACCGGCTCACAATCCGAAGGAGCCGCCGATAACAATTCAGTAGTGATTACTAATTCCAGTGGTGTAACAAAAACAAACGTTAAAGGGTATGTTGCCGGCGGTTATAACGATGGAAATGGTCTAGGAACTTCCAGTGGAAACTCTGTCCTGGTTGAAGCTGTAGCCAAAGATCTTTCCGGACTCACAGTTGAAAACTTTGTTATTGGCGGATACATGAGGACTGGCGAGGGAAATACAAACAACAATCTGGTCCAACTTAATAACGTCTTTGTCAAAGGAACTTCGTCTTATGTTGCTGGAGGTCTTAACGAAGGCACAGGACAGGCTGTAAACAATATAGTTAATTTAGCAAATACTGTCGTGCAAGGTGGTGTTCTTGGAGGACGCGTAACAGGCGGTAGCTCCGCTTCAGTTGCAACGGATGCACCCGCTTCTTCACTCCAACATAAAGGTCAGGAGGAAGGAAAATATATTGCACTTGTTAAAAACAACATCATCACAATCTCCGACAATACAAAGGTATATGGAAGAATTGCCGGAGGAGAAAGCCTTGTTGGAACAACCAATAAAGACGGTCTTGCTTCTGTCATTGCAAACAAGATATTTGTTGACTCGGGATATGTTGAAGGAGATATTTACGGAGGTCTCTCTGTCAAAGCGAATGTTTCCGACAATGTGATAAACCTCAACGGTGGCCGAATCAAAGGTGCAGTCTATGGAGGCTTCAGTCTTAATGGTAACGTTGTGACTGGAAATATCGTTAACCTAAACGGAGCTCACGGAATCGACCTAAGTGAGGCTTGGCTCTTTGGGCGCCAAAGAGTAACGGATGGGGCCGATGGTAACACCCTGAACATCGTCAACTATAAGGGTGAAATGGAAAATATGGGCAATTTTGATCGCATTGATCTAAATCTCTCCGGACTCAAGATTAGTGTGGATAGTCCGATTATTCTTCTTACAGAAAAGTTGCCTACCAATCTCGATAACAGTACGATCCATATCCATTCTAACAACTTACCGGAAGCGGTCACTAGTGATCCGGCTCTTGCCGACCGCATTGAAATAATTAAAAACCAGTCTGGCGTTCTGACAGCTTACAGTGTAAAGTTCGAAAAGGACAAAATCGTTGTAACACAAGACAACGGTCCTTTGACCGCTCTTTACAGCGTTGAATGGGACGGTTCAGCCGACAAGACCGGTGATAGTATTGATTTGGTCAAGTCTGAAGTCTTTGAGAGACCTGAAGCGGGCTCCTACATCGCTAACTCAGAGGCTTGGGCTAAGATGCATATGCGGTTGCATGATCGGTTCGGCCAGGCATATTACATTGATCCTTTTGACGGCTTGGAAAAATCGGCTTCCGGTTGGGTTCGCCAAGTAGGCTCTCATGCTCACTTTAAATCCGGCTCTTCTACAAAAACACATTCCAAGACCGCAGTCACACAAGTTGGTGCCGATTTATTGCGCGATGAGTTGAACAAGGATTGGAAATACATTGGAGGAGTCTTTGCCGGTGGATTGTACAACCGATCTAATACCCGTTCTTTTGGTGTCTCCAAATCCCGTACAGACGGTTATTCTCTTGGAATTTATGGGACTGTTTACAGTGGCAATAGTCCTGACGACGGATTCTATGTTGATTCTTGGTTATTATTCGGCAACCACAACAACAAGATTTGGGGAGAAGAGACCCCGGGCTTCAAATACAAGTCTCACGGTTGGGTTTGGTCAATAGAAAGCGGCTACACAATCCCGTTGACTCAATCCGGAGAAAAAGATTTTAACAAGCTTATCTGGACATTCCAGCCTGAAGTTCAGTTCATATGGGACGGGGTTAAGGCTAACAATGTTAGTGACAATATTGGAACTAAGTATCGTCAGCTTGGCAAAGATAATGTTTCCATCAGAGTCGGTGCAAGAATTCATGCCAATCATATGAATAAAGGGCTCGGCTTTATCGAAGGGAACTGGATCCACAATACTAAACAGGCAGGCGTCCAAATGGGCGAAGGAAAAGTCTGGCGCAACGGAGCAAGAAATATTGGAGAGTTCCGCATGGGCCTTGAAGGTCATCTCAGCAGAAACCTATTGGGTTGGGCAACTGTCGGTTTTCAAGCCGGAAAGTCAGGATATCATCGGGAAACCGCACAAATTGGCTTTAGGTATATGTTCTGATAAGTGCCGAAGCGCAGGAAAATTTTTTGCGCGCTTTCTGAAAATCCTATTAATGAATTCGCCATGAAGAAAATGCAAAAGAATATTTTGAAGTTAGTATTAATTACTCCTTTGGTTCTTATGCTCGGAGCGTGTACTTCGTACGACCATAAAGAATATCCAAGAGATAGCTGGTTTTCTGACCCTACAAATGTCATAGAGGCCGAACATTTTAAGAAGCTTAAAGAGCCGTTAAAAGTCTCTTTGCAAGTTAACTACCTTTGGGAAGGACGGCAGATTGTTACAGAACCTTTTGAAGAACGCCCTGCTGATTGGCGTGAACATTATGGCTTGTGGCTCGCGTCTGAGAGGTACCTGAATTCGACAGGTTTATTTAAGGTTGTAAAGGAAGATGATGAGAAGCGGAAAGGAACAGTCGTCATAGACGTGTCTCGTGAACTGAGCCCTGAAACAAAAGCCGAGCTTGCAGAGCGTAATACCAATAAAGACAGCCATCCCAAAAAAATCGTTTACCGCTACGATATGACAATGGAAGTAAAAGTCTTACTTGTAGGAAAAAAGGCGCTGCAGGCAAAAGCGACAACTGAACAAATGTGTATAGGAGATGCCGAATCTCAGGATTCAGACCGTCCAAAATATGATCCAAAAAGATTCACTTTCTCATATTTCAACAACATGGACTTTCACACCGAGTTTGTCAGACGCTTCTACAAACAGATGCTCTTTGAAAATATAAAGCAGCTAGAACAAGAACTGCCATGAGAATGTTCTAGCCGCTTCAAAATTTTATTTTGTTGTTTTTGTAGTTCTTAGACATTCAAACAACGGCCTGCTCCCTCAGTCGGGCTCGTTGGTCGGAGTCTTGATCCCAGTGATCAAGACTCAATTTTTATTATAGAAGCGCAAACTCTGGAAACGTGAAAATTTTCAAGAATTACCACCATAAGCCA
The DNA here is from genome assembly GCA_947854175.1 of uncultured Turicimonas sp. Classification (GTDB taxonomy): domain Bacteria; phylum Pseudomonadota; class Gammaproteobacteria; order Burkholderiales; family Burkholderiaceae_F; genus Turicimonas. Next base: position 35,206 of record CANTYJ010000023.1, on the reverse strand, counting down.
AACAAAGTTATAGTCTTTTCTATTCACGGTACCATCGCTATAACGCGCGTAGTTGTTTCTCTAAACTTTAGACACTGGCAATTTATCTGGCCTTTATTAAATAGTTCCAAAAATGGAACATCTCAAATTCTTTGGAGTTCAACTATGAATATCACTAAAAGACAGTTCCTGAAAGGAACTGTAGCTTCCGCTCTTTCTATAAGTCCGATAGTCTCTTCACAGGCAAAATCTTTAACTCCTGACACAAAATGGGATGACGAGGCTGACGTGGTCATTATCGGGTACGGTGGTGCAGGTGCCTCTGCCGCAATTACGGCGCATGATGCCGGAAGTAATGTCTTAATTATTGAAAAAATGGGAGCTCCCGGAGGGAACACTGCAGTCTCAGCAGGGGGCTTCATGATCCCAGACGATATCAAAAAGGCACGAAAATACTTGGAAGGAAGTTATCAATATTGTCATGCCGAAATGGATGATGCTCTCCTCGATGCATTTTGTAAAGGCACGGGAGAACTACGCGAGTGGCTCACCGGTTTAGGTGATAATGTTGGTATGTTTGTCTATGGCTACGCCGGTTTCAAAACCCTTGAAGGTGCTGACACCATCAAGAGATATCGTATCCGTGGCCAAAAAGGCGGTCCTAAAAAAGGAAGTGGGGACTGTCTGTTTGACTTGCTCAAAGGTGCTGTTGAAAAACGCGGTATTCGTACCATGCTTAACACACCTGTCGTTGCAATTATCAGAGACGGAGATCAGGTGATCGGAGTTGAGGTGTTGCAAAATAACCGGAAACAAAATATCAAAGCCAAAAAAGGTGTAGTACTCGCTACAGGCGGATATGAATTTGACCCCGAGTCACTCCAGAACTTCACCATGGGGTACGGAGTCGGCGCAATTGGTAATCCGGGTAACACCGGTGACGGTCTGAGATTGGCTCAGTCTATGGGAGCAAAACTTTGGCATATGAATGCTTATTCTGCCTTCCTTGGCGTTCGTTATCCAGGCTATAAAACCAGTGTTGCTATCTCACCCAAAGGCGCCGGATATATTTGGGTTGACCAGGATGGTAAACGTTTTAGTAGCGAAAAAATTGACGGACATTGTCAGATGTATGTAGCCTCTCATCTCGATGCGGTACGTCATTGCTATCCCAGAATTCCCTGCTACCTCATCTTTGATCAGGCAACTGTCAATAAAGGGCCAATGGGATCCAGCCTAGGATCGGGTTACGCAATCAATAGAGAAGGCCATCGCTGGAGCAAAGATATGAGTAAAGAAGTTGAAATGGGACTCGTTAAAAAGGCAAACTCTATCGAAGAGTTAGGAAAACTTCTTAACCTTCCTGAAGGTCAGCTCGAAAAAACAATTCAAAAATGGAATACCGACATCGCTGCTGGAAAAGATACAGAATTCAACCGGCCTATCCGAGCAAAAGGCAAAGGATCCTATACCTTTGACGGTCCTGAAATCTCAGCTCCAATCCAAACAGGTCCTTATTACGGAGTTGAACTGTATCCGACTTTAGTTAATACGCAAGGGGGTCCAAGAAAGAACGTTAAGGCACAGGTTCTTGATGCTTTCGGAAACCCAATTCCTCGCCTATATGTGGCAGGTGAATTAGGTTCAATGTGGGGTCCGATTTATCAGGGTGCTTGCAACAATGCTGAATCCATGGTCTTTGGCCGTATTGCCGGAGCTAATGTCGCCCTGGAAACTCCTTGGAGTTAATCATTAACCAGTTTCTTTAATCCTTTCGGTTTGCGGATACATTAAACTTGTATCCGCTTTTTGTGTGCTATTTAGCCTGATTAAATCGTTGACGAAACTCACCCACCGAACCTACCCCAAACTTTTTAAATACATTTTGCCGGTGCCTTTCCAGTGTTCTCTCGCTGATTCCTAAATGCTCTGAGATGCAGGAAGACGACAGACCTTGAGCTAAATCTTTTGCCACTTGTCTTTCTCTGTCGGTTAGTGTCTGAAACCTGCCCTGCGGGGAATTCTTAAAGTCTTCCTCTAATCTGGCCTTATCCCGGGAAACTCCTCTTTCTATTGCAGCAAATAACTCATCCGGAACAATTGGTTTTTTGAAAAAATCAAACGCCCCTCCCCGAAAAGCCCTCACTGCGGTATCTAGAGTGCCATAGTTACTCATAAATATGACGGTAAGACCGCTTCCAAGCTCTTCTAATTTCCTTTGTACCTCCAGGCCGTCCATCCCGGGCATTTGTATATCCAACAATAAACAACCTGGCTGATTGGAATCTAATTCATTAAAAAAGCTGTGAGCATTCGTATAACAAACACATTTCCAACCCCGGTTAGTCAGAGCAAATTCCAAAGCTTCCAAAAGTTCAGAGTCATCATCAAGGATGCGGATGACACAATCTTTCCTTTCAACGTTTTTTTTCATCGAATATGTCCTCACTCAGTGGCAGTTCAATAAGCACCTCCAACCCGCCTAACGGGCTAATTCCAAAGAAAGTTGTTCCTGAATGGAGTGAAATAATAGATCTGACAATGGCTAATCCAAGTCCAAGTCCGTCATTCTTGATACTCGAAGCTCCTCTTGTTTTTTCCCGGATCTCTTTTAATTTTTCATCTGATAAGTTAGGCCCCGTATCCCAAATTTTAATGATGGCTCGGTTGGCTTTTTTGCTTAACGATAAAAAGATGTGAACAGTTTGACTGGCGCGGGCAGCCCTATAGCTGTTATTTAATAAATTCATCAACGCAAGTTCAAGTTGGTCAGATGAACAGTACACTTCCAGACTTTGTTGCGGCAGTTCGCAACTTACTGTTTTCTCGTTCAGAGAATTTAAGGCACAAAAATCGGAAAGCGTATTCCGGATCACATCGTTTAAACTCTTATTCTCCAGAATAGTCTTTCTTTTAGCAAAGTCTCTGACAAGCTGGATGACCGTATTAAGCTTTTCGGCTCTTAACTGAATTTTTGCTACAGCCTCCCGCTCTTTTCCAAAACGTTCCGGTAAAGATTGTTCTTTCTTCTCAAGTAGCCCTTTTAAGGTATCTGAAAAAAGTAGGATCGCCGATAAGGGTTGTGACATGTCATGAGCAACTGCTGAACATAGTTGGGATACTTCTTGACGGCTGCTAATTAATTGATACTTCCGGTTAATGATCTGAATTTTTTCTTTCAATTGTTGCTCGCGGGTAAAGGAGTTTTGCAACTGTTGAGTCCTTCTTCGGACTAAAAAGGAAATTCGGACACTGTGAAAAATATATAGCAGCACAAATATCAGAACAGTTGTCACAATCCTGTTATATCGTTCCCAGAAATCTTTGATAGTCAGAAAATTCAAGTGTTCGAACGGCCCTATCTTTAAATCTTTATACAAAGAATCAATTTGAGTAAAGTTGCTGGCTATAGTCCAACCATACCCTTTAGGCATCCTGTCGTTGGTAGCTAAGATCTCCCGGAAAATATTGTTTATCTGAGAGACTTGTAAGTGAGGAGGAATAAGAATACTGTACCCGGGATACAAGCTTGTGCTCGTTGCACAGGCGCTATAGGGATTTTCTTTTTTGTTGATTATCTTCAAGTTTTGTGTTGGATCGTTTTCGTTCAGTTCTCTTTTCTTCTCAGAAAAACAGGTGTCCAAAACAATAGCGTCAACTTTTCCCTCTTCTAATGCCTTGAAACGAGCAGAAATATCATCACCAAAGTAAAGAGTCTTACTAAAAAAATTTTTCGGATCGTAGCCGTTATCGTATATCTCCTTCTGCAACGCTAGTTCTCCTTGGAAGGCTCCGGGCTTGTTTGTTCCTAAAATTTTCCCTTTCAAATCCTTCAGAGAATGTATACGTTCATCTTGTGGCAGTACGTAAATCACCGCACCCATCACATGGTCAGGATCCGGTGTTAACGGACTGGTCGCAGTAAATAAATCTCTTAGACCCGAGTGTAGATTTCTACGGTAAGCGGCCGCGCCGGCAATGATTAAATCCGCCTCTTTTTCACGGATAGCTTTATCAAGGCCTTTCCAGTCCGTAGAGTATGCAAGGACCTCTTTGGGAGCAACCGCCTTCTTAATTGCAGAAATAGTTTTTTCGTAAAACTCTGAGCTCCTTTCCTCATTTGTAAATCCTGCACCGTAAATCTTAAAAGACTCTGCAGCAGCATCCAAACTGAAGAAGATATTCAGTGTCAGTAATAAAATCAGGAAAAACTTCATTGATCTTATTGAAGCTAAAAAAGAAAGACTCTGATCGCCTGACCAGAGCCTGTAAATCAAGGAGAATCAAAAATACAAATTGAAATTACTTGGCCTGTGCTGCGTTTGCTCCGGCAATTCGGCCAAATACCATTAGGTCAGCAACAGCGTTACCGCCTAACCTGTTAGCACCGTGAATGCCGCCTGTAACTTCTCCGGCGGCATACAGCCCGGGAATAACCTGTCCTTTGGTATTAATCGCACGGGCTTCCGTATCAATATGAATTCCGCCCATTGTATGATGGATTGTCGGAACTTTACGGGCAACATACCATGGGCCTTCAACCATCGGCCTATCATCAGTATGAGTTGCCTTAAAGCCAAACTTATCCTGTTCAACTTCATGACGGGCTACCTGGTTATAGGATTCAACTGCCGCCTTCAGTCTGGCAGGATCGACTTTAATAATCTTGGCCAATTCGTCTAGATTCTCTGCTTTTTGAACTCGGCCTTGTGCAAGCATGTCACGCATAGTGCGGCCACTTAACAAGTCGATTGCATTTTCATCCGGATAGCGCAGTTTGTTCTGAACAAGCCAGTAAGTTGAACCCGGTTGAGCAAATACAGCCTTGGACAGTACATCTCTTGCGGCACCTTCATTGACAAAGCGGTCGCCGTTAGTGTTGATGAACAGGCGGTTTCTACCTGAAGTCTTAATGTCCAGCATCAGACCGGTTCCGGGTGAACCGTTTGGATGTACCTGAATATCAGACAGGCCGATCAATTCAGCGCCAGCCTTTTCAGCCAGTTGCAGGCCTTGTCCTTGAGCGGCTACTCCAATGTTAGAGCATCCAATTTCTTTACCGAGGTCTGCTTCTTTCCAAACGCCGGTATTGACTTTCTGGCGGAATTCAACATTCGAACCAAAACCGCCGGTGGAGACGATCACGCCTTTGTCAGCCATGACTGTTACGTCCTGACCCTTGTGCTTGGCCTTGACTCCGACAACCCGGCCGTCCTTCATAATAAGCTCGGTAGCAGGTGTTTCTAAGAAAACTTTGACTTTATCCGGACCATATTTAGCCAGTTGCTTTTCCAGCGTTGCAACATAAGTATGTCCGCCGGCCGGGTTTGGGTAATGACTTCTTTGGTAAAGAGCACCGGTTGCAGCGCCGACTTTGGGATTGACTTTCAAGCCCATTCCTTCGAGCCACAGTAAAGCAGAAGGAGCATTATCGGCTAAGACTTTGACCAATTTCGGATCGCTGACATTATGGCCGCCTTTCATTGTCTGCTCAAAATGTTTTTGAGGATTGTCTTCGATTCCTAAGGCTTTTTGGTATTTGGTTCCTGAAGCGTTTAATGCGCCGCCACAGACATTCGTTGAACCTCCTAAGAATCCAAGCTTCTCAAGAATGATGACTTTGGCACCATGCTCTAAAGCTGAAACAGCACTGGCCAGACCGGCACCGCCGCCACCGACAATAACCACATCAGCATGTTCGGTAATCGGAGCTTTATCTTTATCAGTGATCCGCTTATTAAAATCGGCCTTGGATGCACCGGCTTGTTTTAAACAATCTTTAATTGCACCCAGCATCTGGAAACTTGTCACTGAAGCACCGGATACAATGTCAACATTGGTTGACTGGTTTTTCATGACACGATCTTCTATCTTTTGAATCGCAACTTTACCGACACCGGGACTTTCCAGATCTTTGGTAGAGATAGAAGCAATCTTTCCATCTTTAATGTCGACTGTAACTGTAATCGGAGCGTTGTGGCCTGTCACGGTTTTTGTATAAGTACCGTCCTGAATGGCCGCTGAACAAGTTCCGGCAAAAGCAAAGGTAGCCAGAACAGCAAGAGAAATCTTTTTCATCACTTTCCTCGCGGTTAGTTTATTTGAGTTGAGAAAATACTGAATATTTTTTGATAGCTACTTAGGGAACTCTGATATCCCGAAATTCATGACATTCATCACAAAGAAGCACCGGCTTTTTATGGCCGCGGTGACAACTGGTGCAGTCCGGATTCTCGATATGGGAATCATGCGGATTGATATCTTTTTTGTCCGTGCGGGCGGCTACTTTTTCATAACTTCCATGGCAAGCCAGGCATTGTTGGGTAGAAACAGACTTCGGAGGCATTGTGGTATGGCATGCCTCACATTTATTTCCTCTTTCCATGTGACGATCAGCTAGCATTTTATCTGCAGCCATGGAAGATGTACTAAAAGCTAAGAGCAAAATTGAAAAGAAGATTCTGAACATAATTTGTTCCTTCATAAAGTGCCGCATGCCGCGGCACTTCTGATTTAAAAGATGATTATTTAGGATTACTTCCAGTTTTGCTCACCGGCTGCAGTACGGCCGGCGATACGCCCGAATACACACGCTTCAGAGTTGTTTGTAGCACCCTGGTAAATATGTCCCCACATGGAACCTAATTCACCGGCACTGTACAAACGCGGGATGGGGTTACCGAACGGGTCCAAAACCTGACCAAGTTTGTTTCTCTTCGGACCGCCCTGAGTGTTCAAAATGGCAGGATAGAGTTCGGCTGCGTAGTAGGGACCTTCTCCTATTGGTCTGGAGATAATCGGAGCTTCCCGGCCTTCGAATGCAATTTTGCCTTTCTTCTCAAGAGGACGACCAAAGTCTTTGTCAGCACCGGCCTTAATTTGTTCGTTCCATCTATTGACGGTCTCAACAAGATTTTCTGCCGGAACGTTAATCTTCTTAGCTAACTCTTCAATTGTTGGTGCGCCGACAATGACTCCCTTTTCAATTTCAGCACTGTTGTCCTTACTCCACTTGTAGGCTTCACGGTTCAAGGCATAACCGGAGGTTGCGCCACCGATGATCGGACCACGTTTGCGGGCTTCTTCATCAAAGATAACAAAGCAAGGAATTCTCGGATAACGGTGTTTAACAGCGTCAAGGAGATTAACCCCATAAATGCAGGTGTGGTTATCCATCTTTTCATTGACAAAGCGTTTACCATCCTGGTCAACATAAATATGAGACGGGGCAAGCATGTTGATCTGAAGTGCTGTTTTAAGGCCCGGAACAACTAGACCCAATGGGCAGGAAAGAGCATTCATATGCCACAAATCTGCGCCTGCTGCCTGTGCCATACGGACACCGTCACCGGTATTTCCGGGATGGCCCAAGCGGTGGAATTTCTGACCCATTGTGTGGTTAGAGAGCATCTTATCATCGAACTCAAAACCGCCAGTAGCGAGAACTACTGCTTTTCTGGCTTTAACAGCCTCTTTCTTGCCGTCGATTTCGATCCAGGCTCCCAAAACTTCATCGTTTCTGGTAATCAGTTCAAGACCACGGGCGTTGTAAACAACCGGAATCTTTCTGACAGTTTCAACAGCGTAACGATAGTTATTAAATAGCATATCGCCGCCGCGTGTCTTCTGTCCTTTCGGAGTACGGAAACGCCATTTGTCAATAGCATCGGATTCAGGGATGCTCTGGAAACCGGCATGACCGTAGATATAAACCTTTTGATCCGGCGCTAAAGAAAGAAGAAAATCTTTCGATTTCATTGCTTCGTCAACAAATGCGGTCAATAACTCATCGTCTCTTTCGCTGTTGGCAAAGTCATAGGTCTTTCTTAAATATTCGATAGCACGATCTCTATTGTTCGGAATCATCATACCTCCGGAAGAGACAGCCGTATTGCCTCCCCCCTGAGCGCACTTTTCAAAAATGATGACTTCTGCACCGGCATCCTTAGCAGTGATGGCAGCAGATGCACCGGCACCACCATAACCTAAGATGACAACATCGGCTTCACGATCCCACTTTTGGGGAAGCTTTTCATTTGGTTTAGCATGAACCAAAGAAGAAGCGGTGGCACCGATTGCTGTTGCAGCGAAACCTTTTAAGAAACTTCTCTTAGAAATCAGTTTGGACATTTTTTTTCCTTGGTGGTTGTTTAATCTTTAATTCCTTTCGGATGTCCACATTTTTTCAAAGTCATTACCTAGGTAGTCTGACCTGGATCAATCTTTCTTCATTTTTTCGCTTGTTAGTGAAAACCATGCTTTGACAGGAAAAATAAAGAAGTTAAATTTAAAACAAGAGATGAATTAACAGATACCAATGAGAAGAAGACACCTTTTAGAAAGTGCACTACTCTTAGCGTTTAGTCCGCTGTATTCAAACGCTGGAGAACAGGATAAATTTCAACTAATCATAGTAGGAGCCGGTGCCGCAGGTCTGACATGCGCTTGTATTGCAGCCGAAAACGGAATTAAGGACATCCTTGTTTTAGAAAAAAATCCCGTCATCGGCGGATCCTCAATTATTTCCAGAGGTACTTGGTATGCCACTGGTACGAAGGAGCAGAAAAAACAACACGTAGAGGACTCTGATCAGGATGCTGCCCTTTATCTCAAATCTGAAGGATTAGGTAAAAACGAAGACTCTCTTATTAGAACAATGTTAGAAGCCGGACGTGAACAAATCAACTGGTTTGAGAAAAATAATATCCGTCCTCATTTGCTGTTTGCCGAAAAAGGCGTAAAAAGAATTCATCAATTCAACATGCCCGCACTTATTTTTTTTCTTCGAAAGAAAGCTCTTTCGATGGGAGTAAAAATTTGGACGGGTTGCCCTGTTAAAGAACTCATTCAAGACAAAACAACGAAAAGAGTATCTGGCGTCATCTACACTAAAGCCGGAGCTGACAAGAAAGCCTACGCATCTTTGGGTGTTGTTTTGTGTTCCGGCGGCTTCTCGCGAAATAAAGTCCTGCTTGAGTCAGTTGGGCATGGTCTCCAAAATGTTGCCACTCTTGCTCCTCAGGGTCTTACCGGTGACGGGTTGCAAATGGCGATAAAGATAGGAGCTGACACCGCCGATCTGGCACACATTAAAGCTTCATATGCCTTTACAGACAACCCGTCAACGTATAACGATATGACCTTTGCTTATTACTATGGACCGATTATCGTTAACAATGATTGCAGCCGCTTTGTTAATGAGTCGGCCCCTTACAAAGAAATCGCACAAAAAGTAACTCACCAGCGGGAAGCAAAAAGTTACCTTGTTTTCGATTCAGAGATCCGCAAAACAGTTGGTCGCTTATCCAATGCGTCGGGCCCATTAAAAGAATTCTGGCTGACAGGAAAAATTGATACTTTGCCTGTCTTCACCGGACATTCAATAGAGGAAGTTGCACAGAATGCTCACATTGATCCGGTCGGACTTAAAGACACTGTATCGATGTATAACGAAAATATTGCAAAAATTGGTAAAGATCCGGACTTTTACAGAACAGATCTAACCGGTCAGGGAAGCCTGGCATTGATTACGCACCCTCCTTTTTATGTAATCCCTGTAACGCCCGCCCTTCTCGGAACTTATGGCGGCTTAAAAATTAATTCTGAAGCCCGCGTCTTAGACCTCACTGGAAAGCCAATTCCCGGACTTTGGGCAGCCGGAGAGGTGACAGGGGGACTTCACGGAGCAGCTGCTGCAATGGGAGCCCCTTTGGCTTCGGCTTTCAGCTTTGGAAGAATTGCCGCGTTATCTGCCGCAGGAAAATTGACAAAAGGTAAGTCATGAGGAAAACTTTAGGTCTTTTGCTTACGATAACAATCCTAGGAGTCTCTTATCCCATATCTGCCCAAGTAAACTCACGTGTTTTGCAAATCGGTATTTCTACTTCGGGCGGCTATAGTGAATATGAAGACTTTTTAATTAAAACCATCTCTGATTTACAAGGAGCTTTGACCGCGAAGTACTCATTAAGAGTAAAGTTTCTAAATGATGACGAACTTGCAAAAGAGATTAAAACCAACCGTCTTGACCTTGTCATCGCACCGAGTAGCTTTGCAAGAACTTACATTCTTCAAGGTGCTAGAGACATTGCCTCTTTAGAACATGAAAACACAACAAATACCAATCGCTCAGAATCTAGTGTTTTTATCGTTGACGGAGAGCGGACGTCAGCAACTTCGCTTCTGGATTTTAAAGGCAAAACAATAGTCACTAGCCGCGACTTCGGCCTCTCAGGAGAGGCCTCACTCTTAAGTACAGTGGCAGAAAAGCTTAAAATTAAACCATACGACTTTTTTAAGAATTTTGTATACGTAGAACCGGATATTGATGCTGTTCTTCAAACATTGAGAGAAGGAAAAGCCGATATGGCTGTACTACCTGCCTGTTCTCTTGAAAGATACAGCCGTCAAACGGCGGCAGATACAGGATGGATTCGTGTTCTTTTACCGAGGCAGGATGAATCTTTAGCATGCCTTCACTCTTCACCGGCATTCCCTGGACTTACTGTTATTTCAACACCGAGCCTTTCAGCCTACGAATCTAAGACTATTACGAACGCCTTGTTAGGCATGGAAGAAACGGATGGAATGAGCTGGGGAGTGGCTACTGACTTCAGTGCCATTGACAGGATCCTTCAGACGCTTGAGAACGGTCCGTGGCAAAAAGATCTATTGCAGAACATTGCCGATTTTGCTAAAGCTTATTGGGAGTGGTTGGTTGCTGTCCTGGCTTTTCTTGTCCTTCTAATACTACATAGCATTCGTAGTGAATTTATCGTCCGAAAAAGAACAGAAGAACTGTCTAATGCTCTAAACCAGCAAAAATTGCTTCATAGAGAAGCTAACCTTGCTAACCGCAGGTATGAAAAATTACAAAAAATCTCGGTCATAGGACAAATGTCAAGTCTTTTCGCTCATGAACTAAGACAGCCTCTGAACGCTATAAACTGTTACGCCAACGGTCTAAGAAGGTTTCTTAAGGATCCGGAAAAATCCAAATCACTAATTGACCGAGGACTGGAAGGTATCGAAATGGAGGCGGAAAGAGCCAGTTCAATCGTTGAGCAGGTACGCAATTATGCAAAAAATAAATCTTCCCGACAAAACCAACAGGATTTGAAAAAAATCATACTGCGATCTATCTCCGACTTTCAAACTACCAGCGTGGGTGATATGAAAATAGAGTTTTCTGAGGATGGAAAAGCGCACTTCATCCATGGAGAAGAATTCGAGCTGGAACTGATCTTTACCAACTTATTAAGAAATGCTGCGCAGGCTCAAATGAACTCTAAGAGAGCAACCGCATGGATCGAACTCTCTAATACCGATACTTATGCAAAAGTTGAAATCTGGGACCAGGGGCCTGAGCTAACGGAAGAAAAGATTAAAGATATTTCTTTAATCGGAGACTCCACTAAAGCCGAAGGCATGGGTCTTGGAGTTTCCATCATCCGAACTCTTGTGCAAGCCCATAGCGGAGAAATCAGATTTTCAAAAAGCAAACTAGGAGGACTAAAAGTGTCAATTCTTCTGCCACTAATTTCAACTAAAGGAATACTTGATGAGTAAAACAATAATAAGAGTTGTTGAAGACGACCCCTCCGTCAGACAAGGATTGGAGTATCTACTTTTATCTGAAGGCTATGAAAGTGAGTTATATGAAAGTGCTGAAGCATTTTTAGCCGGTGATGCAGCTTCAGTTCCCGGGTGTATAGTCCTCGACATCAGAATGCCAGGCATTAGCGGATTAGAACTTCAAAATATTCTTCTCGAACGTAAATACCCCCACCCCATTATTTTTCTTTCAGGCCATGGAGATATCGATATCGCTGTAGGTGCAGTCAAAAAAGGCGCCCTAGATTTTCTTCAAAAGCCAGTCAATGCAGATAAATTTCTCCAAATCGTTGCAGAAGCAATTGAACTGGACCTACTCAAAACCGGTAAGCTCTTTAAACCTCAAGATTTACTTATGTTGTTAGATAAGTTGACCGCTCGGGAGAAACAGATCATCGGTCTTATTTTTCAGGACGTTTCCAATAAAGGGATTGCAGAACGCCTGAGTTTATCACCCAGGACAGTTGAAAATCATAGGGCGGCAGCGTACCGAAAGCTCGAAATTAATTCTACTGAGCAATTAAAGGATAAATTCAGCCTTGTTCAAAATCAAATGACAAGATTAGCAGAATAAACGATTTGTCATCCAAGGGGAGAAGGCACTTAAACCTCCTCTCCCTTTACAAATTTTGCTTCGTCTTTGCCCTGCTTATCATTGTTCCCGACCATACGCGCGTAGTTTTTCTGAGATAGTTTATCCATAACTAGAGGAATTTTACCCATCTATTGACCCATAGCTAAGGAGCAATCATGAAAATAACGAAACGCAATTTTTTGAAAAATTCCGCTGTGACCGCTTTAACTTTCGGATCGTCTTCGGCGCTCACTCCTGTACGGGCCGCCCCTACAGAAGCTCCACACGTTTGGGATGAAGAGTTTGATATGGTCATTATAGGAGCAGGCGGAGGAGGACTAATGGCAGCTCATTACGCACAAGAATTAGGACTCAAAGCTGTTGTTCTTGAAAAATTACAATTTGTTGGAGGTTCCAGCGCGCTTTGTGGAGGCTCTATTTCAGTTGCGAACACGTTACCCCAGCAGGAAAAAGGTATTGAAGACAGCGATGAGCTTTTTGTTGCTGAAATGCTCAAAGTTGGAAAAAATAAAAATGATCCGGCGCTTGTTGAGGCTCATGTTAAAAGTATAAGAAAGGTTTTCGACTTTATTTATGGAACCTTGGGAGCAAAACCGGATACTATCCGGGCGGTCTCAGGAATGAGCGTTCCGAGAGCTCATTTATATTATCCTCCTTCAAAATTAATCCAGAAAATATACAACTATGTAAAGGACCGGCAGAAGGTGCCTTTTTATTTTCAATGTCCGGCTAAGCGTCTGATATGGCAAAACGGCCGTATTTCCGGCGTGTTAGCTCAGAAAAACGGTAAACCTTTTTATGTCAAAGCCAATAAAGGTGTATTGATTGCTACCGGAGGCTTTCAATACAACAAGTCTTTGATGGCAAAATATAATCCGCTCATGGCTAAAGTCACTCCGGCAGGAGGTAAAGGAAGTACCGGAGATGGTCTTCTTATGGCCCAAGCTTACGGAGCTGATGTTCTCGATACCAATTACATCAAGGCAACGTTTGGTTATCAGAGAACCTCCCATCCGAACTCTCTCCACGCCTATTACATGGGTTCTATCATCGTTAATCACTCAGGGGAACGATTTGTAGATGAATCTATCTCTTATAAGCTATTAAGTGATGCAGCTTTGGGCCAGCCTGATGACTTTACATTTCAGTTGTTCGATGAAAAAGTTCGTCGTGAAATGAGTGCTCAGGCAAAAAGATTCGCGGAAATTCTTGATGTTGATGAATTAAAAGCAGGCAAAGATACTCCTTACTGCTTCTGTGGACAAACTATTGAAGAAGTTGCTAAAAAAGCAGGCGTCGATCCGGAAAGACTAAAAGCCACTGTTACTCAATACAATTCCGACGTAGAGAAAGGTCTTGACTCTCAATTCGGCAGAAGCTCTTTAACATCAGGATATGGAAAAATGAAGAAAATTGACACGCCTCCTTTCTTTCTCTATCCGTCGGTCCCACGTTGCATAGCCACCTATTGTGGCGTCAAAATAGATCCCTATGCTCGGGTGATCGATGTTTTTGGCGCCCCAATCCCAGGACTATATGCTTGCGGTGAAGTCACCGGAGGAGTACATGGCGCCGCCTACATGACAGGAACGGCTTTCGGAAAAGCCTTCAGCTTCGGTCGGTTGGCAGCACTAAACATTTCAAAAAATAATCTTTAAATTTTGTTTGGTCTTAAAGAGAAGCCCAATACAAATCAAATGGACTTCTCTTCAACAAATTACAAGAAGTAAATATTCAGTCAGTCGGTTGCGAAGTAGCCATCTTCTTAACAATATAACCACTTTTAAATATTGAAGACCTTATCAACTCATAATCCTTGAGGTGTTGTATCTTGGATGTTAAGTCAGTCATTTGAGCTTGACTAAAAACTCATGTTCATCCTATATGCCTAGGCTTCTTTTCGTTAAGGAGATAAACAAAGATAACCGCTGATGAACAGCAAGGAGGATGTAAATAATTTTTAGTTTTGTCCGGTTTCAACAATTTGAGGTTGTTTAAAGGTTTTTTCTTCCGTTCAATAACTACTTGTTAACTATTGAACAATTTCTTGCTCGAACAAAGAATCAGCGTTAGCTACTGAACATATCATTTGACTTCGGTGACTTACTATTTTTTATATCAGAACCTTCAATCACAAGGACCTATTATGAAAAAAACAATCTTAGTATGTACCCTTTCCTCCTGTCTGATAGCTTTAACTAATGCTGCTGAACACAAACTCAATACTGATGTACTTATCATCGGGGCCGGGTCTGCTGGTTTGACTGCCGCCGTACAAAGTGCCGAAAAAGGAAAAAAGGTGATCCTCCTGGAAAAAAATCATATGGTAGGAGGTAGTTCACAGTTCGCCGAAGGCTTATTTGCTGTCGAATCAGACTTGAACCGTCTCAGAAGCGACACTTTAACTAAAGAAGAAGCTTTTAAGGGTTTAATGGAAAAGCATTTTTATCTAATTGACGGACCAAAAACCAAAGATTATGTTGAAGGTTCTGGTGAAAACATCGCATGGCTTTCAGATCACGGTATCAAATTTGAAGTGGTCAGAATGACACCATGGGAAGAAGCTACCTGGCATGTCATCAGTGACTATAAAGGCACCAATCACGGAGCCGGCCTCATTAAAGGGCTCAAGGACAGTGCAGATAGACTTGGCGTTGATACTAAAACCGGCACTCCCGCAACCGAACTTATTCAAAACGACAAGGGGGATGTCATTGGTGCTAAAGCCGTTAACAAGAAAAATGGCGACACTTACATTATCCGGGCCAAAGCCGTCATCTTGGCGTCAGGCGGCTTCGGAGATGACCCAAAGAAAATCGCTGAATGGGCTCACAGAGATCCTGAAGGATGGAAGTCTTCAGTCAATATGAATAAGACCGGTGATGGTATCCAAATGGCATTGAATGCAGGTGCACAAATGGGACCGGTCTCTTTCGTCGGCCATTTAGGGACCGAAGGCAAAGGTATCCAGTTCTTAAGCGACCTCTATACTACCTCCTGGCAGCCGTCAGCGCTCTGGGTGAATTCAGATGGCAACCGTTTCACCAATGAGGACGTGGCCTTCTCCTTCAGCCAAGCCGCTAATGCCATTTATTCTCAGCATGATCACTATGCCTGGAGTATCTTCGATGAATCTCAGGTTAAATACATGATGGACAAAGGCATTGATTCAGGTATAGGCGTTTTGGCCCCTGTCGGCAAGAAATTACTTAACCTCCAGAAAGATATAGACGCAGCTCTGGCAGCCAAGAGTGACAACTTCAAAGCCGCTGATTCCGTTGCTCAATTAGCTAAGGAAATTAACGTCCCCGAAGCAAATTTGGCCGCCGCAGTGTCTGCTTACAATAAAGACTGTGAAATACATCATGACAGCCAGTTCTATAAATTGAAGAACTATATGCGCCCCCTAAATACTAAGAAGCTCTACGCTATCAAGCTTAAGGCCTATTATTTCAGCTCATACGGTGGGCTTGTCACCAACAGAAACCACCAAGTTCTTGATAAGAGCAATAAACCAATCAAAGGGTTATATGCAACAGGTTTAGAAGTATCTAATATGGTCGGACCAACCTACACCACTTGGTCCTCTGGTCACGCTTTTGGATTTGCTGCATTCTCCGGCAGACATGCCGCAATCCATGCAACAGAAAATATGAAGTAATCCCAAACTGGAAAATTAAAGTTTGAATGTGTAGAGAGGCGCTGAAACACCCCTCTACACGATTGAAATAAATTTTGATTAACGTTTTTCTTCTGCGAGCCATCTTGCGGCTTCAATTGCGAAGTAAGTCAGGATTCCGTCTGCTCCGGCTCTCTTAAAGCAGAGCAATGTTTCCATCACGGTCTTCTTTTCATCGAGCCAGCCATTGATAAATGCGGCTTTCAACATAGCGTATTCCCCGCTAACCTGATAAGCAAATGTCGGGGCTTTGAACTCTTCTTTAACACGCCATAAAACGTCAAGATAGGGCATTCCAGGCTTAACCATAACCATATCGGCACCTTCGGCTAAATCAAGACCAACTTCCCATAAAGCCTCATCTGAATTTGCCGGATCCTGCTGGTACACGGCCTTGTTACTCTTGCCTAGATTAGAGCTTGACCCGACCGCATCTCTAAACGGACCGTAGTAGCACGAAGCATACTTGGCTGAATAAGCCATAATCTTAGTATTAATAAGACCGCGTGATTCTAATGCATCACGGATAATTCCAATTCTCCCATCCATCATGTCGGACGGAGCAACGATATCTGCACCGGCTTCTGCATGTGTCAACATTTGCTTAACTAACATTTCAATGGTTTCATCATTGAGAATATAGCCGGTCTCATCAATCAATCCGTCCTGACCATGAGTTGTATAAGGATCAAGAGCTACGTCAGTCATAATCCCGAGCTCTGGAAAATCTTTCTTCAGAGAACGGACAACCCTTGGAATCAAACCGTTAGGATTAGCGGCTTCGCTACCATCAGAAGTTTTGAGTGAATCGTCAATAGATGGGAATAGAGCCATCACTGGAATTCCAAGCTTTACGCATTCCTCGGCCTTCTTTGTTAAAAGATCAAGTGAGAGTCTTTCAACACCGGGCATGGAAGGGACTGGAACTCGGGTGTCTTTTCCTTCAATCACAAAAACCGGATAAATTAAATCATCTGCACTCAGACGGTTTTCACGCATTAAGCGACGAGAGAAATCATCATGTCTCATCCGTCTCATTCTCACTGAGGGATATTTTCCTAAGGTTTGCATTTTTAAGATCCTCTGAATAAAGAGTTATTTTATTATCTTACCGAGCTAGCTTAAATTTAAAATTAAGAACCGTTCGGAACACCTAACCAGCTGCAGAGGACATCCTGGAGCTCCTGAATTCCTTCTTTTTTCAGTCCGGAAAACAGCTGATAAGTGATATTGCCGCCGAGCTCCTCTGCTCTTTTCCTTGCCATTTCCATGGCAGCTCTTTTCTCGGTAGTCTTCAGCTGATCAGATTTATTCAATAAGAAGTGAATTGAAAGATCCTCTCGTGGCAAAAGAAAGTCCAAAAGAAATTCATCAGCCGGCATAAAAGGCCTGCGAGCATCCATCACAATGACGATCCCTTTAAGCTGAGGTCTTTCAACCACATAACCGCCAACAAGATTTTCCCAGCTTTTACGTGTTTCAGGTGCTGCTTTTGCAAAACCATAACCGGGAAGATCAACCAAATAGCCTGTCGGAATCCGTTCTCTGGGCTTATCTCCCTTCATTGAAAGTTCAAAGAAGTTTAAAAGCTGAGTACGTCCCGGAGTCTTCGATGAAAATGCTAATCGCGACTGACGGCAAATACAATTGATAGCCGTTGATTTCCCAGCATTTGATCGTCCGGCAAATGCAATTTCAGGCAATTCCGAAAGTGGAAGCCCCTCCAAATCTGCCACTGACATGACAAATTTGGCTGAATCAAATAATGAACTCATCTCAATCCTTATTGTGCTTTTTGTGTTTTGACTTATCTAATTTCTTATCTTTCGAAGAATCAACCATATCGATACGGTCATTATCTTCTCCGTGCTTGCCAATAGCCGGATAAATCACTAAAGAATCCAAATGACCGATGGCTTTTTCATCTTTCTCGTCATAATCGACATTCTTCAGAACATAACGAATAGCATTCAATCGTGCTCTTAACTTGTCATCGCTCCGTATAACAATCCATGGAGAATACTGGTTGTCGCTGGCCTCAAACATGTTATGAATAGCTTCGCTATATTCATCCCATTTATCCAACGAGGCTAGATCGACAGGTGAGAGCTTCCAGCGTTTCAACGGATCGGTTCTTCTCTGTTTGAATCTTCTTTTTTGCTCTTTTCTTGAAACCTCTAACCAAAACTTAATCAGAATAGTTCCGCTGTTGATAATGCTTTTCTCGTAATAAGGAACTTCCTGCAAGAACTGTTGGGTTTGCTCAGGCTTGCAGAAACCCATCACCGGTTCAACCACTGCGCGGTTGTACCAAGAGCGGTCAAAAAATACAATCTCGCCGGGGGACGGTAAATGCGCGGTATAACGCTGGAAATACCATTGTCCCTCCTGCTCAGGCGTAGGCTTTGGAAGCGCTGCAACGCGGGCACCTCTGGGATTCAAATTCTCTGTGAATCTTAAAATTGTTCCGCCCTTTCCTGCCGCATCCCTTCCTTCAAAAATAATAAGAATTTTTTTATTCTTTTCCTTAACCCATTTCTGAAGTTTCAAAAGTTCTATCTGTAGCTTATACAACTGTTTCTTGTAAAGATCATTGTTGTAGCCGTGAAGATAAGGATATGCCTGGGGAGATGTATCGGGATTTCGTTCATTCATCTCCTCAGTTTCACTGAGTTTTTTATCTTCTTTAATAACCTTCTTTACAATGAGTTCTTTAAGTAGTCTTTCTTTTCCTTCATCGGTTAAGTGAGACAGTATCTTATCGGTTATTTGATCTGCATCTTCTCCGTCAATAGCACGGATGGCTTCATTCAAATATTTGGATGGCGGCTCCAACGAACTGAGATCAAATAATTTGTCATCAAGACTTTTAAGTGAACTCTCTTCCTGTTTATTTAGTTGCTCTGACATAGGTCCTGCCTTATGACTTACCAAAAATTTCGTTAAGCTGCTGTGTAACTCGTACGAAAGTAGTCCTCTTCGTTAATTCTTTAAGTCTCTTTGCACCGACATAAGTGCATGCTGAGCGGACTCCTCCGAGGATATCCTGAACGGTTCCTTCCACTGAACCCCTATCTTCGAGATAAACGGTCTTACCTTCTGCGGCGCGGTAACGGGCAACTCCGCCGGCATATTTATCCATCGCAGATTTACTGCTCATGCCGTAAAAAGCTCTCAGCTTTTTACCATCTTTTTGAATGACTTCACCACCGGATTCCTCGTGCCCCGCAAACATACCGCCTAACATGACAAAGTCTGCGCCGGCTCCGAATGCTTTCGCAATATCGCCGGGACGAGTACAGCCCCCGTCAGCACAAATCAAACCTCCAAGGCCATGAGCTGCATCTGCACACTCGATCGTTGCTGAAAGTTGCGGATAACCGACGCCGGTCATTTTTCTGGTTGTGCAAACAGAGCCGGGACCAATCCCAACCTTAACAATATCCGCACCTGCTAATATCAGCTCTTCTGTCATATCTCCGGTCACAACATTGCCTGCCATAATGACAAGATCCGGAAATTTCTTTCTGAAAGATGAAACAAAGGAAACGAAGGTCTCTGTGTATCCGTTGGCAACATCAATACATACATATTGAATAGCTCCGGGAGCTTTTTCCATAACTTCTTCGAATTTCTTCAAATCTGATGAGCCGATCCCCAAAGAGTAAAACGCATTGCTTTTTACTTTGAGTTTCTTGAAAAATTCAACATAGTCTTCAGCGGCATAATATTTGTGGAGAGCTACAGAGAGATCATGCTTACCCAGAGCATGAGCCATTTCGAAAGTTCCGGTTGTATCCATATTGGCAGCAATAATCGGAACTCCGGAATACTCAATCTTGCTATGTAAAAACTTAAACGGTCTTACTAGATCAACCTTGGAACGACTGGAAAGAGTTGATCTTTTGGGCCGAATGAGAACATCTTTGAAATCCAGTTTGATTTCGTTATCAATATGCATCTTAAAGCTCCTAACTTTTACACAGTAGTTCTTCTATTCTTTCACATCTAAAAAGTTTTAGTCAGCGGTTCATCTTAAAAAGAGAACGCTCATGAAAAAAGGCGCCGAAGCACCTCTTTCCATCATCTCAATTCGTATTCTCTTCTAGATCACATTACAAAAGAATATCTGTTGCCATGTAGTGTTGATACGGGTGGCTGCATGCCGGGCAAACTTTAGGAGGTTCCAAACCTTCATATTCATAACCGCAGACAAGGCATTGCCAGATAATTGGTTTTTCTCTCTTCCAGACTGTACCGTTTTGAACTTGTCCCAATAAAAGTTTGAAACGTTCCAAATGTGTTCTTTCAATTGCTGCGATTGCTCTGAACTTAGAGGCGATATCCGGGAATCCTTCCTTGTCAGCAACTTCTGCATACTGGAGATAGGCATCTACGCCTTCATTCTGTTCTTCAGAAATAGAAATCTTGAGATTTTCTTCTGTTCCGCTTGGTGGGAGTGCATCAACCGGTGTGGGAGCTGAGATAGAGCCGCCTTGAAGGAAACCTAAAAAGATTTTTGCATGTCTGAGTTCGTTTGCAGCTGTCTCGTTAAATACAACGCCAATCGGGAAATAAAGTTCTTTGTTTGCCTGATTTGCATAGAATGTATAACGTGCATAAGATTGGCTTTCATTCAAGTATGAAATAGCCAAGTTCTTTTCTGTTTGAGTTCCTTTAATACTTTTCACTTCTGCCATGATTACTCCCAAATAGTCTATCTGTTAGTTAAAAGTGTTTCTTATCCGTCTATCCTAATCTTAGCCCTTGGGGTGTTCCATTACTTAATGTCCAAAATAAGTACCCACGTTTTTGGGATCAAAGTTAAAAATCCCGCTTATTTTCAGACCGATATATATCTTGATTTTCTAAATAAATCGGGCGATTTTATATTGGGACTAATCTTTCTTTTCTTTTGCTTTTTCACTCAAACAATCAGGCTGGAAGCTCAATTTTCTCTGAAACTTTTTCTTACTTGGGATATGCCCAATAAGGCGTTACGGATGATGTTTTTCATGCCAAATTGCTAACCTCCATGATTATTTTGGGAGTAGCACAATGAAATTAAAAGCTTCAACTTTGTTAGCAGCCTCTTGTCTTTTGCTTGGATCGTCTTTTGTTCTTGCTCAAACCACTTCAAAAGTTCCTTCACTTAAACAGCAAGTTCAAGACCTGACGGAAACTATCCAAATTCTTCAAAAACGAATTGACTATCTGGAAAGCATTGTTCCGACTTCATCCATTCCATTAATGCCGGCTGACCCGAAACTTTCTCCGTTAAGCACCGGTGGAGCTGTTTTTCTTCTAGGAATTGACAAGCCGGTATCTGCCGGGAAAGGCAGTGAATTTAACTTAACGGTTGTTAATCCGCAAAGCATTACCTATACCAACGTTAACTTCACAATCCGCGTTTTTGGAAAAGATGCAAATGGTAATCCGAATGCGTACAAAAATGCATTACTAGTCACCAGACAAATGCCGGCTTTGGAAGCAGGTATGAAAAACCAATTCCGTTTTGCTGTTCCGGATATGCCGGTGGATAACTTTGCAGTTGCATATGTTGTCGGTATTGAATTCGGAGGTATCGCCGCCGGCCAAACTGAATAAACTCATCTACAAAATTATCTAAATGAACAAAGGCCGAACACTCTAAAAAGCTCGGCCTCTTTTGTTGAAATAAGTACTTTAGAAAGAAAAAATAGAAACCCTACCTTCACATGGGTAGCCATTGGAAATTAAAAGTTCTCTCTTATTTAGGTTCATCGCCAAAGAATAAATCGTACAGGCTCGTAATCCTTTGTCTCTTACATCCTCGTGATAGCACAATGATTCCGGATAAAGCTCATGAGAGGTCAACAAGGTAAAAATGTCCTGCGCATTCTGAGGTTCCGGTGCACCCGCGATCTTACGGCTAATCGTGTTCAGTCTAGTGTAGGTAGAAAGCGGACCTGCTTTACCCGTATCAAAAGGTGCTATAAGCGGAGATAGAAAATGATTGGTATGAACCAACGGTTTTTCTTCGGCCATAAAAACATCGAAGTTATCCGGAGAGAACTCAATACACATGGCATAACCTTCGGCATAGCCAACGGTTAAAGTTCCTGAGCCTGCACGGGGCACATGTGCGACACAATCCAAAGCCTCGGTGGGCAACGTCGAGTTAAGAATGTTCCTCATAATTAAATGAAGCGGAAGCCCCGGCTTTCCTTTGCCGACACTGACTGCATTTAAAAGCAAGCCCAACCCGAGACTGTTAAGTCCTTTGCCTCCGATGAGACCGGCTTCTGCAACCATCAGGATATCCGGCATGTCCTGTTGGTAGATTTTAAGAATGCAAGTGTTTTCTCTGGCCGGCATAAACCAGTCCCAAGTCTGTCCCATCAACACGTCCGAACTATGAGTCTGTTCCGGAATAAAAGCTACAGCAGTACAGCCGTCTGAAGCTGCAAACATGGCTTCACTTCTGCAATTTAAAGTCAGAATATCATCAAAATCTATACCTGATCCTTCCGCAATTCCTTTCATCTCATCAATCGCATAAGGGCAATATTTTTCGATGTATGGAACGAATCTCTTTGATAATGCCTTAGCTTTAGACCATGGGACATTCGCAAAGGTCTTAAAAATCATTTCGTAAAAGGAAATATTTCGTTTTATAGCTTCAGTAACCGTACGCCCATAGGTAAGTCCTCTTTCGTATGAAGTGCCTTTTAACTCGAAGACCGGATACTCGCAGTCCACCAATTCAATCGGCTTAATCTGTGGTGCCTCCGGCAGAGAAGTGGCAGCATGTACGGCTCCTATTCCTAAGACCGAAAGGCTCAACGTTCCTGTCGCCTTAAGGAAATCTCTTCTAAGAAACGGCATTTTGCCTCCTTGAAAAAATTCGTTCTTATTATCTAATCGAATATTCTAGGCTTTAGGAACGCGGACAAAAAAACGCTGAAGTAGATTTTCAGCGTTTGATGGGTTCGTAATTCCAACTGAATGTCAGGAATTAATCGTTTTTTCTAAAAGACTTTTTTCACTAATTAGAAACACAGTCATAACAGCAGCAACCTGCAACAATGTCTCATTGCTTGTGTTTTCTCTGATTTGGCGTGCAATAACTTTACCAACGGGTAGAAGATGACCTTCAACAAGTTCCAGTAGATCAGCCGGATCTTTGTTTTGTTGGACTAACAATGAAGCAAAACCCATTTCCATCGAAAGAGAGTCGGCTTCCATTTCTTTTTCAGGTGCAGGCTGGAATCCATGCTTACCGTACAGTTCTTTTATTGTTCTCCAGGCTCCTTGGCAAAGAATGCCTTCTTCACTGCGGTAAACACTTTCAGACAATGCTATCGTTCGATTACCAACACCATAAAAAAGCCGTGCATAATCTCTTTCCAATTCATCTCCGGCTTTAGGCACTTCGGTTGCTATCTCTGTCGGTTCCTCTCCTCCGCTTAGAAAAGCATTTTCTCCACGGACAAAAGCTTCAACCATCGGGAAAAAGTCTAGCAATGCTTGCTGTCTTTTGTCACTAAAAAAATGACTAAAGAATTCATAGCAACCCATACGGCTTGCCCTATACTCGTCTAAGAAAACTACAGCGTCATTTGCCATTTATATTCCTCTAAAAGGAACCCCGTCTTTAAGAGGCGGGGCTTTCAAGTTAAATAGTATAGATTTTTTATTATTGCGCCATGCTTACCTTACTTTATCAGCAAGATTGGCGATATCGCAATAGCTGGCAATGTAACGAATCTTCGGATGAGTACCGGCTTTTTCGTTCATAGCAACTGACTTAGCAACCAAGGTTTTTTGCTCTTCATTAAGGTTATCGTAGTCAACGAAGAACAAGGCATTAACGCCGCAGGCTTCAACGCACTTCGGCACCATTCCCTGAGATGTTCTCTGGTAGCAAAGAGTGCATCTTTCTGCTTTGCCCGGAGTTCTCTTCTGATGGTCTTTCAAAGGCACAACAACCAGCTCTTCCTTATCTCCATAGTAGGAAGTCTTGCCTGTGCTATTGAACTGAGGAGCTCCATATGGACAAGCAGCCAGGCATGCTTTGCAGCCGACGCACTTACTTTGATCAACAAGTACTTCACCGTTGGCACCCTTATAAATGGCTTTGACCGGGCATACCGGCAGGCAAGCCGGGTTGTCGCAGTGCTGACAGCTCATACGGTAGTAATTGATGATGTTAGCTTTGGCGTTTTCGTTGCGGTGAATCTGATTCCATTGAATGTTCGGAGCAACTTTATTTTCCTGTTTGCAGGCAATAAAGCAGGCCTGACATCCAATGCAGTTATCGACATTGACAATAATTCCGTATCTGCTCATGTTTAGGCCTCCTTAGTGATTTCAACACAGGTTTCAAAGTATGGTGCGTATCCTGACAATTTATCGAAGACGCGCGGAATCAAAACCTGAGAGTTCTGATTTCCTCTCCAACCATATTGCATGCCTACAGTTCCCGGAGGAACAATAATAGACACTCTGGCTTTTGCATGGCATTGACCGTACTGGTTCTTCAACACAATCAGGTCACCTTCTTTCAAGCCTCTGGCTGCAGCATCTTTTGGATTTATATCCACAGTTGACATCGGTTCGATTTCCAAAGAATACGGAGAGTCAGAACGGACTTTGGAGTGAGTGATGTACGGAGAACGTGTGCCGTTGATAACTTTGAGCGGATATTGGACCGTCGGTTGCATCGGTTGTACGTATTCCGGATAGGTTCCAAGATTGAATTGTTTAGTAATCTCAGATACAAGTTCAACTTTCCCGGAAGGAGTATTAAAGCCCGGTTGTCCGTCAGGCCGCATACGGCCCTTTAAGTATTTCAACGGTTCCTGTTTGGCTGACTTAACTGTAGTTAAGTTAGGCAGGTTCTTCTGTGCATCTTCATAAGTGGTTCCCCACTTTTGCAGAACGTAGTTACAGGCCTTGACCGGATCTCCGTCGAAGAAGTATTTTGGATCAGAGACTAACGCTCCAATCTGGAATGCAATCCACCAGTCTTCTTTTGCTTCTCCAAGCGGCTTAACCGGTTTTCTAACGCTAACTTGATTACCGAACGTTGCAAAAGGAGCATAACGTTCAAAGTTCATAGCTGCAGGAAGAATCAAATCCAATTCTTTATGTGAAATGTCTCTATAGAAGTAGTCTGTTGCAAATGCAAAGTCCATGTTCTTGAGAGCTTCAACATATTCATCTGGCTGTGGCCAAATCATGACGTTAAAGCCAAATCCTGCAAAGCCCTTGATCTTGCCGGCTTTAACAAGCTCAGGAAGCTTGTTAGGATTGAACTGAACTTGAGTGTAGTTCCAGACCGGAACGAAATCTTTATCGAGACGATCTTTCTTGTGACTTTCGAACCACTTGTAATCAACGAACTCTTTGGTTAAGCCGTTATCGTGAACGATGTAGCCTTCGGGACCAACACCGAACAATGCTCCGCCCGGATTATCAACATAACCCAAAATTGCAGGGATGCATAACAACGCACGTGTGTTGTTGACGCCGTTGGTAGAGTGTGACAAGGACTGGCTTGTCAGAGCAAAGCTACCCGGGCCTTGAGCATACATTCTGGCGGCATCGACGACGAGTTGAGCCGGAACTCCGGTCAATTCTTCAGTTTTTGCCGGGGTAAACTGCTTGCAGTAATTACGATATTCTTCAACACCATGAACCCATTTGTCGCAGAAGTCCTTGTTGTAGAGTCCTTCTTCAAATAGAACGTTACAGATTCCGGCGCCTAGAGCAGCATCAGTTCCCTGACGTGGTTGGAGATGAATATCAGCTAATTCTGCTGTCTTTGTACGACGTGCGTCAATGCAAATAATCTTGACACCGCGTTTTTTAGCTGCGCGGATACCATTTAACCAGCCGTGAGGTTTGGACCATGCGCCGTTAGTAGCCATGATCATGTAGGACTTCGTTTTAGGTCCGCAACCACCGCCGGCATATTCTGCACCGAAAGTCAGTTCTTCAGCAAGCATAGAACCTTTACGGCAGGCTACAGAGGATTCTGTCGCATAGTGCCAAGATCCAAAGTAGCGGGCCAGTCTCATAACTGCTGGGCGCGGCTCTTTCGGGTCGCCGGTAAAGAAAAGAACAGCTTCGGGACCATATTTTTCGCGGATATTTTTCAGATTAGCCGCGATCATGCCTAAAGCTTCTTCCCAGGAACATCTTACAAATCCCGGATCAGCACTGCCTTTCGGATTTGTTCTCTTCATCGGATAGAGAAGTCTGTTCGGGTTATAAAGTCTTTGTAAAGTTGCCAGAGCTTTGTTGCAAAGTAGTTTTTGTCTGTGTTCTTTCCAGTTGCTAACTGAAACAACTGTGTTTCCTACTTTCTGGAACTTGATGCCGCACATCGGCATTTGGTTACAGTTATCACAAATGGTGTAACCGGTTTCTTCAACCTCCTGAGCCTGAGCACTTCCTGTTATGAACATAGAAGCTGCACTGGGAACTGCGGCGGCAATAGGAATAGTCTTGAATAAGCCTCTGCGGCTTAAAGTTACATTTAATTTTGTCATTAAGGATTCTCCTCGGTTTGAGAAGTTAGCTTGGGAATTTATATTTTTTCACGGGGTGAAATAATTAGCTATAGATCTTTGTGAAAACCCTTAATTTCTCATCCTAATTACCTAGGTATTTATCTTCAGGGATTTCATTATTGTTGTTCATAATGGATTGATTTTTAATAATTTCTTATTCTTCTATTTTCCTTTTATAAAAAAGGGGAACTTCTTACAATAAAAAAATAACCTTCCCATTAACTTTCAAGAAAATCCTTATGAAAAAATCCTCACTTTCCATTTTTCTTTTAGGCGCAGCCCTTCCTTTTATCACAGCTGAAGCTACTCCTAACGTAACCTTATATGGTGCTGTTGACCTTGGTGTCATGGCCACTAAAACAAAACATAGCTCAACTGTAGTTGACATGCGTTCAGGTTTCTCTTACGCCAGTCGCTGGGGTATCAGAGGAGTTGAAGATCTCGGCAACGGATATTCGGTTGGCTTCATTCTTGAACAAGGCTTGGTTGCCGATACCGGAGATATGGAAAAAGCTCTTGGCACAAGAGCATATGGCCGCGAATCAAGTTTGAATGTATCAGGCCCATTCGGCAAACTAACTTTCGGTCGTCTCGGAACATTGGGTTTCTTCCAGTCTACAGGTATTCTTAAAGGCTCCGTGTTCGGCGTCTCTCCAACCAATTCTTCAGCCTTCAACAAAGGACGCGGTCTATCTTTCGGACGTGTTGATAATGCCATTGCCTATACAACTCCATCCATAAGTGGTCTGACTTTCCATGCCATGTATTCAAATAAATACGAGGGAGACGACAGCACTAAATGGTCTTCGAATAACCACTATTACGGCCTGGGTGCAAAATTAACAAGAACTGCAATCGATGCAAGCGCCATTTTTGAAGTACTCGACAACAAAGGCTTAAAGACCGCCGCCGGAACAAGAGAGAAACCAACTTATCATTTCACTATCGGCGGAAGTTATGATTTGAAGTCATTCAAGCCTTATGCCATTTACGTCTATTCTCATCAGGAGAATGTCACTGATTTACACGCTTTTGCATTAGGTTCTTCAGTACCGGCCTGGGGCGGAACCTTTAAGGCTCAAGCCAGAGTTATTTTCGGCAGAACAGATGGCACAGCCCGCCGATCAAATAATAAGAAAAGCGCCTCCAATGAACAATTCGAATGGACTCTGGGTGCAGGATATGATTATCCTCTTTCAAAAAGAACTTATATCTGGAGTTTTGCCGGATACTCAGCAGCAACCCATCAATGGAAAGAAAAAGACAGCATCCTTTTCAATGGTTGGCAAATTGGTTCAGGTTTAGTCCATAAATTCTAATTACTCCAGCGCCTTCTTTTTTGGAAAGCGTTTTTGTCTCTATTACACGGAATCAATCCGGCCGAATTCATGAGGAAAAAACCATGAAACTTGAATTTACTCGCCGCAATTTTCTCAGTAAGTCTTTCCTGGCATCTTTCACGCTTGCAACGTTAGGAACAGCTCATGCAGAAGTTTCCCCTAAAGACATTAAATGGGATGAGACCTGCTCTATGCTCGTTATCGGAACCGGTTTTGCCGGTCTCGGTGCAGCTCTTGAAAGCCATTATCTTGGGATGAAAGATATCCTCGTTGTCGACAAAATGCCGTCCCCGGGCGGCAACTCCATCATCAACGGCGGTGCTATCGCAGCTGCCGGTACTGATATGCAGGAAAAAGCCAAAATTAAAGACAACGCCGACCTCCTCTACTCCGACATTCTTAAAGCCGGCGGCGGTATCGCCCACGCTAACCTGGCCAGAAGAATTGCCGACGAATCCGTCTCCAACTACAAATGGTTGCGTGATGAAATCGGTGTTAAATTCAAAGCCGTTACTTACCACGGTGGCCACTCCGTTCCACGTAGCCATGCTGTTATGGAAAACAACGGCTCCGGCTTCATCAACCCGATGCTTGCCAAATGCAAAGAATTCGGTATCAAGATTCAGCTGCGCACCATCGTCGATGACCTCATCGTCAATGACAAGGGTTGTGTCGTCGGTGTTAAAGCCAGAATCAATCACCGCTTCAACCGTCCTCAGAGCGGCAAAGTTGTCTATATCCGTGCTACCAAAGGTGTCCTCATTGCTTCCGGCGGATTTAGCCAGAACGTTCAGATGCGTACCAGCCACGATCCTCGTTTGACCAGCGCATTTACTTCAACTAACCATCCTGGCGCTACCGGTGAAATGATTCAGGAAGCCCAACAGATTGGTGCCAACACGATTCATATGGACTGGATTCAGCTCGGCCCATGGACCTCTCCTGACGAATCCGGTTTCGGTCTGGCTCCTTTAGCCGTTGAATCCATGGTCGGTTATGGTCCGATGATCAACCCCAAGACAAGCAAGCGTTTCATTAAAGAAACCGGTAACCGTAAAGTTCGTGCTGACGCTATCGTCGCTATCGGTGCTCCTGCCATCATCTATACCAACGAACAGAATTTCATGAGCAAGGTCGTTGGTAAGAACATGAAGCAGGAACAGTTTGAAGCAGCTATGAAAAACGGTGTTATCCGCAAGTTTGATGACCTGAAATCTTTAGCTGAGTTCTACAAGCTCGACTATGCAACCCTTGAAAAAGAAAATGAAAAATTCAACGGTTACATGAAAGCCAAGAAAGATCCGGAATTCGATTGCATGTTCTTCGATGACGGTGTTCCTAATGTTAAGGGTCCTTTCTACGCCATCAGACTCTGGCCGCGTGTCCACCACACCATGGGCGGTCTTGAAATCAATGAAAAAGCCCAGGTTCTTAACGTTAAAGGTCAACCGATTGACGGTTTGTATGCTGCCGGTGAGGCCACCGGAGGTGTCCACGGCATGGTCCGTTTAGGGACTGTTGCTGTTGCTGACTGCATTATCTTCGGCCGTATCGCAGCCCGTACAGCCAACGGTTGGGGCGGTTGCAAATAATTTTTAACGCGGAAGTGCCCGCAAGGGCGCTTCGGAACGGAGCAGAATAATTATGAATATTAAAAAAGCCATTTCGTACTTATTGACAGCACTGGTCTGCTCTTTTTCAGTAGCTGCAATGCAGCCGGGTTATGCGGCCGACACAAAGATGGGGGCCGACAGACACGTTGCCAAGGGAGTTCCGTGCCAGGCCTGTCATGGTAAGGACTTACAAAATCCAAAGTTCCCTGATGATGCAACCTGCACTCAATGCCACAACAAAGAAGTCTTAGCTGAAAAGACCAAGGATTTACCGGGAGCCAATCCCCATAAAGCACCGCACAATGGAGATTGCATCAACTGCCATCTGCAGCATGAACCGCCTGAAGATTACTGTGCCCAGTGCCATAAATTCGGCTTCAAGGTTAAATAAAATTGGTCTAACCTTTTTAACAATTAGGCTGACTCTAGAATCTGTTCACTGAGCGTCTTGGGATAGTTAAAGGAGTCAGCTTCATCCATACACGCAATTAACCAATGGTAAAACGGCTCTAATAATTCCGGTGCAACATACACGAATTCCTTATCCCGCTTCCATTGTCCTTTTTTGATCCAGTTATGAAGCACTTTATCGAGCCAAACTGAAGAGCAGTTCGTTATTCTGCTTTGAATCTTCCGTGTTAACGGAACCGGCATCTTAATCCATTTCTTTTGTCTTTCATCTTTGACCATTTCGCCATAGTTAAGGCTCCATGTTGAGCATAAAGCTTTCAGTTTATCCTCTGTGCTCAATAACGAAAGACAGATAAAACCCACTCGGTCAGAAAGGCTCGCTAATTCCAATTGAATCTGAAGTAATTCATTAATGTTGCGGTCTTGCTTTGCTAAATTCAGAAGAATGCTCCTCGGCACACAAACAATCTCGGCATTTGTTAATGCAAAGTAATGTCCGGCAGCCGGCCGGCCTGAAAAGAAGTTTAAATTACCCGCGGCCAAATGGCCGGGTGTTGAAATTGCAAAAGCCGAGGAACATTCATTTCCCGGTCCAATAGCACGTGCCGTGATACCTTTTAAACACAGAACGAGTTGATCAATTTTTTCATTTTGATTAAAAATTCTTTCGCCTTCATTTAACTTACGCTGAATTCCCAATTGAAGAAAAATTCTTACCAGAGTTGGATGAAGTCTGTGGTGGAGCCAAGGCATTACCGGAACTTTGGAGAAAATCGCATTGGGATTATTTGTTAAATTTTTTCCTTGAACAATTGACGCATACCAACTCTGGCTGAACTTGGGCATAGGCAAATTCTCGTAATCTATTTCTCATCACTATCCCATTCGATGGGTACTGATTTTTGACTCAACTCTCTTTCAACTTTAAAAATAGCTTTCTTTTGAGTCAATATTACTCATAGTTAACGATATAGCTGTTTGCCTAAGTAGTTATGCCAATAGAAAAGGAGAATACTAAAAATCATGAGTGAAATCAAAATTACGCTTGAACTCACGAAATTCTCGGCCTTCTCTGTGTCCGAAAGTTCACTTTAAGTGCAAGAACGAAGCTCCATGAGAACATTATAAAGCTACGGCTATTAGCGAATTGGAAGAAATCTTCTTCGTTTACAAAACAGGAAGAAGAAAGCGGCTCCGTTAACGGTCTTCCCACACAACATCGATCATATTTTCTGGTGTAACTATTTCAAATTCTGACTTAGGATAGCTATTCAAGAACTTAATTTTTCCTTTGCTATCTGCTTTGGTGGAGAGCTTGCATTCATATCCATAAGAAGGCAGCCGATTTTTAACCTCAACAAAATCAACCTCCTTCGAAGATTGAGTTCCCACTTGTCTCGTTCTCCAAAAATATAGATGTTTGTGATTCCTCGCATAAGAATTGAACTTCATACGTTCCATATAAAAGAAGTTCTCCCATAAAGCACCAGCATCCGATCTTGAAGATAAAGGAGAAAAATCGCTAAGCAATGCATTCCGTACACCAGTATCTATAAAGTAGATTTTTTTCCTTTTTTCAATTCGATATCCAGCCTTGAAGAATATGACGGACATACTTTTATTACAAAACATTGCTCCAATAAATCTAGATAGTCGCTTACGGTTCTTCGATTTAAAGAAACTTCTCTTGCAAGGAATCAAGATTTATCTCTTGTCCCACATTTGTTGCCAAAAAATATACGAGATTGCGGAATCCGTAACTGTTTCTTATTCCCGACAACATAAAGATATCTTTAAAAAGTAGATCATTAACATATCGGCACAAGTAATCAGAAGGAGCATCGAAAAAAAATAGCTTCAGGATACATTCCATAAATAACTCGGGTCTCTATCGAATCATCCACATCCCATCGGCCTTTGACAGAAGTAAGTTCTTTCAATGAGAAAGGCCACAAGTTATCAATCACAAGACGGCCCAAAGCAGATTCTTTTATGCCTCCAGCCAATTTCAAAGAAGAAGAGCCTGTCACGTAAATTTTTGTGCTTTCATTTGCATCAATCAGTATGTTGAGAATTGCTCCAATATTTGGAATTTTCTGAGCTTCGTCTATAACTAATGCTGGAGCACTTTTCAATACTGTCTCTAAATCTCCTGCCTTGTAGGCATTTTCTAAAACTCTTACATGAGAAGGAAAATCACCATCAAACCAGCTTGCTTCAGGTCCCTGTATTTGTTTAAACAATGTTGATTTTCCGACTTGTCTGGGACCTAGGACGACAGCAGCTTTAGGAGGTGTTGAGTTAGAAACGCTTTCTTCAATTTCTCGCCTAATCAAATCTGAGATAAGTTTTTTCAAACTGGTAGCCTACCTCGCATCCCTATACTTATACTGTACTTGGACGTAGGCAAATTCTCGTAGTCTATTTCTAATTTTTATCCCATTCAGTGAATACTGATATTGGTCCCTTTCTTTTTAACTACAAAAATATCTTTTTTAGTTAATATTGCTCATAATCAGCGAGATAGCTATTTACCTAAATAGCTAAGCCAAAGGAAAAAGGAACACTAAAGATCATGAGTGGGATCAAAATTATGCTTGAATTCACGAAGTTTTCTACCCTCTCTCTTGGTTGGCCTGCCTTTGTGATCAGCTCCTGGCACTGGAATAAGTTTCATGGTTTCTTTAATACGTTCTCTTGCCCGAAGACTTTCAATAGTTTCATCGTAAAGTTGAGCGGCAACTGAGGCTGGACCTCTTTTAGAAGATAGTTCTTTTACAATTACGATAAATCTCTCATTGCCCCTAAACACCTCAACCTTATCACCGACTTTTATTTCTTTGCTCGGTTTAACTCTCAGATCATTGACACGCACTCTACCTAATTCAATATTATCTTGCGATAACGTCCTGGTCTTGAAAAAGCGCGCGGCCCACAACCATTTATCCAGACGAATTGATTCCAAACCTTCTTCTTTAATAGCCATTCTTTTCCTTCAAAATGACAAAGTCCGCTGTACGCGGACTTGGTCATTTAAAAAAGTTGCCTAAAACTTATTCAGCTTTAGTTTCTTCTTTCTGTTCTTCTGCTGCAGGCTTGTGATCCGCAGTCTTCTGAACGAGTTCAACATAAGCCATAGGAGCATTATCGCCTACACGATAGCCCATCTTAAGAATACGAGTGTAACCGCCGTTTCTATCTTTGAACATAGGTCCGATTTCGTTGAAGAGTTTTACAACCATTTCACGATCACGGAGTCTGTTGAAAGCGATACGTCTGTTAGCAACTGTCGCTTCCTTAGCCAAAGTAATCATCGGTTCTACAACGCGACGGAGTTCTTTAGCTTTCGGCAATGTTGTTTTGATGGCTTCATGACGGAGAAGAGAGTTAGTCATGTTGCGGAGCATTGCCAAACGGTGGGCAGATGTACGGTTCAGTTTGCGGAGACCAAGTTTATGACGCATTTTAAATATCCTTAAAAAAATTCTTAGTTAGGGTGCCTCTTAGGCATCTCCCGTCTCTTCTATCCATTCCAGGCGGGCGGGTTTGAAGACCGCGATTTTACACAGCCTCCGAAAAAATCTCAAATAAAAAACTACAAGTACTACAAAAATTAGTAATCAAGTCCTACAGGTGGCCAATTTTCTAACTTCATTCCTAATGTCAGACCATGTGTACCGAGAACTTCCTTGATCTCGTTAAGAGATTTTCTACCCAAGTTCGGTGTCTTGAGAAGTTCATTTTCAGTACGCTGAATAAGGTCACCGATGTAGTAAATATTTTCAGCCTTAAGGCAATTAGCAGAACGGACTGTAAGTTCCAAATCATCAACCGGACGGCGAAGAATCGGATCAACAGGTGGCTGCGGTTTGGCAACAACAACTTCCTGCGGCTGAACGATCGGTTGTTGTGGGATCGGTTGAATCGGTTCAATTCCGAGTGTCTGAATACCACCAAATACACTCAATTGATCCTGAAGAATATGGGCGGCCTGACGAACTGCTTCTTCCGGAAGAATGGCGCCGTTTGTGTCAACAGACAATACCAGCTTGTCTAAGTCTGTACGTTGTTCAACACGGGCGTTTTCAACCTTGTAAGAAACACGAAGAACCGGGGAGAAAGAAGCGTCCATAATGATCTTGCCGATGGTAGCCTTGCTGTAATCATCTTTAAGAGCACGCATGTCTCCGGGCTGGTAGCCGCGGCCTTTTTCAACCTTAATCTGCATGTCGAGTTTGCCACCGGAAAGGTTAGCGATGACATGATCAGGATTCAAAACTTGGCAGTCATGAGGAAGATCGAAGTCTGCTGCTGTAACGACGCCATTACCTTCTTTGCGTAATGTGACAGTAACTTCATCACGGTTTTCGAGTTTGAATATAACGCCTTTAACGTTAAGAAGAATATCTACAACGTCTTCTTTAACGCCGTCAATCTGGCTGTATTCATGAACTACACCGGCAATTTGAGCTTCTGTCGGAGCATAGCCAATCATTGAACTTAATAAAACGCGGCGTAATGCATTACCTAAAGTATGTGCATAACCGGTTTCAAACGGTTCCATTGTGACGGTTGCAGAGTACGGATTACCTTCAGCTGTTTCAACTTCAATGCTGCGTGGTTTTAAAAGATTATTAATCGACATGTTTATCCTTTTTTACAATACCCTCGGCTCGTTACACCGATAAGGCTGCCAGGAAAATAGAGGCTTTAAAAATGACTTAACGATCCGGGCCTCTAAAGACCGGATCGTAAGTTGAAGAAGACGGCGCACTACACCGTCTAGCTTAAGTTTAGCGAGAGTAGAACTCAACAATCAGAGATTCGTTGACGTCGTGAGCGATTTCGTCACGAGCCGGAACATTCTTGAATGTTCCTTCGAGCTTTTTAACATCAACAGTGAGCCAATCAGGGAAACCGTTGGATTCAGCCAACTTGATGCTTTCCTGAATACGAGTCTGGTTCTTAGCTTTTTCGCGGATAGCGATAACATCGCCGGCACGAACTTGGTAAGAAGGAATATTTACCTTCTTGCCGTTAACTGTAACTGCGCAGTGGCTTACCAACTGGCGAGCTTCTGCACGTGTGCAACCAAAGCCCATTCTGTAGACAACGTTGTCAAGACGGCATTCTAATAAGCCGAGAAGCTGTTCACCAACGTTACCACGCATGCGGGTTGCTTTTTCGAAGTAAAGTCTGAACTGACGTTCAAGAACGCCGTACATACGTTTTACTTTTTGCTTTTCACGAAGCTGCTGACCATAGTCAGAGAGTCTTGCACCGGAAGTGCGACCGTGCTGACCGGGAGCTTCTTCGGATTTGCATTTAGAACTGAAAGAACGTCTTGCGCTCTTCAAGTTCAAGTCGCAGCCTTCACGGCGTGCGAGCTTTTCTTTAGGTCCGGTATAACGAGCCAT
>CANTYJ010000022.1 GCA_947854175.1 uncultured Turicimonas sp. | reverse complement strand
AGAAGAAAGGGCCGGCAAAATTCTCTTTCAAAGAGTGAATTTTGCAACAGCCCCTTTTTGCTAGATCTTCATTATTTCCTGACGGTAAAACTTTAGCTCGTTAATAGAGTCATAAATATCGGAAAGAGCTTCATGTTTAGAAGTCTTCTGGTACTTTCTCATGACTTCAGGGGCCCAGCGCTTCACGCATTCCTTAATGGAGGAAACATCAATATTTCTGTAGTGGAAGAACTGCTCTAGATTCGGCATCCACCGTGCCATAAACCGTCTGTCCTGACCGATTGAATTCCCGCATAAAGGACTCTTTCTTGGAGAAACGTACTGAGAAAAGAATTCAAAGTAAATTCTTGCGGCTTCTTCTTCGTCAATGCGACTTTCCAGAGATTTGGCAACAAGCCCCGACTTTGTATGATGGCTAGTATTCCATGAATCCATTGAATTTAATACTTGGCTACTTTGATGGATAACAACTACCGGACCCTCTGCAATAACATTGAGCTGGGGATCTGTAATGACTGCAGCCATTTCTAAAATTCTGTTTACCTGTGGTTCCAGGCCGGTCATTTCCAAATCCATCCAAATAAGATTGTCTTCATTGAATAAAGGTGAACGTGGAATTTCCGGAACAAAGCCTGCCATATAAATTTCCTCTTTTTGATTTAATTCTGACGGTCAATTCTAAACCTATCCAAGAAAACAGATATTACATGCCGTCATTGTCATATTTTTTAAAATTTGCTCAAAACAGCCTTCAATCTAAGCATACAATTGCCTTTGTTCTAATATAGGTAATGAACATCATTGAAGGAACAAACGTGGCAACGGCTTTTTCTGTTTTATTTATTATTTTTCTTATTGTCGATACTGCTCTTAAATTTTGGCTTGACAGTCGCGAAATAAATTGCATAAAGGCACACCGCTCAGCCGTACCGGAGGCTTTTGCACAAAAAATTACTTTACAGGCGCATCAAAAAGCAGCGGACTATTCCATTGAAAATATTAAATTTGGACAAAAGGAACGTTGGTTTAACCTTCTCTTTCTGCTAATTGCAACTTTCGGCGGCTTAATTCAACTCATTTATGACTGTTTTACAGCGTGGTTCGGAAGCGGACTTATCACACAAATTCTAATTGTCGGTTGTTTTGCTATTATTTCTTCTATTCTTGATTTGCCTTTTTCATGGATTCATCAATTCAAACTAGAAGAAAAATATGGCTTTAACACGATGAAACCCAAACAGTTCTTTAAAGATCTGGGCGTTTCAACCGCATTGAGCGTTATCCTGGGTGTTCCTCTTCTTGCTGTTATCTTCTGGTTGTGGGAAGCGTCAGGTCAATTATGGTGGCTATGGGCGTGGCTTGTTTATGTTCTTTTCAATTTTGCCCTTCTCTGGGTTTATCCAAACTTAATTGCTCCCCTGTTTAATAAATTCGAAAACCTTCCTCAAGGTGAACTTTTTGACAAAGTTAGTTCATTATTGAAAAAAACAGGTTTTGAGTCTAACGGTCTTTATGTGATGGATGCTTCCAAAAGAAATTCCAAAGGCAACGCATATATGACCGGTTTTGGAAAAAACAAAAGAATCGTCTTCTTTGACACATTAATTAAGAAATTAACTCCTGACGAAATTGAAGCGGTTCTTGCCCATGAACTTGGCCATTACAAGCTAAAACACATTTATAAAATGATGGCTGTTAGCTTCGGTATTGCTTTTGTAATTTTTGCCTTATTGGATGTATTTGCAGGTTCCTCCTGGTTCTACGAAGGTTTGGGTGTTGTCCTCAATGAGGGACAAAGCCATGCAGTTGCCCTTCTCTTGTTTTCACTTGCTCTACCCGTGTTTACTTTTCCGTTTACACCGTTATCAAGTCTGTCTTCAAGAAAACATGAATTTGAAGCTGACAAGTTTGCAACAGAAAATGCTGACGGCAGAAGCCTTATTACCGCTCTGGTAAAGCTCTTTAGCGATAATGCTTCAACGTTGACGCCGGATCCAATTTATTCCGCTTTCTACAGTTCTCACCCGGATGCAGCAACCCGAATTAACGCAATAGAAAAACTTCTGAAAAATGAAAACAAATAAAGAATTTAAAGCCCGTGTCATTGCAACCCATGGTAAACACCAGTTCGTAAAAAAAGATAACGGTGAAACCTTTGAAGCGACGCGTCGTGGAAAGAAGAAGGATGTGGTTGTCGGAGATATTGTCTTATGTCTTCAAACATCAACGGAACAAGTTTCCATTGAAAAAATTGAACCACGTAAATCTCTTCTTTACAGAAGTGATGAGTTAAGAACTAAGCCTTTAGCTGCAAATATCGACCAAGTAGCCCTGGTCTTTGCAACTAGGCCGTCTTATAACAAACAGTTTATCTGGAAAGCCATTCTGGCTGCACACGCTGCTGATATTCCGATGTTAATTATCAGAAACAAAAAAGATTTTATTGATGATAATGAAACTGTAAAACCTTTCATTGAACAGTTAAAAGAGCTTGGAGCTAAAGTTGTTGAGGTCTCTGCGACTAGCCAGCCTCAGGAAACGGAAGATGTCTTGAAGCCTCTTTTTGCCGACAAAGTTACTCTTTTAATCGGTCAGTCCGGCATGGGTAAATCAACTATCCTTAACTTGCTTGTAAAAGATGCAGAACAAAGGACCCAGGAGTATTCAAAAGCTCTTAATCTTGGTAAACAGACGACAACTTCTACAAGGTGGTTTGATTACGGCAAGGACGGTGCAATTGTGGATTCTCCCGGATTTCAGGAATTCGGATTAGCTCATTTAACGTTGAATGACATTATGAGCGGTATTCCGGAAGTCAGAGACAGGGTTGAACACTGTCGGTTTACAAATTGCCGACATCTTGAAGAACCGGGTTGTGCCATCAAACTTGCGGTTGAAAACGGAGAGATAGATCTGGAACGCTATAGTTTTTATAAAGGATTAGCTAACGCCGCTATAAATAGTTCGAAGATGAACTAAGCAAAAACCATCCAGTGAGCTTATCCAGAAAATTTGCCTGATTTAAGAAAATGCTTAATCAGGCATTCTTTTATTTTGTTGACATTCTTATAGCTTCCTTTCGGTTCATGAAAATTTCCTAGATATGGTAAGAATTAATCAACAAACATTCACTTCAAACACATCAATGAAATTGTTCAGCTTTTACAAACTTCTTTTAAGCCCGAGGACTAGCACATCAAATACAGTTGCGATGCCTCCAACTAAAGATGACATCGATTAACATAACTTCCATTTAACGAAAGTTTGGTGCTGCAGACTAAATATCAAAGCCAATTTCAGAATTATCTTTTGCTGTCTTCCATAAGCATATTTTCTTTCTATTATTTGTTGGACAGCTTGAACAGTTTAGCTTCTGCGTCTTCTCCGGGTCTTAGACTTTAAATTCAAAAACCCACAGACTTTGACCGGAAGCAACCTCTAAATCACTTCTACCATGTGCATTTTAACGTTCAACGATGGGATCTAAAGCTGCTCCGGCGCAAAAGCTCTGGACAAATGCCAGTAAAGAGGCTTCATCCTTAATAGGTTATTACGTAATCGTGTGAATTAAACAAACGATTCAGAAGATGAACAACGGATTCAGCATTTCAGTTGATAATCTATATGAAATTTTGTCAGCACCGGCCTGCTCAAGTGTTTTCCCACATAATAGTTGCTCGATATAGAGTTGAGCAATGGCTTGCTTAACTTCTAAATCCGGATATCCAACATATACAGTAGTTCCTTCAATCTTTTTGATGGTCAAATAACCCGCCTGTGTTAATAATCCTACATCTGAAAGTGAATCCGGCTCTGAAGAACCGCTTAACAAGCTTACTGAAATAGATTTACTTTTATCGTATTCCTCTGGATTTTTTATGAATTCAGGTTAAAAAAAAAGACAAAACCGCAGGAGTTAATTCCTGCGGTTTTGCGGAAACCTTTAGTTTGATTTGAAAATTAGGCCTTGCGAACCAATTTTTCTTTAATTCTTGCTGCTTTACCGGACAAGTTGCGTAAGTAGTAAAGTTTGGCACGGCGAACTGCACCGTGACGCTTAACTTCGATACCGGCAATAATCGGAGAATAAAGCTGGAATGTACGTTCTACACCTTCACCACTAGAGATTTTACGGACGGTGAAAGCACTGTTTAATCCACGGTTGCGGATAGCGATAACGACACCTTCGAAAGCCTGAACACGTTTACGGTTACCTTCAACAACGTTAACGCTAACAACAATTGTGTCACCAGGATTAAATTTAGGATATGTCTTGCCTTCAGAAAGACGGGCAATTTCTTCCTTTTCAAGTTGTTCAATAATATTCATGAATTTCTCCACATGACCATCTTCATGCAGCTCTCTTAATCTTAACCTGCAGAGAGGATGGGTTTTAAATATCAGCTAACTTGCTGACTCTTTAATAAAAGTTCCAAAAATTTCTCGTCTTTTTTTGACAGCTGATTCTTAGAACGCGCTATTTTAATCAATTCCGGACGATTTGTGGCTGTAATTTGTAACGCCTGATGCCTTGTCCATTCCTTAATGTTCTCATGATGTCCGCTCATCAGAACTTCGGGGACTGCCTGACCTCTCCACCTCTCAGGTCTTGTATAGTGAGGAGCATCCAGAAGTCCGGTGGAAAAAGACTCATCTGTCGCAGATAAATCTTTGATTGCTCCGGGTAATCTTCTCACTATGGCATCGAGCATCACCATTGCCGGAAGTTCGCCTCCGGATAAAACATAATCTCCAATACTGTATGTTTCATCTACGAAAGTATCTAAAAAGCGTTGATCAATACCTTCATATCTTCCGCATACAAAAACCAGAGGAAGATCGTCTTCTGCAAATTTCTTTACATCGGCGTCTTCTAATCTTTTTCCGGTAGGAGAAAAAGAAATTATTTTTCCATTGTTTCCGCTTTCCCTGATTTTTTCGACGGCCTGCGCCAGAGGTTCAGCCATCAGAATCATTCCGGGTCCGCCCCCAAACGGCCTGTCATCAACAGTCTTATGCAGATCGTGAGTGAAAGCCCTGGGATTCCAACAGTTAATTGACCATAACTTATTTTTAAGTGCCCGGGATGTAATCCCGTATTCCGTAATAGCGGAAAACATCTCTTCAAATATAGTTATTACGTCTACCCGCATGAGTCTTATACCCAGTCAAGCGACCAGTCAACAATAACTTTCTTCTCTTCCAAATCGACATCTTCGATATAGTTTTCAACAAACGGAATGAGGTAACTCTTCCCCTCTGCAGATTTAACATCTAAGACATCGTGAGCACCATTGTCAGTTACTGCTTTGACCGTTCCTATCGTTTCATTATTTGTGTTAACCACAGTGCATCCGATAAGATCGACCCAGTAATACTCATCTTCTTCCGTTTCCGGAAAATCTTCTCTGAGTAAACCGACAGCACCTTTGAACGCTGCTGCGGCTTCAGGAGTATCAATACCTTTAATTTTGGCAACGATTCCCGAGCCGTGGAACTTGGCTTGTTCCATTTCCACTGGCTGAGGCTCTTCACCTCTGACCAGGTGGTACCAGTTTTTTGTTTCCAGCAATGCATCTCCGTCCTGAAACGGTTGAATTTTCACCCAACCCTTCAATCCGTAAGATCCACGTAAAGCTCCGAGCACAACAGGCTCGGACAAAATATTCTTTCCGTCAGTCACAACTTAAAGAAAACAATTAAGCAGCCGGTGCAGCTGTCTTCTTGAATTCTTTGTACAGACGAGCGACTGTATCGCTCATCTGGGCGCCATTGGCAACCCATTTGTTAAGAGCGGCTTCATTGATAGACAAACGAACTGCCTGACCGGATGCTATAGGGTTGTAGTAACCGATACGTTCATTGAAGCGACCATCGCGTGGATTGCGGGAGTCGGTCGCGACGATATTGTAGAAGGGGCGCTTCTTGGAGCCGCCACGAGCCAGACGAATAACGACCATGTTTAAATACCTCTAAAAATATATTTGGTTTGTGTAAAAACGTTCAAACTAAAAGGCTTTCCCTTTTAAAACGTGTGATTCTATCTGAT
Source organism: uncultured Turicimonas sp. (assembly GCA_947854175.1). GTDB lineage: Bacteria > Pseudomonadota > Gammaproteobacteria > Burkholderiales > Burkholderiaceae_F > Turicimonas. The sequence goes on along the minus strand of CANTYJ010000022.1, from coordinate 64,987 downwards.
TTTTCCTAATCAAACAAACCATTTAGCTAGGAAAGCCTTCTATTTAATTACAATTTTGTTTCCAATTGATGAATAACATCCATCGCATCTGCAACAAGACCGTAATCAGCTACTTCAAAAATCGGAGCTTCCGGATCTTTATTGATTGCAACGATAACTTTTGCATCTTTAATACCGGCTACATGTTGAATAGCTCCTGAAATTCCGAGGGCTATATATAGATCAGGTGCAATAATTTTTCCGGTCTGACCAATCTGCCAGTCATTTGGTGCCATTCCGGCATCAACCACAGCTCTAGTTGTTCCAACAGCTGCATTGAGTTTGTCAGCAAGTTTTTCCATTTCTGCAAACTCTTTTTCATCGGCCAAGCCACGGCCACCGGCAATCACACGTTTAGCTGACTGAAGATCAGGACGATTGCTTTCAATCTTCTGAGAACTGATATAAGTAACTTTAGTGGTTGGAGCAACTGCTTCTACTGCTTCAATTGGAGCATCACCTTCAGAAGTGACAGCATCGAAGTTCGTTGTACGCACCGTCAAAACTTTAATACTATCCAGGCTCTTTACTGAGGCGATTGCAGCGCCGGCATAAATCGGACGTTTGAAAGTATCTGCAGCGATAACTTTAACGATTTCAGAAATCTGGGCAACATCAAGTTTGGCAGCTACCCTTGGAGCGGCAGCTTTTCCGGAAGAATCTGCAGAAAACAGGATGTGGGAATAATTCGATGCAATTGATAAAACTTGAGCGGCACTGTTTTCAGCAATATGATGGGCAAAAGAGTCAGCAGTTGCGGTTAGTACTTTGCTAACTCCGGTAAGTTTTGCCGCTTCATTTGAAACAGCCGCACAATCATTTCCCATCAAAAGGACGTGAATATCTCCTCCGATCTCAGAAGCTGCTTTAACTAAGCTTGCTACGGCAGGATTAAGCACCTGACCGTTATGTTCGCCTACGACTAGAACTGTCATTTTTTAATCCTTTCCTTATAAGACTTTTGCTTCATTCTTTAACTTGTCGATCAATTCATCAACACTCTTAAGGATGACTCCAACTTTTCTTGCTTCCGGAGCTTCGATCGAAATCAGTTGTACGTGAGGAGTCAAATTGACTCCGAAGTCCTCGGCCTTAATGACTTCCTGAGGTTTTTTCTTTGCTTTCATCATCATCGGCAAAGTGACATAACGGGGCGCGTTTAATCTTAAATCGACAGTGATTACGGCTGGCAGAGTTACTTCAATAACTTCCAGTCCCCCGTCAATTTCACGGGTAACCTTAACTTTTTGACCTTCTACTTCCATCGCTGAAGCATGGGTTGCCTGGGGCCAGTCGCACAATGCAGCTAACATCTGGCCGACCTGATTTGCATCTGTATCGACCGATTGTTTACCTGCAATTACCAATTGAGGATTTTCTCTTTCCACTAGTACCTTCAAAAGTTTTGCGATGTTTAAAGGTTCAAGCTGTTCTTCAGTTGATATCAAAATGGCTCTGTCTGCCCCCATGGCCAATGCCACTTTCAATGTATCAGCGCAATCTGATTGACCGACAGAAACGGCTGCAACTTCCTTTGCAATTCCTTTTTCTTTAAGTTGGACGGCTTGCTCCAAAGCAATTTCATCAAACGGATTCATTGCTTTTTTCAAAGAAGCAGTTTCAATCGTCCCTTCAGGAGTAACTTTGACTTTAATATTTGCGTCAACGACTCTTTTTACAGGTACAAGAATCTTCATTTTTCTTTCCGTATACATAAGATTCCGTGATTATACAAGTGATTATCTTAGCTTCCGAGCGCCAAAGATGTGAATTTGAGAGGTTTCCAATACAATTGATAATAGACTATTAATAGGTAATCGTTTTGACTTATACAGCCTTTCTTACATCATTATTCGTTAGCGCTTTCATTTCCTCGACCCTGCTTCCCGGGGGAAGTGAAGCTGTGGCTGTCTATGGTTTGACTCAATGGCCGCAGCATATCTGGTCAATAATTCTGGTCGCCACAGCGGGCAATACTTTAGGAGCTGTCTTAACTTATCTGATTGGCAGAATCATTCCCAACAAAGTGGATGAAAAGAAAATATCGTTTTTCAGAAAATGGGGGCCTCTTTCACTTCTATTTAGCTGGGTCCCGGTTGTAGGAGACGGATTTGTTTTAGCTGCAGGATGGTTGCGGGTCAACTGGATATTAAGCTTTGTATTAATTCTGATCGGAAAGTTTTTGCGTTACTTTTTTTTAGTTTTTGGGGTCAATATACTCCTTTAGAAACCTGGCGCAGAATCTTCCTTAAAAAAACCGATCACTAAAAGCAACCGGTTTTTTACTGTTAGTTACACAGTTCGTCTAAGCGTCTAAAAGCTTTTCCAGTTCTTCCTTGTTGTTAGCAAGTTCCGGTCTTTCAGATAATATGACCATCAGTTTTAAACGGGTTTTAGCTGCTGAAAACTCTCCGCCTCGAATCGCTCCTTTATTGCGGCTGTCGGTAACAGAGCCCGGATAAGCATATACCTGGTAAGGACGTCCGCCCGGTGTTCTTGTTGTAATCACAACGACAATACCTTTGTCGGCCGCATCTTTAATACCTTCTTCCATCATGGCTGGTACATTTCCACGGCCGAAGCCTTCAACAATGATGCCTTTACAGCCCTTTGAAACAGCACAATCAATATAATCTCGGCCCATTCCTGTCTGAGCCGGAACAATATCAACACGGGCGGTTAAAGCCTCAGGAGAAAATGTCTGACGGTTTAAAGGCTCTCTTCTGAAGACAACTCTGTCTACATCACAATAACCAATCGGGCCCCACCAAGGTGAAGCAAATGTTGCAGGGTTAGCTGAATGAGTTTTTCTTACCTGGCCGGCAGCATGAATAGTCTCATTTAACAAGACCATAGCACCTTTTCCGCGGGCTTCTTCGCTTGCTGCAGTTTTGACAGCACAGTAAATATTTGCCGGGCCGTCGGGGCTTGTATCACCCGCACCGCGCATAGCAGCTGTTAGAACTATTGGCTTATCGCTCTTATGCAAAAGATCCAGCATGAAAGAAGTTTCTTCCAAGGTGTCGGTTCCATGTGTAACCACTGCACCGTCAACGCCTTCTTCTTTCAAAGCCTCTTCAATCATCTGAGATAATCTGAACATCATCTCAGGAGTCATTGATGGACTGGCAATGTTTGAAAATTCTCTAACTTCAACATCAGCAACATCGCTAAGCCCGGGAACAGCTGCTGCCAGATCAGCACCACTTACAGCAGGAACAAGTCCGTTGACCTTCGGGTCATACTTCATGGCAATTGTTCCGCCTGTTGTAAAAACGATTACTTTTTTCTTACTGCTCATTTACTCACCTATAAATTGAATTCTTGTTTCACTTTTACCATATGGTTTTCTGCGGCCTGTTTTCTTGTATCCAGTACTTTAATCCCTTCAATGATGAGATCGACGTACCGGTTTACGTCTTCCATCGACAGAGATGGAATAACATCTTTTTCGAGCTGACTATTCGGAATAAATAAACTTAGAACACAGCTGGTACCTGGAATACAACCAACTCCGCCCATCACTTTATGTACTGAAGTTGACATGAAAGTAGTACCGCCTAAATCTTCACTGGCAAATCTATTGATCTCTGCTGCTAAGGCAACCTTTTCTATAGCGGTTTGGGCCTTAGAAAACTTTTCTCCGAGTTGTTGAATGTACCGGCCTTGAGTTTCAGTCAGATCTTTCATAGCTGTATCTGATCTTTCTAAAAGTTCAGGTCTGTATATTGCCGGATAATTTAATATTTCAGCTGCCTCCAGCAACGCTTCAGCGATCACAGGATTATCATGCTTTACAAAGCCTCTAATCAGAAACGTTGGGATATTAATTTCTGAAGATACCGGTTGAGCACATACCTTTCCTTCTATTACAAAAGACGGTAGATTATCCAACCCAAGTTCTTTCATGATAACTTCTTTGCCAAACAAATTGACGTTTCCTTCGACGTCCTCATTTGGTCCGATTCCACCGATAGAAGCATTTGATAAAGCAAGAACAGAGACGGGAATACCATCAATTTCTAGTCTGGTACCAATTATTTTGCCGCAGTTGCCTTCTATTCCTTCATCAGAACTTAAGAAAAATGTCGGGAACTGTTGAATAAAACTGTCCATGGAAGCATTCGCAACCGCTGTTTGAAAAGCGACCGGGACTTCCATTGCCCCCTGACCCAAAATACGGCCGAAGGTTTCACACGCGATGGCCTGAGAATTGACAGCTTGTTTGCCAAGAGCATACTGAGACAATCTTTTTTCAAAAATTGTAATTCCCCTTCTTGCAAAAGCTTTACCGGTTCCTCCACTTTTTGTTTTAACTTCAAAAAATGCTCCGTTTTTACCCGTTTGCACATTGATTTCAGTTATCTCTAAGTCAATACCGGTGGCTCTTTGCAATAACCGAATAACAGCGCTTAATCCTCCTGAATCGTCTTGAATAAAACCTAGGTGACTATTGGCGTGACCGCAACCGGCATGACCGACAATACCTAGGACTGACTGACCTTCTTTCATGAGTTTTAACATGAACGTCACCTTAAAAAGATGAGGAAAATTAATTCCTCATCTTTGCTGTTAGATTTAAAGAACAGAAAGTGCCATAGAAATGCACAATGCTACAAAGCAACCAAAGAGAATTGACGGTCTTTGGAACAAGTTTGCCGGTTTAAGAGAAGAACCGGGAACAACCGGAATAACGGTAGCAAGAGCAGCAACCGGACCACCTGTCAGGAAGTACTGAATAAGAGATGCACCGGAAGCAGCAGCAAATGCGGCGGCAAACGGATCAGCACCGGAAGCAAGAACAACCTGCAGGAACGGGATAACCACAGCAACAGAAGCACCATAAGACTGTGTCATGAAACCGGTAACGAAAGATACACAGAACATGATCAAAATCGGTGAGAAGGAAAGCATCGGAGCTGCAAAGGTTGAAATGGTGTCAGCCAAACCAATCTGTTTAATAACAGTACTCATGAACAAGAAACCGATGGTTGCTACTAAAGGAGTAGCAATCAAACCGACACCTTGCATCATAGTTTGTTCAGATGACTTCATGTCCTTGTGGGCAAGAACCATAACAACAAGAGCTGAAGCTAAACCAACGAGGAAGATTGGAAGGCCAAGAACAAAACCGACAACCAGAACCAGGAACGGAAGGAAAGCTCTCAATGAAGTTGTCTTGTATTCCTTGTTATTGATTTCAGCCATAACGGCAAGTCTGTCTTCTTCGGAGATTGTCACACCGCGTTTGTGCATATCACGTACAACACGCAAGCAGGACATGAAGAAAATAGAAAGAGCTGCAATTAAACCAAGAACGTTAAATAAACCGTAACCGATACCGGCTGTAGCCAAAATAGCAACCTGAGTTGGATGTGTAAAACCTGCTAAGTTTCCGATGTGACCGGCGTGACCTTGGATACCGGCAACTTTGTTTGGATCAACACCCAGGCGGACAGCAGCAGGACCTGTAATAACAGCCGTAATAACAGGCTGAGTAAAACCGGTCAAAGCACCGATACAGCCGGCTGCAATACCGCCGGCGGTACATACTCCCGGACCTCCGCCAATCTTATTTCCGACTCGGACGATATCGCGAACGATAACATCCAAGAATCCTGTTGCCTGCATAATGCCAATAAATAGCAAGATACCGGTCATATCTGCGATAACAGGATTTAAACCCGAGTTAATCATTTTAGCGACTGTCATAGGGGCACTCCCCGCCAATGGGAACCCTGCAACGATGGCAGATATTGCTGCTCCTGTGATAGCTGTGATGTAGATAGGCGTTAAGCCCGTAATCATAATTATCAGCGTCAACACCATAATGCATTGCGCTAGAACCATTTGAGTAGTCATGTTTTTCTCCAATTAGATGGGTTTGAGATTTGCTCAAATAAATGTTCTCAAGATGGCATTGCAGCTCAGTAACAAAATATTTAAAAAGATTGCAAAAAAATTACGGAATATCGGTGTTTTCTCTTACAACCCCAAAAATAAGAAAACCGGCTTAAAAGGAACTCCTTCTTAAGACCGGTTTAGACTGCTGAAATTCTTGATATTATTCTTCCAGCAATAAATACCCTACACTAGAATAGGCACCGATGACATCCCTAGTTAGGCCTGCTTGCTCCAGCTTTCTTCGAATTCGGGCAAATGTCACACGCAAATATTGCACCTCACCAATGTATTCGTCTCCCCAGACCGTTCTCAACAGCCTTTCGTGTGTGAGGACCTCACCGGGATGCTTCATCAGTTCGTAAAGCAGGCGGAATTCTCTATTTGTTAGTTTCACGTTTTCTGAATTGACTTGACATAACCTTTGAGAAAGATTGATAGACAACTCTCCGCTGACTAATACTTCCTGGCCGACCGGCCGGATTGTTTTAAATTTTTGGCTACGCCTCAAAACAGCACGGATTCTTTCGAGGAGCTCTTGGATGTAAAACGGCTTTGAAACAAAATCATCAGCGCCTTCTCTAAAACCCTCTATGACGGTCGGTCTTTCATCCTTAGCAGACAGTATGATGACGGGAACATCGGAGAATTTTCTTAATTGTTTGAGCATTGCCATACCGTCTAGTTCCGGCATCATTAAGTCGAGCAGAATTAAATCAGGTTTTTCAGGCGTGCGATTGAATACTTCGAGAGCCTGCTTGCCGTCTTCTGCCTGAATAACATCAAAACCTTCAAAACTCAGATTTGTGCTGATTAACCTTCTGATTTTCGTCTCGTCATCCACGACAAGTATCAGAGAGTTATTTGGATTCATACAGTTAACCTCAATTTAAATGTTGTTCCGCAATCACTGTTTCGTTCTGCCCATATCCGGCCGCCGTGAGCTGTCATGATACCGCGACAAATTGCCAAACCTAACCCTGTACCGCCTACCTTTCTGTCTGAACCCATTTCAATCTGATAAAAAGAGTCAAAAATCCTGGAAAGGTAGTTTTCCTTGACTCCAATCCCGTTATCTTTAAAGGCGATCTCTATCTCATTTCTTATTTGGCGAACAGTCACCAAACAGAAAGGAGGTAATTTAGAACGGTACCGGGCAGCATTTGTAAAAATATTAATAAATACTTGTACCATTCTGTCTTTATCCGCCATGAGGCATTCTGCACCTTCTTCAATTTCGGTCTTAATTTCCAGCTCCGGATAATATTGTCCGACAACAGCTTTCGCCTTGTTTAACAGTTGCTGAACGGAATAAATTTTAGGCCGTAGCACAATAGCTCCGGCTTCAATGCGTGACATATCCAGCCAGTCCTCAACGAGTCGTTGTAAACGGGAACTTTCTTCCAGCATTTCAGACAACATCTCATGAGCAAATGAATTGTCTTTTTTCTGCAATTGACGATCCAATGTTTCGACCTGCAATCTCATTGTCGTCACAGGCGTTTTAAGTTCGTGTGCGACCATGGAGACCAGATTCTTTTTCATCCGTTCCATAGCGATTTCCTGAGAAATATCCCGGATTAGCAGTCCTTTTCTTCGTCCTGAAAATCCATAAAACCCCGGAACATTAAAAGTCGTTGTTTCAATAAAGAAATCTGAATCTGTTGTACTCGAGTATCTGATCACTACTTCATGACGGGAGTCCTGATTTTCATCTATCGGCTCTGTTGGCCGGAAAAGGGATACAAACAGCTCTTCAAAATTGCTTATTTCCTGATTGATTTCTAATCCGAGAATTCTTCTGGCAACCTTGTTGGCATAAAGGAGACTTCCTGTTTTTCCGACCAGAACCACGCCTTCAGTCATCGATTCCATTAAGGCAGTAAATCTCGAACTTGATGTCTTTAAAGAAGAGTACATCTCCTGATTGTCCATCACAATAGCAATTGAATGAGCCAATCTCAAAAGTGCACCTGATGCGAGTGATTTAGTATCTGTCCCGCAGTTGAAGTACAAGTAGCCTAATGTATTACCATCGCTACCTTTTACCGGAATGAAGTCATAAAAATTGTCTTCAACTTTGTCTTTAGAGAAAAATAAGACATTTATATCAAAGATACCTTTAAATCTATTTATTGTCTTTGCAATTACAACGTCTATAGATTCTTCCAGAGGTGCCAATAAAAGCTGAAGACTTTTTAGTTCCTCTTTCCTTTGGTTTAAAGAAGCCGTCCTTTTTTCGACTTGTTCACTAAGAGCTTCATTTGCACTTTCCAGACGTTTCCTGGCTAATGCAACGGTTTGTGCCATCTCTTCAAACTTAGAGGAAAGCAATTGAAGTTCCAGTGGGGCCGTCTCTTTAAAACCAGGATCCATTTTTGAAATTTTTCCGGTTTTTTCAAAAGTGCTGAGTTGTTCTATAAGTTTTCTGACTGCCTCATTTAATTGCCGCCCCAAAGCAGTACCTACGACGAAAGCTGCAAGGATTGCAGCTACCAGAAAGATTCCCGACGTTGTTAAAGAAGAAAGAAGTTGTTTGTCGCGGATTGCTAAAGGTTGTCCTACTATCAATAAAAGATCGCCTGGTGAGATAGCTGTCGCAGTCAATACCTGCGCCTCGTTTCTTTTTTTATCAGTCCTCCAGATGGGTTTGTCTGAGCTAACTTTATGGAAAGCTTCTGCATAAAATCCTTGCCCGCCAACCGGTGAAAATATAGTGTTATCTGAATTAACGGATTTTTCGTAAAAACTTTGATCTGAACTATTTAAAAGTTGGATTGTAAAAGGCTCTAAGCCAATAGTATGTTGAAACATATTGGCAAAATAAGTTTCAGGAACACACGTAGATAACCAATAACCGTCGAGCCCCGGGGCGTTTTTTACAGGTGCTCCGAAGCAGTAATCCTGTTTGTTTTTTTCAGAATATTTGTAGAAGACAAAATCGCCTTCGGCATGTTTAAATTTATGAATTAGTGAATTTAAAAGCTCCCTATTTATTGTGTCAGTTCGGGCAGCTTTATTTCGTTTAAAAATCCTGTACGGTTCATTTTTGTTTGTCGGAATAAGTAAAAGATTTTCGACGGAGTCCTGCCGGTTAAACCTTGCAATAGCCCAATCTGCCAAAGAAGTATTTGAATTTTGCCGGTGGATGCTCAGTGAATCTAAACTTGAATCTAAAAAGGAGCGGATAGATAGCATTTCGCCGGACAGCTGGTTTCCTAATTGTGCCGTTAAAGCCATCTGTCTAACGTCATTTTCTTCATTTTCCCGGAGCATTTGGTTCAAATGCATAAAAGCCAGCATAAATAAAGGCATTAGTGCAGTCCATGTAATCGCACGAGTCAAATAGCCTCTAAAATCTTTCTGGATCATCTGCTCTTCAACTCGGACTTTAACTGTCGTCGGAAGCGGGACTGAGAAACTGGGATTTTGAGTAGACATAATTGTTATCTTCTTTCTTACAAACAAGGTAATGACAATCTAATCTATGAAGACATGAAATTTTCGTTTTATTTCAGCTGATGAATAAGTCTAAGATTATTCCGTATAAAGCATTACATTAATTTCAATGTATCGAATAGCTTTCTCTTTCCCAAAAAATAGTTTCTTGTTTTAATACAATAAGTTAACTATGAACCAAAATAATTAAAAGTAATAAACCCACAACGGTCTTTCTATTACACCCATCAGTAATTACCCGCCTATAATGAATTCAATATTCGTAGGAGGTAAGCAATTATGACTGCTCCATTAGAAGGTCTAAAAGTTGTAGATATGACTGAAGTTCAGTCGGGTCCGTCATGCACTCAGATGTTGGCATGGTTCGGTGCGGAAGTTATTAAAATTGAACGTCCGGGCGGCGGAGACCCAACAAGAAATGAACTTCAGGATATCCCCGGACAAGATAGCTTGTACTATCTTCAGTTAAATAGTAATAAAAAATCTTTAGCCTTAAATGCTAAGACTGAAGAAGGTAAAAAAGTCCTGACTCAACTTATTAAGGATTGCGATGTTTTCGTTGAAAACTTACATCCGGGAGCTATTGAAGAATTAGGGTTCGGTTGGGAACAAGTTCACAAAATCAATCCAAAATGCATCATGGGCTCCCTAAAAGGTTTCAATATGGGCTCCCGTTTTGCTAATGTTAAAGCTTTTGAACCGGTTGCACAGTGTGCAGGTGGAGCAGCTACAGCAACAGGTTGGTTCTCAGGCCCTGATAATATCCCGACACAGTCCGGTGCTGCACTTGGTGATTCAAACACCGGCATGCACTTCTTGATCGGTATCCTTGCCGCAATTTGCCAGCGTCAAAAGACCGGTGAAGGTGTTTACGTTTACCAGTCCATGCAAAACGCTGTATTAAATCTTTGCCGTATTAAATTGCGTGACCAGTTGATTTTGGATCGTCTTGGCGAGCTCAAATACTATGCTTGCTATCCGTATGAAAAATTCGGTGAAGCTATTCCTCGTCCGGCTAATGCTGAAGGCGGCGAAGTTCTCGGTTGGTGCTACAAATGCAAGAACTGGGCTACTGACCCGAACGATTATGTATACATCGTTATTCAGAAGAGTCAGAAAGGCTTTGAACAGTTCTGTAACGCAATGGGCTTCCAGTCTTGGTTAACTGATCCGAAGTTCAGCACACCGGAAGCCCGTGACCTGCATAAGAGAGAAATTTATGCAGCTATCGAAGCTTACACAATGACCAAAGATAAATACGCTGTAACAGAGGAATTGGGCGCTAAAGGTGTTCCGGTTGGTCCGGTTCTGAACTGGAAAGAAATCGAAAACGATCCTGATTTGAATTCTGACGGTACCTTAATTGATATTAAACAAGGTGGCGTAAGAGGTTCATTCAAGACAATCGGTGTTCCTTGCACATTCTCCAACTTCAAGCCGACATACGGTCCCGCCCCGGCATTAGGTGAAAACAATGTCGAAATTCTGACAAGGTTGGGTTATACAGCTGAACAGATTGAAGAAATGCGCCAGAACAAAGTTATTGAATAATGATCTTTTCTAGGTAGCAAAAGGAGGCTCCGGCCTCCTTTTTTCATACTTAGAGAATCTGTTTTCACCGCATGACTGCGTCCGATATCAGTCCTAACTTGAGATATTAGCTCTGAGTTTCACTTGTTTTTACTCTCATAACAAAGGCGGCCATTAAGACCGCCTTTTCCGTAATCAGATTAGTTAATTAGTCTTATAAACATCCGTTGTTTTCTCTAATTCAGAGAAGAACCTTTCAGCTTCTTTAGCCAGTTCGCTTTGAAGTCTGGCTGAGAGTTCGGGCTTACGGGCAGCTAACGAAGCAAATCTGTTTTGATTGTTCAGGAAACTACTCATCGTACCGTCCGGTGCCTTATAGTCAATTATCAGAGGTTCCTGTCCCGCTTTTAACAGTTGCGGGTTGAATCTGTACAAAGGCCAATATCCTGCTTCCACCGCTTTCCTGGATTCCTTTATCACCGTTGACATTCCTGATTTAATACCCCAGGAAATACATGGACAAAGAGCGATAACAATGGAGGGTCCGTCATAGGCCTCGGCTTCTCTCATGGCAGTAATGCATTGTTGCATGTCTGCTCCCAGGCATACACTGGCAACATAGACATATCCATATTGCATAAACATGCGTCCTAAATTCTTTTTAGGAGTCTTCTTTCCGTCAGCTGAGAATCCTGAAACGGAACCCAGTTGAGTAGCCTTGGACATTTCCCCGCCGGTATTGGAATACCCTTCAGTGTCAAGAACCAGGACGTTAATATTTTCTCCGCTTGCCAACACTTCATCCAGGCCACCAAATCCAATATCGTATGCCCATCCGTCACCACCGACAGCCCAGACGGATTTTTTACCGAACATGGTTGAATTTTTCTTCAAAAATTCTGTATTTTCATCAGAAGGTAAAGACTGTAAACGGTCAACAATAGCTTTTCCTGCGTCGAAAGAAGCTTCACCGTCAGTCTTCATTGTTAACCATTTATTGAGCAGTTGCTGAAGTTTTTCATCCGTATTTTTATCGGCGGTCATTGCCATAACTTTCGATTCAAGCTGTGCACGACGGATTCGGACTCCTTTTGCTATCCCATATCCATACTCACCGTTATCTTCAAAGAGAGAGTTTCCCCATGCCGGCCCTCTTCCCGCCTTATTGGTGGTGTACGGTATTGATGGCATATAACCACCCCATATAGAGCTACAGCCGGTTGCATTGGCAATAATCATCCTTGGACCAAATAGTTGTGTCAGGAGCTTAACGTACGGAGTTTCTCCGCAGCCGGCACAAGCACCCGAGAATTCTAAAAGAGGCTGCTGAAGCTGAGTTCCGACAACATTATCCGGCTTCATTAAATTATCTTTAATAGAAATATTCTTCTGTGCAAATGCCAGATTTACTTTTTGGGTTTCTAACTGAGTCTGTAAAGGTTGCATGGGAAGCGCACCAGCAGGACAGTTATTGGAACAACTGCCACAGCCGACACAATCCTGCGGATAAACCTGTATTCTCCATTGCAACCCTTTTAATTCTTTGGCATGAGCCGGAATCGTCACAAATGCATCCGGAGCACCCTCCAGTTCCTGAGGCTCAGCAATATAAGGACGAATCGCTGCATGCGGACAGACAAACGAACATTCTCCGCATTGAACACATTTCTTATCGTCCCATTGAGGTATTTCAAAAGCAACCGTCCTCTTTTCAAACGCTGCTGTCCCACTTGGAACAAAGCCGGCAGGGTTAAAGGCAGAGACCGGTAGTTCATCCCCTTTAAGTTTTTCTATTGGGTTAAAGACCTTGATAATAAATGTCGGGGCCTTTTCTGCGGGAGTTGGCTTATCCACTGCATTGACCCAGGATTCCGGATAGTCGATCCTCTTCAGCTCTGGTAACGTTTGTGAAATGGCTTGCAGGTTCATCTCAATAACATTCCGACCCTTGGAGGCATACATTGTCTGTATATCCTGCTTCAAAGCATTCATCGCCGTTTCAAAAGGAATAATGCCGCTAAGTTTGAAAAACACCGTTTGCATAATCATATTAATGCGGTGGCCCAAACCAATCTTGGCCGCTAATGCGGAAGCATCAATATTGTAGAAAACGGCCTTTTTCCCGGCGATCTCTCTTTTGACATAATCAGGCAGTTCTTTCTCAAGTTCTTCTAAAGTAGTCCATTCAGAGTTCAGCACAAAAATGCCTCCCTCTTTCAGGTGATCGGCCATATCGTATCCACGTTTCACATAAATACTCTTGTGGCAGGCTACATAGTCGGCCTGTTCGATTAAATATGGTGAATGTATAGGAGATTTTCCAAATCTTAGATAAGAAGTAGTTAGGCCTCCTGATTTCTTGGAGTCAAAAGAAAAATAACCTTGAGCAAACAAATCTGAATTATTTCCGATAATCTTCGTTGCCTGCTTATTTGCTCCGACGGTTCCGTCTGAGCCAAAACCGTAGAATATGCACTGATAGGTATCCGGTGCAATTGTATTAAGAGCCGGACCGACAGCCAGGGACATCCTGCTGACGTCATCCTTAATCCCAACTGTAAATCTGGGTAACATCCTCGGACTACGCATGTTGTCAAAAACAGCCCTGACCATTGCAGGCGTAAAGTCTTTTGAACTCAGACCGTAACGGCCCCCAATGACTCTGACAGTGCGGCCAAAAGTCATTAATGCAGTGCAAACATCCTGCAAAAGGGGTTCTCCCTGAGATCCGGGTTCCTTTGTCCGGTCAAGTGCACAAATAACTTTAGCACTCTCAGGAATGCTCCTGACAAAGTCCAGCGCAGAAAACGGCCTGTATAAGCGGACCTTAACCAGACCAACTTTTTCTCCGTTGTTGTTCAGGTAATTGACGACTTCTTCAATCACATCGCAGCTGGAACATAGCGAAACGACTACCCGATCAGCATCTGGGGCACCGTAGTAATCAAACAGATGGTATTGGCGCCCGGTTACTCGGGCTACTTTATCCATATTGTCCTTAACCGTCTGGATAAAGTCGTCATAAATGACATTCGGTGCTTCCCGGTTCTGGAAATAAACATCCGGATTCTGAGCGGTTCCACGGATGACAGGGTGCTCCGGTTCCATTGCGGCTGAGCGGAAACGGTAAACCTTGTCCATATCAACCATTTTCATCATATCTTCCGGATCAATGACATCAATAGTCTCAATTTCGTCACTGGTCCTAAATCCGTCGAAGAAATGGGCAATCGGCAACGACCCGTCGATGGCCGATAAGTGGGCAACCAACGATAAATCCATACATTCCTGGACAGAGGTACTGGCTAGCATCGCTACTCCGGTCGCACGAACCGCCATAATGTCCTGGTGATCTCCGAATATTGACAAAGCATGTGCGGCCAATGAACGACTCGTGATATGAAAGACACCGGGGAGCAGTTCTCCGGCAATTTTATACATATTAGGAATCATCAGCATCAGGCCTTGAGAAGCAGTAAATGTGCTTGTCAAAGCACCTCCTGCCAACGCCCCGTGCATTGCACCGGCGACTCCCTTTTCCGACTGCATTTCCTTAACAGTGACCGTTTGGCCAAAGAGGTTTTTGCGTCCTGCAACCGACCATGCCTCGATTGTCTCAGCCATGTGTGAAGCCGGTGTAATCGGATATATAACCGCCATATCAGAAAGAGCATAGGCGGCATAAGCAGCTGCCGTCATTCCATCCATTGCTATGCGTTTTGTCGTCATCTCTTTATCCTAAAAAAACAGCGACCCATGATCCGAGCCGCTTTTTAAATTCTTTATAACTTACTCAACTTTTCTTAAAACCATCCGGCAATCTTTGGAGTAGCCCAAATCCAGAACGGAGCGGCAACTGCAAATGCCAGAGTGCTCATTGCTAAAGAAGAGGCTCCGTCTTCAACATAGACGTTGTATCGGCTGCTGATAATGATGCCGGAAAAAGCCGGCGGAAGAGCACATGCCATGACAAGCATTGAAAGCTTCTCGGCGCCCATTCCGCAAAATGCTCCAATAAGACAGATAACAAACGGTGAAAGAAATACACGATATAAAGTATTCCAGAATATTTCCAGACCAAAGTTAAACGGAACTGTTGCAAGTGCAAGACCTGCTGCGAATACAGCGACACCGGAATTTGCCTTTGCTATCAATTCAAATGACGGATAAAAACTTTCCGGTAGTTTAAAGCCGCACAACACTAAGGCGACGGCAAGAAGCGGTGACCAGACAACCGGCTGTTTTAATGAATTGACAATGGCATGCCAACTGCTTCCGGTGTTCTTCCCTTTCGGTGCACCTAGATTTAATAAATAGAACCCAATTGGAATAGTGACCGCATTAACGACAATTGCAACAATAGCTATCACTAAACCGGTGGCTGTTGAAGCCCCGTAAATAGGATCAAGAACGGCAAATCCTAAAAAACCAATCGTTGGAGAGCCAGCAATTAAGGCACAAACTGCAGCTTCCTGAAGTGTATGACGCCAAATTTTCCAGCAAATCAGAAAAGCCAGCAGAAACAACCCTGTGACACCGGCAAGAGAAATAATAGTCAGTGTCAAATCACCAAAAACCATGTCACGCGATGCTCTGGTGATAGAAGCAAAAAGCGCAGCAGGAAGGGCGATATCCAACACAACCTTGTTGAGTCCCTGTGTCTGATCCGGACTAAAAGAATGAATCTTCGCTCCGATATATCCCAAGGCCATTACCACAAAAATTGGTACGATATCGTTGACCAGAATGTTATAGATCATTTTTTCCCTCGGTGGGAGGATGAACTCCTCCCCTTTACTAATTAATTACTTTGAAGATGCTTTCTTCAAATTGGTTTCAGCCAGAGGCCCGGTTACCGGCTGCGGATTCAGATTACCGATATGTCCGCTTTCAACACCCGAGTGAATACTCAATTGAACATTAATCATGGCCGGTTTCTTAGAAGCAATGGCTTCTGTCATAAACTGTTCAACTTCTTCAGGGGTAGTTGCAAAATAACCCTTGCCTCCAAAAGCTTCCATCATTTTTTCGTAGTGTGCTGTTGCGTCAAGTGTCAACGGAGAGGGATCGCCATTGTCACCGAGGTTCGGGAAGTCACCTCTGTAAATACCTCCGTTATTAAATACCATTACGCAAACTGGCAACTTGTACCTGCAGATAGTTTCAACTTCCATACCGTCAAAACCAAAAGCACTGTCTCCGTGGATAGATACAACTGATTTACCGGTTGTGATAGCAGCTCCGATTGCATATTCGAGTCCGACTCCCATCACGCCCCATGTACCACAGTCCAAACGATGGCGAGGCAATTGCATGTTGACAATGTCACGGCAATCATCCAGTGTGTTGGCGCCTTCGTTAACAAGATACAGGTCAGGATTCTTATCGAAAACTTTCTTTACAGCTCCCAATGCGTTGTAATGGTTCATTGGGTTAGTAACTGTAGTAACTCTGGTTGAGAACTTGGCATCATTTTTAACTTTGTCGGCATCGAGTAATTTTTGCCAATCCTGAGATGCTTTAACCGGAATATCTTTCAAACCTTCAACTAATAATGTCATTGAAGATTTGATATCGCCGACAATAGGTGCATCGATTTTTCTTGAATTATCGATTTCCATCGGGTCAATGTCGAGCTGGATGAATTTGACGTTTTCATTCCAGTGTCTGCCTTTACCGAAATTAAGCATCCAGTTCAAACGTGCACCAATCATCATGACGACATCCGCTGTACGCATAGCCAAGCCTCTGGCAGATGCTGCACTTAAAGGATGGTCATCAGGTAAGAGGCCCTTTGCCATAGACATCGGTAAAAATGGAATACCTGTCTCTTCGATGAATTTGCGAATTAAATCATCGCACTGAGCATAGGCAGCGCCCTTTCCTAAGAAGATTAATGGGTTCTTTGCTGTGCTCAACAACTTCAGTGCATCTGTAACAGATTCCTGTGAAGGGATCATTGCCGGTGCAGGATTGTTAACTTTATAAATAGTGGCTTCGGCAGCTGCCTGATCCATTGTGGCGCCGAGAAGTGCAGCCGGAACATCAAGATAGACACCACCGGGACGGCCTGAAACAGCTGCACGGATTGCTCTTGCTACACCAACTGCGATATCTTCAGGTTTATCAATTCTATAAGCGGCTTTGCAGAAAGGTTTTGCGTAGTTGAGCTGATCAAGCCCCTCGTAATCACCTTCACCTAAGTCGACCAGTTCTCTTTCACTGGAGCCTGAAATCATGATGACCGGCCAGCAATTTTCAGTAGCTTCCTTAAGCGGAACAAGACCGTTTAAAAAGCCTGGGGCAGATACTGTCAGAAATACACCCGGTTTTCCTGTTAAGAATCCTTCTGCAGCTGCAGCATTACCGGCATCGGACTCATGTCTCATTCCGATATAACGGATTCCTTTTGCCTGGCCGATTCTGGCCAAATCAGTAACAGGAATACCGACTACTCCATACATCTTATCCAAACCATTTTCTAAGAGAGAGCGGACAATGATGTGCATACCGTCAGTAAGTTGAGCGGCGGAACTTGTTTGTGTATTCATTAAGAACCTCCAATAGTTGGATCCAGTTTAATAAGGGATTACCCTTCCAATGCGGAAGGGTGTTTATTTTGAGCTATAAGATTTCTTTACAAATATCTATATCGATGGAGCCCCGATACCAGATAAGTAACTTGAACAAGCCGAAAATTTTTCTTAAAACATATGGCGATGTTCTGCGTTTCCTCTAAAATTAGGAACACCAAACCAGACAGGAATCAAGATGGATAAGCAGAAAGCATTTACACAGGCACAACGAGTTTTTGATCACTTTTATAAGTCCCGCTTTAAACATCTGCTTAAAGCCTCTGATTTTTATGTCCCCTTCTTCTTTGGAAAGAAAAAAAGAATTGAAGAGTTTTCATTGGAATATAAGCCGTTGGCTACAGCAGCTTTTACTGAAGCTCTGAGAAATTACACCGTCAGGAAGACAGGAAAGCCTGACGAAGAATTAATTGCGATGTTCGTTAACAAGAATGTTCCTGACACGATTCGTCCTTTTTATTATTCTTATTGGGATTTAATTAACAGCGAACTGGAGAAAAATCCCGAGAATTCCAAAGAACTGGTTTCTTCTTTAGCAACTTTATTCATGTACCGTTTGTTCGGGCCCGAATCCACAGAACCGAACCCCGACATTCTGAATTCTCACAGACATCAGATTGCAGTTGACTTCCAGGTCGGAAACATGATGTTTGAATATACTCAAGGCCTGAAAACCGTATTGGACAAATTGAAGTAATTTCATTTTTCTATTTCGACAACCGGTGCAACCGGACAGGTGTGTTCTTGAGTAACGCATGTGTAATTCAACGTCTTCCTTTTTTCAATTCCTACTGGCTCAACAGTTTAATTAGTCTTTTGCGGTCCGCCGGTGGGTCTGCAGAGATGAAGATATATTTCAATTTTCTGCGAAAAGAAGTTAATTTACTGAAAACAAAGAAGAAGTAAGAAAGTATTCCACTGAATATTTCTCATGTAAAGCTAATGATACAGGCTAAAAATAAGACCTTGATAGTCTAAAATACGCACATCTCCAATCTCATCACCTTTCAAGGAACAGCTTGCATGCTTACAGATATTGAAATTGCCCAACAAGCAACTCTTATCCCTATTGATCAACTGGCTCACAACATTGGCTTAAAAGATGAAGAATTCATTCCTTACGGCCGAGATAAAGCAAAAGTAGCTATTGATACATCCAATCCAAAAGGGAAACTGCTTCTAGTGACTGCAACCTCAGGAATGCCTGCAGGTTCAGGAAAAACAACGACATCTATCGCATTAGCGCAGGCGTTCCAGAAATTAGGAGAAAAAGCCTGTTTGGCCCTAAGAGAACCTTCCCTCGGCCCATCTTTCGGTATGAAAGGCGGCGCAGCCGGCGGCGGATACTCTCAGGTTGTCCCGATGGAATCCATTAACCTCCACTTCACAGGTGACTTCCACGCTATTACTGCAGCCAACAACCTTTTAGCTGCACTGATCGATAACGCTAAACATCAGGGACAGGTTGAACTCAGAGAAGTTACCTGGAGAAGAGTTCTTGATGTCAATGACCGTTCTCTGAGAGATATCGTGACCGGACTTGGTGGATTAGCTAACGGAACCCCTGCTCAAACCGGTTTTGACATTACAGCTGCCAGTGAACTGATGGCCATTATCTGTCTTGCCGACGGTGAAAATGATTTAAGAGCCCGCTTGGACCGCCTCGTGGTCGGAATTAAAAAAGACGGTTCTGCTTATACATGCGGAGAATTAGGCGCAACCGGTGCTTTAATGGCATTACTCAAAGATGCCATGCTCCCGAACTTGGTTCAGACCTTAGAGGGTGTTCCCGCGTTTGTCCACGGCGGACCTTTTGCCAATATCGCCCATGGCTGCAACTCCGTTGCTGCTACAAGAGCAGCCTTGAAACTGGCCGACTGGGCAATTACGGAAGCAGGATTCGGAAGCGACTTGGGTGCTGAAAAATTCTATGACATCAAATGCCGTCTGACGAATTTACAGCCCGCCGCAACCGTTCTCGTGACATCTCTGAAAGCTTTGAAATGGCACGGCGGTGTTGCTCTTCCTGAAATCGGCAAACCAAATATGGAAGCTTTAAAAGCAGGCTTGCCAAACCTCAGAGCTCACATTAAAAATCTCCAAAACTTTGGTCAACAGGTTGTCGTCTCCTTGAATCACTTCTTTGGTGATCCGGATGAAGAAATTGATGTTGTAAGACAGGAATGTGAAACTCTCGGAGCCAGATTCGCTGTCAGCGACGGTTTCGCTAAGGGCGGCGACGGCGCAATTGATGTTGCAAATCAGGTGATCGCAGCTGTCAAAGAAGGCTCAAAACCACTGCAGTTTGCTTACAGCCTTGAAGAATCCATCCCTGAGAAGATCCAGGACATCAATACCAAGGTCTATGGAGGTAAAGATGTGGAATTCTCTCCTGCTGCTCAAAAGGACTTGGCTAAAATTGAAGCCTTAGGCTTTGGCAAATTGCCAGTCTGTATTGCCAAAACACCGTTTTCTATGTCCCATGAACCGGGCTGGAAAGGTGCACCAAAAGACTTTACATTACCGGTTCAGAGAGTCATTCTTAATGCCGGTGCCGGATTCATTGTTGTTACTACCGGTGCCATTATGAGAATGCCGGGACTGCCAAAGAAACCGGCAGCCTACTCTATCGATGTAGTGAACGGTAAATTTGTCGGACTTAGCTAGTTCCTTCGGTTAAGCCATTTCAAACATACGGAAGCCTCGGCTTCCGTTTGTTTTAACTTCGAATAGAAGGTGCTTGGAGGCTAATCACTTAATCAGATTTCCAATAGATAAGGTTTATAAGAGTTGTTATTCGTATCGTTGTAGTAACCGAAAGAATGATCCACCACTTGAGCATGCCCTATCGTTATAGCATCCGGCTCATGGCAATGACCGAATACCCAAGCTTTAATCTGTGGACTAAACTCAATAATTTCTTCCAAATCCGTACAAAAACACGTTTTTATCGGACTTTCTGACCATCGTTCTGTTGTTTTAAACGTCGGAGCGTGATGGGTAAGAATCAGAGTCTTTTCATCCTTGTATTTCTCAATCTCCGTTTTCAGGTTTGTTAGCTCTTTAGAATGCAAGGCTTGGTAATCGTCCAAAGAAAAATTTTTGATAGCTTTGAAATCGTTTAAAACTCCCTGGATCACGACCTCAAACACCGGATCCAGTTCAGACCATAACGTACCTCCGATTACAATAGTGCTTTCGATTTTGACCGGGTTCGGTTCGGATAAACTGAGAAATTGGATATTGTCTGCTTTAAAGCGATCAGACCAATATTTAAAAGGATCGTCCTTCAAATAATCAAAACCCCAGTAATCATGATTTCCAAGTACACACAGAACCTGATTGTATTTTCGCTTGGCCTGATCGAAAAAATAGGCACTATGAAAATCATTGTGGAACCCAACATCGCCGGCAACCAGCAATGTCGGAGCCTTTGGATTTTCAAGGACGGAATCAATAAACTGAATCCCTTTTTCGCCTGTTCCGTTAAGTCTGTCTAAATGGATATCGGAAACTACTTCAAATTTAGTCATGGAATAAAAATAAACCTGCTCAAGTCAATACAACAGTTATTTCAAGTTACTTTTTTTATAACGAATTGGTTATTCTGAAAAGAGAGGAAAAATTTCTTAACGAAATTTCAAGCCTTAGGAAGCCAGTTGGCGCACAAAGGAGACGCAGCTTCTGGCTAAAGAAGACATGGAGTACCCGCCTTCCAGACAAGCTACCAAACCTTTGCAATCCGGGAGAGCTTCCAAGACATTAACAAACCGTCTTCCAAGAAATGCATAATCTCTTTCAACCATCAGCAATTGGGCTTGGTCTTCTTCCCGGTGAGCATCAAATCCTGCAGAAATAAATATCATTTCGGGTTTAAACTCCAACAAAGCAGGAAACCACACCTCATCCATGGTCCGTCGTAATGCTTCACCTTCCGTTCCTTCAGGAAACGGACTATAGATAGCATTTGTCGGACAATGATGTAAATGGGCATAGGGATAAAGAGCTTCCTGGAAGCCGTCAAGAATCAGAACGTCTTCTCTACCGCCCAGAATATCGGATGTTCCGTCGCCATGATGAACATCAAAATCAGCTATCGCTACTTTTTTTAGGCCATGAACGCCCAATGCATGTAATGCGGCTATACAAACGTTATTTAAAAAACAGAAACCGCCTGAATGGTCCCGGTGTGCATGATGTCCGGGAGGTCTTACTGCACAGAATGCCCTTTGAAACTGCGAAGCCATAATTCCGTCGACAGCTTGGCAGCCTGCACCGGCCGCTAATTGGGCAGCTTCCCACGTATAAGGGTTCATGGCTGTATCTTCATTGATAACAGTCATTCCTTCTTTAGGAGACATTCTTGAGAGATATTGGAGGTAATCTGCATCGTGAGCAGCCAGCATATCAGTGTATGAAACCATCTTCGCTTCATACTTTTCAATTTGCGATTCAGCCCCGGACGCAAACATCAGTTCGGTAATCTTCTCCAGCCTGGCCGGAGATTCAGGGTTCACATCGCCCATCTTATGCTTTAAAAAAGAAGCATGAGTAAATAATGCTGTTTTAGCCATCGCTTTTTCTGCCTTTTTTTCGAATTTTAACAACTTCAGCACCGGAGAGCCGCCGACAGAGGAAAATCAAAGAGTTCTCAGGTGAAATGCACTTTTTCTTACAGTGTTTTTACCGATACGAACGCTATAATCAATCAACAGTAACTTTTGTATGTTGTCTAACCGCCGGTAAATGCGGTAGGCTCAGGTTTTAGGAGGAGAAGTTAATGTACAGACGCCCTTTTCTTTTGGCCGGAGTTCTGTCCTTATCGGTACTATCCGGGGGCACTCTTGCTCAGTCAATGTCTTCGACAGCATCTGAAAAAGCACTTCCTTATAGCCAACGGCCTGAGGTTAAAAGATTCATTTCCGATGTCAGTAAAAGAAGAGGACTGGATCCTCAGTGGGTCGCGGCGATCTTAGACGAAGCAACCTATCAGCCGAAGATTGAACGTCTGATGACTCCTAAAAAATACAAACCGGGAGTCAAAGATTCAAGAAGAGACTGGGAAAAATACCGCAATATCTTCTTAGGTTCCTATCGTTTGAATCTGGGCGCAGAATTTTGGATTAACAACAAACAGACTTTAGAGAGAGCCAAAAAAGATTTTGGCGTTGATCCGGCAGTCATTGTTGGAATTGTCGGGGTGGAAACCCGTTACGGTGAAAATACCGGCTCATGGAAAGTCTTGGATTCTCTGGTTACACTGAGCTTCGATTACAAGCGTAGAGCTGATTTCTTTAAAAAAGAGCTTGAAGAATACCTGGTATTTATTTTCAAAAATGGATTTCAACCGAAAGATGTCCTGGGCTCTTATGCCGGTGCTGTGGGTCTTCCACAGTTTATGCCTTCCTCAATCAAACGCTTTGGCGTTGATTATGACGGAGACGGCAAGATTGATATCAATCATTCTACGGCGGACACCATCGGCTCAATTGCCAACTATTTAAGTAAACACGGCTGGATCGAAGGTTCACCAATGGTCATCGAGGCCGATATATCCAACGCAAACTTCAAAAAATTCAGCGGCGGTACAAATGCTAAACACAAGTGGAAAACTCTGCAGGATAACGGCGTTAAACCCGGAAGTAAATCATTACTGCATCCTGATAACTTCCCCGTTTTTATTGTTGATTTCCCTTTTTATCCGCCGGGTTCCAATCAGCATAAAGCCATGTATCGGGTAGCAACTAAAAACTTTACGTCAGTCCTCAGATATAACAGCAGTTATTTTTATGCCGGTGCTGTAGCTGAGCTAGGGACGGCCATCGCAAAAATAGTTGGAGAAAAAGGCCTCATTGAAGGAGGCCCAATACTCCCGACCCGCGCTGAACTCGAATCAATGCCGACCGGCAAAGGCATGAAATCCGACAAGATCGAAGTTCAGATTACCCCGATTAAATCTTAAGCAGATTCTAACGGAGTGATGGTTCCTCTGAAGGTTCCCACTCCGTTGACTCCTCCTTCAAAGGATTGTCCTGCCAAAATCGGCCCGCTTCCCTTCGGAGATCCCGTATAAATTAAGTCCCCTGCCATCAGTCTGAAATTTTTTGATAACTCATTGATGATCTCCGGAATTTTCCAGATCATATCTTTTGTGTTTCCTCTCTGCCGTTCACTGTTATTAACATAAAGCCATAAACTAGCTTCATCCATATCCGGCATACGGTGTTTATCACGGATTTCTGAAATCACTGCCGATGCGTCAAACCCTTTAGCGAGCTCCCACGGTTGTCTATGTTCTCTTAATATGTTTTGCCAGTCACGTTTAGTGAAATCAATACCGGCACCATAACCGAAAATGTAGTCATCTGCAGTTTCAACAGAAATTTCTCCGAATTCCGGTGCGTTCTTGCCAATGGCGATTACAAGTTCAACTTCCAAACACAGATTATTGGTATTTCTGGCGTAAGGAATCTCGATACTTTTCCCTTCCCTGCAAACCTGAAGAGCATCGGCAGGTTTTGCAAAGAAGAAAGGTCTTTCTCTTCCTTCGGATCCAACTTCTTTAACGTGATCCCAATAATTGGCACCAATACAGTAAACACGGTTAACAGGAAAATAAATATCTTTTTCGCCCCAGACCGGAACGGCAGGGACAACATTTTGTGCAAATAAAAACGGCATAGATTTCAACTTTGGATTAGAACGGAAGCAAAATATTATTGACTTTCCAGTTAAAAAAACCTTCTCTTACAAGAGAGATTGTAAGTTTATTGGAAGGATCGTTGTTTTTGTCTAAAACTATAAAGAATTGGTTAAACGTATCACCGTAACTAAGCTTCCAGCTAATCTTGGGTGTTTTCGTAGCACTTTTAGCATTGACCAACCCTTCAGTAGGAACTGCTTGTTTTTCTGTTAACGATGCTGTCTTCTCTTTTAATAGGTCTTTGTACGCCTGAAAATTTTTTACTCCTTTAAGAAGATCTGAGATGCCTTTTGGACTGACATACTCATCAACAAGAGCATCGGTAGCCTGATAGGACAAAGCAGCGAGAATTCCTTTCAAGGGCTTTTGCTTCTCTTCTGCAAATTGAAGGTCAATCTGATTTATTAACTGATTTTTTAAATTGTTCTTTAGAGCCGTAAAGTCAATGTAGGAAGACACTTCAGAATCATTGTTGTTTTTTACAGCATTCTGAAGGTTGCCGACTATTAGATAAGGCGACCCAAAATAGAGTGCACAAAACGTCAGTGCCGAAAGAATTAGAAGGATCAATCCCAAATATTTTTTGACGAAGTTCATGTCACGCTTCCTCCCAAACACAAATGCTACTTTTATTGCATTTGAGATGTAGAAAACTCAGCGAAAAATGGGTTCTTCCTTTAAACGTCAGGCTTAATTGATAATTCCGAATTTTTTAGAAATTTTTTCTACGACAGCCGGTTCCTTCCATTGGTATTCGGGACTCATCCAAGATTTCATTTTTGTCATTTCTGAAGAATTCAAACCACCTAAATCCATTAACAGATAGGAAAGCCAGTCTGCCCGGAAGTTCCTTGTTTGAGCTTCAGATTTGTTAAAAGACCCCCCTGATTTTTCCGACCAGAAGAGGAACGGGATGGCATAACCGCCAGGTGTATTCGGAGAGTGTCCGACGAGGTCTAAATGCTCACCGGTTTCAACACCATGATCCGAAAGATAAATCCAGGTTGCAGTTCCTTTCTGTTTAATGCTTTCGGTCATTTTCAAGGTTTCATAAATAATTTTGTCCTGATAAAGCATCGCCAAATCATATTCGTCTCTGAGCCATTGTGTTCTCGGGCTTCTGTCCTTTGCTTCTAATCCTTTTTCAACTACATCATCCTCCGGCCAATTTCTCTTTGTTCCTGCCGGGTAACGTAATGAATAATGCGGATGCAGTCCAATTAGATGGACGACTATAAGTTTTTTATCTGTACCATCCTTCAATGCCTCTTTCAATGGATTCAAAACGACACTATCCATCGACTGAGAGTCTCTGCCTTTTTGATGGTTCAGGTTGAAATTCTTATCGGCAAAATACTGATACGTTTTTTTGATAGCGGTGTCGTCCTGGTTGCTGATCCAGATAATCTTATAGCCTGCTGCCTTGAACATAGCCAGGAGATTTTCTTTGTTTTTCCCTTGTTGAAACTCAAATTTAAACATGGATTCAAAGGCTCTGATAGTGGAAGCTTCTGTGGAATAGGCTTCATCTGACCTTAGAAAAGCCGGGTTTGTCTGATACTCTTTTGTCAGCATCGGCGTATTCTTCCGGATATATCCGTACAACTGCATCGTTTGTCTGGTTGTACTTTCACCGATGACAAGAACAATAGTCTGAGGCTGTAATGAAATATCTCCAAGTAAGGCCTTCGCAGATACTAAGGCAGCATCATTTTCAGCTTTACTCATCTGCCATTGTTGTTGCATGTCTTCTACTGCACTGGTCAGCTTTAAAGTCTCACCTGTTGGAAACCGCACTCTCCAACTTTCTTTGCACCACGCAAACACAGATAAGCCGCACAAGAATACTGCAAAATATTTATAGAACTTAGACGAGGTAGGTCGTAACGAATAAAGCCTTAACGTAAGAGCAGTCTGAACAAGAAAAAAAGAACCTGCCAGAATAAGAGGAAAAATAAAAGTAGGAGGAAGACTCCTGAGAAATTCACTACTTTCATTCAAATTCGTATTAGCTAATGACTCGATCACAAATGTTGAATCCAGATCGGCATTATAGTTAGCATACAAAATACCTTGAACGGTCACAAGAATAATTAATAGCAGATTTGAAAAAATGCTGAGGATCGTACCGGTTAACCGTAAAGGCTTATTACCCGGAAATGCAATTAATACGAGGAAAATGATATTGAAAAGCTGAAGTTGAAATGCCCGTTTTAACGGAATGTTGTAGCATGCAAATAAAACATTCAAGCCGATAATACCCAAGATGTATATCCAGGTCTTATCAATTTGATTTATATCGTTTTTTATCATCAAAAAAATCTTCTCAGCTGTCCGTTGTATTTTGAATACTAAACTGTTTTTTGCTATGGATTCCATTTATCTTTTTTGATTACAAATCAAAGCTGTTCCATTTTTTCACCTCAAAAATAATCGTTTCTACTTATAGAAAAACCCTGAGCAGAATATCACAATCTTGTCATAACATTTTTTTACAACACAAGGAGAAAAGATGATTTTTACCAAATTATTAACTGTTGCTGCTATTTCAATGGCATTTGCCGGCACAGCTTCTGCAGCAGTTAAAGACGGTACTTTCGAAGGAACAGCAAACGGTAAAAACGGTCCATTGACTGTTCAAGTCGTCATTAAAGGCGGCAAAATCGCCGATGTTAAAGTAGTTAAAAGTGGTGAAAGCGCCATGATTTCTGACGCTGCTATAGCGAAAGTTCCTGGAGAAATCGTTAAGACTAAATCCTTGCGTGTCGATAATGTTGCCGGTGCAACATTGACAAGCATGGCTATTCAGGCTGCCGCTACAAATGCAGTTAAAGAAGCCGGTGGCAAGCCTTCTGACTTTTATAAGAAACCGATGAAAAAACAACCGAGCGGCATGGAAATCACTTACAAGACTGATGTTGTCGTTGTCGGTTCCGGTGCTTCCGGTATGGCTGCCGCAGTCCGTGCACAATTAAACGGTTTGCCGACAATCCTCATCGAAAAAATGCCTTATCTCGGCGGTGATACTATTTTAAATGCAGGTACTTTGATTGCTACCGGTTCTCGCTATCAGCGTGAAGTCATGAAAGAAACAAAAGACTCACCTGAACTGGCTTA
This sequence comes from uncultured Turicimonas sp., assembly GCA_947854175.1. GTDB lineage: Bacteria > Pseudomonadota > Gammaproteobacteria > Burkholderiales > Burkholderiaceae_F > Turicimonas. The sequence continues at coordinate 37,645 of CANTYJ010000022.1, read as the reverse complement.
CAAAGACATCATGAAGGTCGGTAAATACAAAAACGATCCGGTCTTAGTCAATATGGTTACCCACAAAGTCGGCGGGGTTGTCGACTGGTTGATTGACGATCTGAAGATTCCTTATGGTCCGGCTGCCACACAATATCCTGACCATTCAGCTGAACGCCAGCTTGGTGTACAAGGCCGTTCTCCGAACTTCATCAGAACAATGGCCGGAATTCTTACTGACCACGGCGGCAAGATCTTGATGGAAACCAAAGCTACTGCTTTAATCTACAAAGGCGGCAAAGTCAGAGGTGTTGATGCTGTCAACGCAGCCGGCGATAAAATCCAGATCCTTGCTAAAGATACCATTTTGGCGTCCGGTGGTTTCGGTGCAAATACCAAGATGCTTCCGAAGACTTTGAAAGGTTATCTCTTTTATGGTCTTGACAGTGATGCCGGTCAAGGTTACGAAATGGCACGCAAAATCGGTGCACAAAACATCAATATGGATTTAGTTAAAGTCTATCCTCAAGGTGTAGAAACTAACCCGAATCATGGTTTGGCTGCTACCGCCAGCTCCACTGCCACTATCAATGACACCGGTGCCATCTATGTAAACTCTGACGGCAAACGTATCATCAACGAACGTGCTTCCTTAGGAGAATTAACAGATATTACCGTTGCTCAAAAAGACAAGATCATGTATTTGGTTATGGATGAAACCGGATACAAGCGTTATCTTGCAAAAAGCTTAGAAGATAAGTTAGTACCTGATGAAGCAGAATTGCTGAAGTGGCTCAAGATCGAAAATAACGGCCGCCCGGTCATGGTGAAATCTGATTCTTTAGCCAAAGCAGCTGAAGTGATGGGTATTAATCCGGCAAACCTTGAAGCAACCGTAGCTCAATGGAACAAGATGGCCAAAGACGGCAAGGACACACAGTTCGGCCGCAAAGATCCTAAAGAACTCATTAAAGCTCCGTACTTTATTGTTGAACAAAAGCCACGTTTCGCCACAACACTCGGTGGCTTAAAAGCAAATGCCAATATGCAGATTATCGGTAAAAACGGTAAACCGATTCCGGGACTTTATGGTGCCGGTTGTGTAGTCGGCGGAGCTAACGGTGCTGATTCAATGACAGCCATGATGAACTCCTGGGCAATTATCTCCGGAGTGGAAGCTGCAGACGCTATTACAGCTTCCTTGAAAAAGAAAATGAAGTAATCATCTAGATTATTTCGTTGGAATAAGGCCGGTCCTGCCGGCCTTTCCTTATAGTTTTCACGGTCAAAACTTACGTTAAGCACCTGAATTAATATTCTTTTACTAAAATACAACCAGTCATTTTGTAGAATCACGGGTCCAATAAAAAGAGAAAAAGAAAGTGAAACTTCAAACCCAATTTGATAAAAAAGATTTGTACCTGCAGAAAATGATCAATCAGGTCATTGATCATGGAACTCTTTCATCCTCCGAAAGAGATGTTCTTGCTGCTTGTCTGCATCCTCACGGAATTCAGAATATGGTTGACAGCCACGAAGTCCGTATGGCTTTGGCAGTCGTCAATCTTTTAGAAAGACTCAATGGTCCTGACGGTTCCAGAGAGCGACTCGAAGTTTTAAGAACACTTCACAATGAAGTGGTTAGCAGTGCTCAAACACCTTTCCGCTTCAATACTTCGCGTGTGCTGATTCAAATCATGAAAGATATCGTCCGTTCACGTAATAACGAGACGGAACAATTAAAACTGATTCATGATTTCCAGAAAGTCGCCGCCGGCAATCCACGAATCGTCCGGAATTTCCTTACCAAGTATTTCCTTCTGGAAATGCCCGAAGAATGGAATCAGAAAACACTCGATGATCACGTCCATGATTCTTCAACAAACGGACGTAAGAATCCGACTTATCTCTTAATGGATGCCAGAGTTAAGGGCATTAGAAGACTTTCTGTCGTCTATCACAATTATGTTGATCCGGAAATTGCTTTTGAATTAATGGAAGCTGCTTCCATCATGGAGATTAGTGTCAGGATATGCGTGAAATTCAAAGGTGTTTTCAAAGGAAAGTATGTGGAAATTCTTTGGACACCAAAAGGATTTACCGGACCAAAAAGCGTCCTGGAATTTTTAAGGGATGCCCGCACCGTCGCATTTATGGAAAAAGGCCGTGAAGCCGAACGGTGGGCAGAACATCAGGTTTTTAGAACCCTTGAACTATTCAATGAAAAGCATATAAAGGAGCTTTCAGAGCTCTATGGAGTAGAGTTACCTCAGTTAAACAAACAAAAATTTAATGAGTTTGTAGGTAGCGGCCGCCCTTCTTTTGTTCACTTGGCTGAGTTCGCTCATCAAAGTTTTCTTCCTTATCTTGAAAAGAAAGTTGCTGAACTGAAATCTCAGTCGGTTGTCTCTTCAGATAAAGAGTCAGAAGAAATATCAGACCAAATCAAAAAACTTGATTCCCTGACGGCGCAAGAGCTTTATCTGAAATGGATACATCCGGATCAAAACCCTTCCCTGCCAAATTTAACGATTCCTCAAAATGATGACCGTCCGGAACTTTTAAAAATTGATTTCGCTAATCTTTTGATGACCTTGAAAGAGTTACGGCCCAACTCCAGGATTATTTTATTACCGGCCCGAATGAAATCCACTGAGGTTCTGGAGTTATTGTGGGATTCAAAAGGTCTGATTACTCATTTGGAAGTATTTAACCTAAAAGAATGGTTACGGGGCAGATTAGATGATTTAAACGCGGTCACCGATCTCCAATCTGCAATTAACCATAAAGATGCTCTTCGGATTAAACATATTATTCTTGATATGCTTAAGAAGGAGACCGTCAAAGACGACCCCCGTTTAAAGACTAAGCTTACAGAAATTCTTCAAAACATACCCAGACTTCTTAGTTTTTATGAAAAACAGCCACTCGGCAGTAGGTTCGGAACAAACTCCACCCATTCCCTTGGAACCGGATATGGCATGGGTTTAGCAGTACCTGAGACATTACCTCTAGGCGCTCAAAAAATTATCAACAATAAAAACGGCCCCCTTCATCCGATGAGGATTCCCCTTGAAGTCGCCGTTTCATTTTCTGATACTTACAAGGAACCAATCCATCAATCGGGTATTACCAAATGGATACGCCATAATTTGGGATTCCTAAAGTTCGGGTTGACAAGAAAGCGGGAATGGCGGGCTCATTACGCCGACGCAGTCACGGCCAAAAAAGGCAACATCGTCACACTTGGCGGACGTACCGAAAGAACTGACAACGGTTTTATAAAAAAACAATCTCAACAAAAAACAGACAGCAAAACTAGTCCGTTCAGGTACACCAATACAACCTTACTCAATATTTTAAAAGTTACCATTGGGTTCCTTCCTGCTTTCCTTACCTTCCTGTTGACTCAGAACTGGTGGGTTTTAGCCTGGTTCGGCGCGCTGATATGGTTCAGTATTACCGGCATCCGAAATATTATCCAGGCGGTAATTTCCGGAGGAGGTTTCCAAAAAGGTGCCAGAATTGACTGGAAGCAACTAATCAATTGGTCACGTATCAGTGATTCTCTAATGTACACAGGAATGTCGGTCGTCCTTTTGGAAGGATTTACCAGAAACATTCTGTTAGGACATATTCTTGGTATCACTGTTGACAAAGCTCCATTGTTAGTTTTTTCAATTATTGCTTTGGCAAACGGTATCTACATCTCCTCGCATAACATCTTTCGGGGATTTCCAAAAACTGCAGTTGTTGGAAACTTATTCAGAAGCATTTTGGCAATTCCGGTCGCTATGGTCTATAACGTGATGCTGGCGATGATTCTGCCGGTTATTACGGGGATGCCCGCCGCTGCAATTCTGGTTCCGGCCGCTGCAATCGTGTCTAAGTTTGCTTCAGATACTGTTGCAGGCATCATTGAGAGCTTTGCAGATAAGCGTAATAACTTCAGATTACGTACAAGCGATTTTTCTCAAGGAACCAAAGAGCTTTTTACTTGCTTTACCCATATAGAACTGGCTTTCCCAAAGCGAAACATTCTTGAATTAATGAGTAAACCTTTGGAATTTGTTCAACTTCTCGCCAGAAAAGCTCCGACAATGGAGTTAGAGACGATCATCACTTCCCTGGACTTGATGTACATGTGGTATTACCAGCCATGTGCCCAACAAGTTTTTATGGAACGTCTCAAAAAGATGACCGCTGAAGAACGTCTGATTTATGTCAGATTCCAAGGAGCATTGTACGATTACAAAGAAGTATCCAGACTCTTTTTATCCGGAATGTTGGGTAGCAACTTCTCACATGCATTAGCGTTTTATTTGGACAATTACAAAGATTACTTAAAAGCATTGGAAGAAATGAGAGTCGCCTTGGATAAAAAGAGCACGGAGGAGGCATCCTCTCCAACTTCTTTTACTAAACGGGTTGCTGTCCTTTGGAACTCTGTCAAAAGCAGAATCACAGGAAAAATTTCCTCGCAAAAAACTGAAGCAAACTCCGCCAAGTTATCATCTTCCGCAGACAAACCTAAGGAGCCTTCAAAAGAGTCTCCTGTGGAAAAAGAAACCACACGGATTTCTTAAAAATATGAAATTGGAAAGAGAGGTCAACCGGCCTCTTTTTTCGTTCCGCTTTGGTTATTTTTTCGTACCATAAAGTACGCAAATCAGACCAATTTGGCTCGAAAACCTTCCGAAGTAATTATCGTTTGTTGTTGGACGACATTTGAGGTGACAAGGTTGGCAACACTTCATATATTGGTTTCTCAAATGCTCCAAGAAAAAATATCTTTTAGAAGCTTTAGCTCTGCATTTCATTATCTGGATATAAAGTCCGCGCTTCCAGTCTGCTAAATAAAGAAAGTAAATTGCCAGAGACTTTTTATGTAAAAATTCACCAATGAAAATAAGAAAAAAATCGTCCGTCAACTTTTTAGGCTAACGGACAATTATTTGGTCTAAAGCTTATAGGCTATTAGAATGTCGTACTTTCAGCTTTATCTTCGGGGGCCGCTAAAGCTTGTTCCTTCTTTAGCTGTTCGGCTTTTTCTAATTCCTCAATTGCCTTGCGTTCTTCCTGCAGAGCAATATCAATCCAGCCGCCGCCTAATGATTGATAGATTGTTGCAACGGAACTCAGAGTTTCAGCACGGACTTGTGCCAAATTTAACTGTTGTGGCAAAAGAGATTGCTCGGCCTGTAAAACCGTGAAATAACCGGTATAGCCTTCATTGTATTGAGCTCTTGCAAGACGTTTATACTCCTTCAGACTGGCAACTAAACCGGTTCTGTCTTTCAACTCCTGCAGAGACTTCTGACGTTTGCTCAATGCATTATCGACGTCAACAAAGGCTTGAGAGACAGCTAGCAGGTAATCTGCCAAAGCGGCTTTCTGATCGGCTTGAGCTGAACGTACACCGGCTTCAATAGCTCCCCAGTGGAAAATAGGACCGGTCACGTTGCCTCCGATACTCCAAACTTTCGATGGGGCTTTCACAAGATCTTTCAGCTCTTCACTGGAAAAACCAATTCCGCCGGAAAGAGAAATCGACGGGAAATACATCGCTTTAGCGGCACCGATATCAGCATTTGCCGCCTTGAGATTCTCTTCAGCTTGCACAATGTCAGGCCGCTCGGCTAGCAGTCGGCTTGGTATTCCTTTTCCGATTACCGGCACTTTAAGCTGACGGAGTTTCTTAAACTTCGGCATATCTGCAACATCAACACCCGTCAAAATAGACAAGGAGTTTACAAGCTCTGTGCGCTGTTGTTCCAGCACGGGAATTTCGACTTTTGCACTCTGCCACTGACTCTTGGCCTGAGCAACTTCCATCTCAGAAACGTTACCGTGTTGTGCTCTTACTTTAAACAGACGATAAGTTTGCAGATAACTCTGGGCCGTTTCTTTTGCAACGGTAAGTTGCTCATCGACCATCAGTACGCTTATATAAGTAGTGACGACAGAATTGATCACAGAAGAAAGAGCTGCTTTGTGAGCGGCTTCAACCGATCTTAAAGTAGCTGTTGCACTTTCCGTTTGGCGGCGGATCTTTCCCCACAGATCAATTTCCCAAGATGCACTGGCAAGTATCTCTTTAGTGTTATAAGGCTTTCCGCCAAGAGCGGCACCCATTGCAGTGTTTTCGCTCTGACGTTGACGGTTCGCATCACCTTGATAATTCAACTGCGGGAACAAATCAGACCTTGCTACGGTTAATGCTGCGGCTGCTTTCTCAACATTAGCCATCGTCTTTTGTAGAGTCCGGTTGTTCTTAATTGAGTTAGAAACAAGATAATCAATTGCAGGATCCTGATATTGGGTCCACCACCGGGCTGTCAGCCACTGACCGTTATCTTCCACTTCTTTACTGATTTGGCGGAATTCAAGCGGAACATCCAGCGACGGGCGCCTGTAGTCCGGTCCTACAGTACAGCCCGCTAAAATGACTGTGGCTGCCAAGAGAGAAATGCTTAAAAATCTTTTTTTCATCATTTGTCCTTCTTGTCTTGTTCAGCAGATGCTGCAGCTTTAGTTGTCTGATTGTCTGCGTCATTATTCTGAGGCTTTTCTTCACCGGGGATACCATAATCAGCATCTCTAATCTTTTCAGGATCAAATCCCGGAGAATTCTTGATAGTGACTTGGCCGTCAGGTGTAATATCCACAGAGGCCTTCGGGTCATAAATAGTTCCTGCAGATTTAAGCAACGCTGACCTAACCTTGTCAGTAAGCGGAATTCCGCGTCTGACCAGTTCGGTACCGGTCTTAAGAGCTGATTTACCGGCACGTCTTTCAGCCCAGCCTTCAAACCAGACATAGAAAATCGGAACGAAGAGCAACGCCAGAGAGGACACACCAATCATGCCTCCCACAATACCTGTACCAATGGAGTGACGTGAAGCAGCGCCCGCACCGGTTGCCAAAGCCAAAGGTAATGTACCGCCGATAAAGGCTAAAGAAGTCATGATAATCGGGCGGAAGCGAATCTCACCGGCATCAACAGCAGCCGTCAGAAGATCCAAACCTTTGTTTCTGAGCTCAACCGCGAATTCAACAATCAAAATAGCATTCTTAGCTGCCAAACCAATCATGACCAGCATACCAATCTGGAAGTAGACATCGTTTTCCAGACCACGCATCCATGTTGCCAGTAACGCACCGATAACACCAAATGGAACTGCCAAAATAACGGAGCCCGGAAGTGCCCAACTTTCATATTGGGCTGCAAGAACCAAGAATACCAGTAACAAACCGAATCCGAACACAATCGCAGAAGATGATCCGGAGGATTGCTGTTCGTAGCTGATACCTGTCCAGCCGTAGGTATAACCGCTCGGTAAAACTTCAGCCGCAATCTCTTCCATCGCTTTCATACCGTCGCCGGATGAATATCCCGGAGCTGCATTACCAATAATCTGGGCAGCCGGGAACCCGTTGTAATGCGGTAATAACGTGGGACCGCTGGTGTACTCGGTTGTAATAACTGAAGACAATGGAATCATCTGGTTGTTGTTATTACGGACATAAAGCTTACCGACGTCATCCGGTCTGCTTCTGTACTCGGGAGAAGACTGCATGATGACAAACCAGACTCTGGAATACTGGCTAAACTGGCTGACAATTGAGCTACCGAATTGAGCCTGTAATGTGTCAAACACATCATCAGAATTCAGGCCGAGCAATTGAGCCTTGTCACGGTCATAATTAATCTTAAGCTGTTGGTTGGAAGCCGAGTAAGTTGAAGTCAAACCAGTAAGCTCAGGTCTGGACTTGGCCTTTTCAAGATAAGCTTCTAAGACAGACTGCAATTGCTGAGGTGAACCGCTGTTTGTATCGGCAATCCAGAATTCAAAACCGCCCGTATTACCAAGACCCGGAATAGCCGGTGGATTCAACGGTACAACAAGTCCGTCCATTTGGGTGGTCGCGCCGATTCTAGCTAATTCTCCGACAATAGCGTCCGCACTTTCCTTTTTGGCTGTCTCAGAGTTTTTGTAACGTTCCTCAAATGACTTCAAAGTCATAAAGAAAGTTCCGGCACTTGTCTTGAAACCGCCGTCAATCAAAGAGAAACCTGAAATCGCATTGGAAGTTTCAACACCCGGAACATTCTCAATGTTTTGTTCCAGTTTGTTCAAAACTTCTGTAGTTCTGTTCAAGCTTGCTGAGTTCGGCATGATAATGGCTGCCATCACATAACCCTGGTCTTCAGACGGCACAAAGCTCGTCGGAAGAATCTTGAACATCTGGAAGATCGCCAGGAACATGATCGCCATACAGGCCAGAACAATCATGGTGTGACGGAATAGAGCTTTCGTCCATTTACCATAGGCCTGAGTGATTCTGATAAAGAAATTATTAAACCAGTGGAAGAACCCTTTTTTGGCTTCTTCTCTGTGCCTTAACATCGAAGCACACAATGCCGGTGTCAGAGTCAGAGCAACAAAACCGGAAATCGCAACGGAGATTGCAATGGTGATAGCAAACTGCTTATATAGCATACCCGTTGTTCCGCTCATGAAAGCAGCCGGAATAAACACGCTCGCCAGCACAAGAACCGTGGCAATAATCGGTCCCGACACTTCTGACATCGCATGCTCGGTGGCTTCAATCGGGTTCATCTTGAAGTCACTCATATTTCTTTCGACGTTTTCCACCACCACAATGGCATCGTCAACCACAAGACCAATCGCCAACACCAGTCCGAACAACGTCAGAATATTGATGGAGAAGTCAAGCAGTAGCATTCCGATAAAGGTACCGGTCAACGCAACAACAATGGCTGAACAGGCAATCGCTGTAGAACGGAAGCTCTGCAGGAATAGATAGATAACTGCAACAACGAGTAGAACGGCTTCAAATAAGGTTTTGATAACTTCGTCAATAGAAATTCTAACGAACGATGTTGTATCAACTGCGACCTTATAGTCGATACCTTCAGGGAACTGATCCTTCATCTGCTCCAAGGCTTTGTACACACCGTCAGCCACATCCAGGGCATTAGCTCCGGCTTGTTGATAAACAGCAATGAACGTAGTCGGCAACCCGTTCATATTGGTGTTGACCTGATAGCTTTGCATGCCTAAAGATACGTCAGCAACGTCTTTAACCTTGACTAACGCACTCCCCTGATTGCTTGCACGGACAATGATGTTTTCATATCCTTCAACATCGGTTGAGGGAGAAGGAGCAATAATAGGGAAAGTTTGAACAGTGTCTTTGGTTGATGGCGAAGAACCGACGTTACCGGCTGCAAATCTCTGGTTCTGGATAGAAATTGCGTTGCTGACATCCTTGGTTGTAATACCAAGAGAAGCCATTCTATCCGGATTTAACCAGATTCTCATGGCCTGATCAGCTGTACCCATAACCTGGGACTGTCCAGCACCCGGAACACGTTTTAACGCATCAAGAACATAGACATTGGCATAGTTGTTAATGTAGTCACGGGTATAACGGTCGTCCTTTCCATAGATTCCGACTAGCATCAAAATGGAATCAGAACGTTTTTCAACCGTCAGACCGTTTGTAATAACCTCTTGAGGCAGGTTCGGTTGCGCAATATTGACACGGTTCTGAACCTGAACCTGTGCCATGTCCGGATCCGTTCCAATCGCAAAATAAACGGTCAGCATCATTGCACCGGACGACGAGCTACTGCTCGTCATGTACAACATGTTATCCACACCGTTAATTTGAGTTTCGATCGGGGCTGCTACCGTTTGCGCAACAGTCTCGGCATCGGCGCCGGGATAGTTACCGGTTACAACGATTTGAACCGGACTCATATTCGGATACTGTTCAATCGGCAGCTGCTTCATGCACAGTAGACCGGCAATGACAATGACGATTGAAACAACAATCGCAAAAATCGGTCGTTTAATGAAAAAATTCGAGAACATAAAACAACCTCCGCTTACTTAGTCTGACCGGAAGAAGTCTGTTGTGTTTCTTTAACTGCCTGTTTTGTATCCTTTTCACTCATCTCCGTAGGAGCCGATTTGCCCTTTGAGTTGGCATTCACATTGGTCAGTAAGCTTCCGGATAAAGGATCATCCTGAATCAGCTGATCTGGATCCTGAACAAAAGATGGAAGTTCTTTTGATAACTTCTCAACATCTTCATGAGGAATGGCTTTCTGCTTCTCGTCTTTAACAATCTTCACAGAAGCATCAGGACCTAGTGTAAGCATGCCTTCAGTGACAACCTTGTCGCCTGCTTCAAGGCCGTTGGTGATAAGCCAGTCACTGCCAATCCAGTTTCCGACGGAAACCGGTCTGTATTGAGCTTTATTTTCTTCTGTAATCACCCAGACGAAGTGTCCTTTTCCGCCTTGCTGAACTGCAACTTGCGGAACAACAATAGAATTAGGATATTTGGCGCCTATCACTTTCAAACGGACATATTGTTGCGGTTTGAGCACATTGTCCGGATTTGGGAAAGAAGCACGGATTTCAAATGTTCCGGTATTCGGATTGTAGTCAGGACTTGCAAATGTTAAGCGGCCTGGGTACTTGTAAGTTTCTCCGCCGGCTAACTCGACTTCAGCAACAAATTGTGAATTTGCCGGAATCTTTAACAACCCGTCAGCAACTTCTTTGCTTAACTTTGCCTCCTGGTTTTCTGACATGGAAAATGTCACCCACATCGGAGACATTGCATAAACTGTTGTCAGATGGGAGTTGCCTGTATTGATATAAGTTCCGTCAGTCTGTAATGCAGAACCTGCATAACCGGTAACCGGAGAAGTAATCGTACAGTAAGAAAGATTCAATTGAGCAGAATCAACTTGTGCCTGAGCATTAGAAATAGCTGCCAGGGTTGTCTGAAATTGTCCTTCAGCGCTGTCCAAATCGGATTGACTTAATGCCTTCAATTTAGCCAAAGGACGTATTCTGTCCAGATTCTGTTTGGCAACTAAATGGGCTGCCTTGCTTGAATCCAAGGATGCCTGTGCTTCCTGAAGCTGAACTTCAAAGGGTTGTTTGTCCAAGGTAAATAGAACTTGGCCTTTCTTGACCATTCCGCCTTCTCTATAGAGTCTTTTATCCAGAAAGCCGGAAACTCGGCTATAAATTTCGACCGCCCTGGAACTTTCGGTTTTAGCTACGAAGACAAGATCTGCTGGTACATCCTGGCGTATCACTTCGACGACGCCCACTGGTGACACTCTCTGCTGTTGAGCCTGTTCTTTCTTGTCGTTACATGCCGTCAATGTCAAAGCACTCACTACAGCAACAGTCAGGAGACAAAGCTTCTTATTATTTATCACAATTACACCGCCTTAATTTAAATAGTTGCAAGGCACACTTCGCCTATTTGTAACAATCCTCATGATTATCCCGTAGATAATCCCCTTTTTTGTCAAACTTGTAACTAAATTGGTTAGTTCTGAAACGAATTCAGGACTATCCAAAAGAAAAACCGCCATCTTTCGACAGCGGCTTCGCGTATCACTTGATTAATTTTTTATCTTAATCTTCTTTTTCTTGTTGTTTCTTCGCTTCTTTGGCAGCTTTTCGTTGTCTTTCAATTAAAGCCAGATAGTCCTGAGAAATATCACCGGTCACATAATCACCATCAAAGCAGGAGCAATCAAATCTTGGAATTTCCGGATTCAAACCACCGACAGCCCTTAGCATGCCTTCGATGGTCTGGTAAACCAATGCATCGGCTCCAATTTCACGACGGATGGATTCAACATCTCTGCCGTTACCGGCAATCAGCTCATTGGCGGTCGGCATATCAATGCCATAAACGTTCGGATATCTGACCGGAGGTGCTCCGCTGGCAACAAAAACTTTCTTAGCACCGCTTTGACGGGCCATTTTAACAATCTCTGTAATGGTCGTACCTCTTACGATGGAGTCATCGACCAATAGCACATTCTTGTCTTTAAACTCAACCGGGATGGCATTGAGCTTTTGACGCACGCTCTTTTTGCGAATCGCTTGTCCCGGCATGATGAATGTGCGGCCGACATAACGGTTTTTAATAAAACCTTCTCTGTATTCAAGTCCAAGAGTCTTCGCAAGCTGGGCAGCTGCCGGACGGGAAGAATCAGGAATCGGCATAACCACATCAATCTCTTCAAGCGGGATCTGCTTCTTTATCTCTTTGGCAAGTTCCTCACCCAGTCGTAGACGGGAGGCATAAACAGAAATACCATCCAAAGTTGAATCGGGACGTGCTAAATAGACAAACTCAAAAATGCACGGAGACATTTCAACATTGTCTGAACATTGTTTTGAATGGAACACGCCTTTTTCATCAATCCAGACACACTCGCCTGGCTGAACATCCCGCAGAAACTTAAATTCGCTTCCTTCCAGAGCAACTGATTCGCTGGCAATCATGTAATCGACTGAACCGTCCTCAGCTAAGCTGGTTCCGATACAAAGCGGACGAAGACCGTTCGGGTCTCTGAAGGCCACTAAGCCATGACCGGAAATCATTGCAACAACCGCATAAGCTCCTTTGAGCCGCTTGTGCATGGAAGAAACTGCTGAAAACAGACTATCTTCATCTAAATGTTTGCCTTGTGTGGCGACTTGCAATTCATTAGCAAAAACATTTAAAAGAACTTCAGAGTCGCTGGTTGTGTTGATATGTCTTCTGTCATGGTCATAAAGTTCCCACAGCAGAGGCTCAGCGTTGGTCAGATTGCCGTTGTGAGCCATGACAATGCCATAAGGAGCATTGACATAAAACGGTTGTGATTCGTTATTGGAAGAGGCATTTCCCTGAGTTGGATAACGGACTTGGCCGATACCGCAATTACCAATCAAATCTCTCATGTTTCTGGTTCGGAAAACGTCACGCACCAGACCCATGGCTTTATGCATGTGAAATGTTCTTCCGTCAATGGTACAGATACCCGCTGCATCTTGGCCTCTGTGCTGAAGAAGCAAGAGTGCATCATAGAGCCTCTGATTGACAGGGCTTGATGAATAGAGGGCGACAATGCCACACATATTTTTATCTCCGGTTTTGAGATTGAGTTAGATGTTTATTCTAAATAATTAAAATTTAAATAAATCTTGGGGGATGTACGGAGAAAACAGAACAATTCCTTTTTCAACATAAGGAACCATCTGAGAGTCTTTCCACCAGACCTGCTTTGACACAAATTCGGTTGCTCCACCAAGATAAACGAGGATTCCAACAATTAGAACCCCCCTTAAAAAGCCAAACAAACAGCCTAAAATCCGATCTTCTGCTCCAATAGAAATCGAAGAGAGAATCTTTCTTAAAATCTTGCCCACAAGGCCGGCAGCAAACACACAGGCTATCACAATCAGAACGACGGCCAAAAACATCTTAACCATCGGTCCGACAGTATTCAATGGCAACATCTGCGCGACATCGCCTGAGTAATACAACGAGCAGAAAAACGCCGCAACCCACCCAATCAGGGCAAAAATCTCTCTGACCATTCCGCGGGAAACACCGATAATGGTAGAAATCAGAAGGATCACACACAAAATCCAGTCTAATTCACTCATTTCCTACTTAATCCTTCCCACGTTTCCTGTCAGCCCCAAAAGACCAAGTCTCGTCCTTGCGTCCTGAGCTGCTTTTTCTGTCTGGAAGTTTCCGGCACGAACACGCCAGACTGTTCCCTTCTTGACTGCCACTGATTCAATGTAAGCCGGCAGCCCACCGTCTTTGATTCTCTTCAGAATTGCTTTTGCATTATTCTCATTGCTCGAAGCAATCACTTGAACGAAATAAGAACCCTTGGCTACAGCCGGTTTTTCTTTTTCTTTCTTGTTTGCTTCTTTAGAATCTTTTTTGTCTTTCTTAGCTTCTTGTTCTTTCTTAGAGGGAGCCGGTTCTTTTGCTACTGGTTTAGTCTCCTGTTTCTTCTTTTCTACTTTCTTTTCATCTTGTTCTTTGCTCTTCTTGTCAGAACTATCCGCAGGAGCAACTACATTAGCAGCTCCTTTGTTTGTGCTAACTTCCGGTTTGTCTTTTGAGGCAGTAGGAAATTCCTGCTTCACAGAACCCGGAACCGTAATCTGAGCGACATCTACTGAGTTTTCGCTCGGAATCCGCAAAGGAATAGTGACTGTTGGGGGAGGAGGTTCCTTATCAAAAAGGAAGGGAACGGCAACAACCACTAGCGCCAGCAACATAACCGCACCGATTAAACGTCTTCTTGCTCTTATTCTCTTATATTGTTTATATTGTTCCTGAGAATTACTGATATGTTCAGACGTTTCAGGGTTGATTTTGTCTGACTCAAAATTGTTCTTTTCTTCAAAAAAAGAGCTTTGCGGAGAGCGCTGCAAATCGAGCCCGCGACTACGGTTAATTTGTGTTGCAGCAGTTGGCTCAGCTCTATCTTCTTCAGAGGGGCGAGATAAATTCACTTCCTTGTTCTGGGTTGATGAACCAAGGAAGCTATTCTCAACATTGACAGGCCGGGACGCTGAGCTATGAGAATCAGCCGCCCCTAAACCGGATGCCTCTTGAGTACCCATCTCTTCCCTTGCTTTATTCATGGAGAATCCGGGCTCAGTAGCATCGTAATTATCAGCTTTCGGTGCTGAGCTCATCCCCGGTTCTGTATGAGTAGATTTTTCTTCTTGTTTATTCTTTTTAAATCCTGAAAACAACCCCATTTCCCTTCCTTCTATAGTATCGGAACATTTAGCAGTTCAAGAACTTCACTAACTGTTACGAATGAACCGAACACGAGAATTCTATCAGTAGATTGGGATGACTCGAGCGCATTTTGAAGAGCTTCTTTCACAGATGAAAATTTTTTCAATTTTTTTGAATCTACACCGGCTTCGGTCAGATAAAAACCCAGATCTTCGGCTTTTCCTCCGCGGATAGTCGGTAAATCAGCTAAGAACCACTCATCGATGCAAGGCTTCATGATTTCGCAGACTTTTTTACGGTCCTTATCAGACAACATTCCAAAGACAGCTAAAGTCCTTCCTTTACCCGAAACCTGTTTCAATGTTTCGGCAAGCTGGGTCGCTGCATGAGGATTGTGTCCGACATCAATAATCATTTCGGGATCCGACCCTATTTTTTGAAAACGTCCGGATAAAACCGCTGTTTTAAGACCTTGCTCAATACTTTCTCTTCCTACTTTCAGCCGGTTTTGAATAGCTTCAAGAGCAGCCAGGGCGGCCGCTGCATTGTTAATTTGATAAACCCCTTTCATGGCCGGTTCCGGCAGCTGGGACAAATGCCAGTTTGGACCTTGATAATCCCAGGTATTATCGTCATTTTTTAAGGCAGTAAAGTCTCGGCCGGCTAATTCAAGATGCGCACCGATTCCTTCTGCATATTCAACCAGGGTTACCGGAGGGTTTAAATCACCGCAAATAGCCGGCTTTCCGGTTCGGTAAATATGAGCTTTATCCCAACCAATCTCCTCGCGGGTATTTCCAAGAAAAGAGGTATGGTCGATTCCGACGCTTGTTATAACAGAAACTGTCGGTTCAACTGTATTGACGGCATCCAGTCGGCCTCCCAGTCCGATTTCCAGAACCAGGGCATCGGGCTTTTTCTCCTGAAAAAGGCTCAAAATGCCCAGTAAAGTGTATTCAAAATAGGAAAGTGTCGTCTGTCCTCTGGCTTTCTCGACCTTTTCAAAATGCTTGCATAAATCTTCATCAGAGGCGTATGAACCATTTATTTTTGCCCTCTCGTTAAAACGAATTAGATGCGGAGAGGTGTGCACACCGACTTTATAGCCTTGAGCAAGCAGAATGTGTTCAAGATAAGAACAGACCGAGCCTTTACCGTTGGTACCTCCCACTGTAATGACAGGACAATCAAACTTAATATTCATTAATTCAAGCATTTTCTTCATTCTTTCCAATCCCATATCGATTGGTTTGGAATGAAGATGCTCGATATGCTCAAGCCACTGATTTAAATTTTTCATAGAATGGAAAAACCGCCTTGCGGCGGTCAAGTTTAATTTAGCACGTCTATAGATTCTTTCTGAAGAAGCGCAATTAATCTTGCTATCTCTTCTCTCAAATCTTTTCTGTTGACAATCATGTCAACGGCACCTTTTTCCTGAAGAAATTCTGCTCGTTGGAATCCTTCGGGTAATTTTTCTCTAACAGTCTGTTCAATAACACGCGGTCCCGCAAAACCAATTAAAGCTTTTGGCTCTGCAATGACAATGTCGCCCATAAAAGCAAAGCTGGCTGAAACTCCTCCCATTGTCGGATCGGTCAGAACAGAAATAAACGGAAGTTTTTCTTTGCCCAGACGTGCAATCATGTTGGTTGTCTTGGTCATCTGCATCAGAGAAAATAATCCTTCCTGCATGCGCGCTCCGCCGGTAGCAGTAAAACAGACAAATGCACATTTTTTATTGATCGCTTCCTGGACTGCTCTGACAAATCTTTCTCCGACCACAGAACCCATGGAACCGCCCATAAAATCAAATTCAAAAGCAGCTGCTACGACCGGTATGTTTTTAATATAGCCGCTCATTGCCACTAAAGCATCTGTTTCATTTGATTTTGCTCTGGCTTGTTTTACACGATCAGGATATTTTTTACTATCCACAAATCCGAGAGGATCTAATGGCTGAACCTCAGCCCCGATCTCAACACCGCTGTCTTTATCTAAAAGAATATTGAGCCTTTCCCTGGCAGAAATTCTCATGTGATGGTTGCATTTCGGACAAACGTTGAGATTATCTTTTAATTCCTGAGCATAAAGAGTTGCACCACAGTCGGAACATTTAATCCATACTCCGGTAGGCATATCTTTCTTGCCACGCTCCCCTTCAGCACGTTTGATTTTTGGCGGAAGGAATCTTTCAATCCAGCTCATACTAGCTTCCCAAAACAAATTTCGGACATTCTATCAAATCCTTAGTTACTTCAAAAAGATTGATTTCGTCCTCTTTGCAAACAATGACAGTTAACAACCTCTACTATCAAAGTTTATGGGAAAGAATGAGAGAATGGGTTCGCTGTGTTCCTACTAAAGAATTCTTGTCGAAACTTCCGTTTCAGAAACGAATTATGTTTTTTGGCTTACTATCAAAAAGGTGATTCACCTTTTCCAGGTAATTGGAATTCGTCAGGATAACCGACTCCCGTTAAATACAATCCTGACGGGTAAAAGGTTGGAGCAGCTGCCTCACGTTTTTTTGCTTCCAGAACTTCCTGCATCCATCCCGGCTTTCTGGCTCCGGAACCAATATAGACAAGACAGCCCACGATATTGCGGACCATATGGTAAAGAAAAGCGTTTGCCTTAAGTTCAACCTTGATCAAACGTCCTCTTCTTTCTAAGCGGATGTGATGAATGGTTTTTACCGGGGTCTTTGATTGACAGCCGGCTGCTCTAAAACTGGAAAAATCATGTTCTCCCAGCAGATAATCAGCCCCTTGTTGCATCTTTTCGACATCAAGCGGCCTGAATACCCAACCTGTTCTCCCCGCCAAAAGCGGAGAACGTACCGGTTCATTGGAAATCCAGTACTCGTAACTTCTTGAAACTGCACTAAAACGTGCGTGAAAGGAGTCGGGAACCTCTTTGGCCCAGCGGACAGCCACCGTGGATTCTAGATAGGAATTTAATCCCCGTACCCAGGAAAATTCCTGCCGTTTCACTCCGGTATCAATATGAACAACTTGGCCGGAAGCATGGACATTGGCGTCCGTTCTTCCGGCACAAACAGCTTTGACTCTTTCTCCGCTGAATTTGAAAATAGCTTCCTGGAGATAGTCCTGAACGGTTCTTCCGGAAGGTTGTGTTTGCCAGCCTTCAAAGAATCGGCCGTCGTACTCAAGTCCAAGAGCTATTCTCATAGTCATTAAGCCTTCTTGTAATCAACAAGAATTCTGAGCATGCGGCGAAGCGGCTCAGCGGCGCCCCACAAGAGCTGATCGCCGACGGTGAAGGCTCCGACATATTCCGGTCCCATATTCAGCTTATGTATTCTTCCGATAGGAACAGACAATGTGCCGGAAACTTTGGCCGGAGTCAGTTCATGGATG
Organism: uncultured Turicimonas sp.; assembly: GCA_947854175.1. Taxonomy (GTDB): domain Bacteria; phylum Pseudomonadota; class Gammaproteobacteria; order Burkholderiales; family Burkholderiaceae_F; genus Turicimonas. The sequence goes on along the minus strand of CANTYJ010000022.1, from coordinate 19,670 downwards.
GTTTCTTCCTTATGGTTAGGAATAACTTTAACCCATGGATTTGCATCAGCCAAAATCTTTTCGATTTCTTCGCATGGAATGTCTTTCTTGAGCTTAATAGTTAAAGCCTGAGAGTGGCATCTCATAGAACCGACGCGGACGCAAAGACCGTCGATTGGTAAGCATCCCTGCTCGCCAATAGCGGGCAAACCGAGAATCTTGTTGGCTTCAGCGCCGCCTTTCCATTCTTCGCGGCTTTGTCCGTTAGCAACTTCTCTGTCGATCCATGGAATAAGACTACCGGCCAATGGAACACCAAAAGCTGCAACCGGGAATTTTTCGCTTCTCATCATCTCTGTAACCTTGCTGTCAATAGCAAGAATTGGGGAACGCGGATCTTTTAAGTCCTCGGCCACACATTCATAAAGGCAACCCATTTGCTTGAGAAGTTCTCTCATGTTGGGAGCACCGGCACCACTCGCTGCCTGATAAGTCATGGTGGAAATCCATTCGATGAGCCCGGTTCTGACCAAACCGTCCAAAGCCATCAATAACAAGCTGACAGTACAGTTACCACCGACGTAGTTTTTAATGCCGTTGTTCAATGCAGATTGGATAACATCCATGTTGACCGGATCAAGAACGATAATGGCATCCTTTTCCATGCGCAGTGTGCTGGCAGCGTCAATCCAGTAGCCGCTCCAGCCTTTTTCACGCAGTTTGCCAAAATGTTCTTTTGTCCAGTCGCCGCCCTGGCAGGTCATGATGACATCACAAGCGGCCAATGCATCAAAGTCTCCTGCATCTTTCAAGACAGGATCTGAGTTGGGAACATCAGGAGCCTGACCACCCGCATTGCTGGTTGAAAAGAATGTAGTGCTGACGAAATCGAAGTCTTTTTCGTTCATCATACGGTCCATGAGAACGGAACCAACCATTCCTCGCCAACCTACCATACCTAATTTCAGCATTGTTAATTTCCTCCGTAGAATTGGTTAATACTGATTTATAAATTTTTTACTGCTTCGACGACAGCGTCGCCCATACCTGAGCAAGAGACTTTTTTGCAGCCTTCACTCCAGATGTCACCGGTGCGGTATCCTTCAGCCAATACTTTTTTAACGGCTGATTCAATCTTATCGGCTGCTTCAGGCATATCTAAAGAATAACGGAGCATCATGGCTGCTGACAGAATTTGAGCTAGAGGATTTGCAATGTCTAATCCTGCAATATCCGGGGCGGAACCATGGGAAGGTTCAAAAAGTCCCTGTTTTTTCTCGTTCAGAGCAGCTGAAGCGAGCATACCGATTGAGCCGGTCAACATCGAAGCTTCATCCGACAAGATGTCACCGAACAGATTGCCGGTCACGATGACATCGAGTTTCTTAGGAGCACGGACAAGTTGCATGGCTGCATTATCGACGTACATGTGTTCCAAGGTAACGTCCGGGTAATCTTTGCTGACACGGTTCATAACGTCACGCCAAAGCTGACTTGTTTCAAGAACATTGGCTTTGTCAACACTGGTCAAATGTTTCTGTCGTCCCTGTGCGGCTTTGAATGCAACATGGGCGATTCTTTCAACTTCCGGCTCGGAATAACGCATTGTATCGAAGCCTTCAACCGCTCCGGCAAATAATCCGTCCGGGCTCTTGCGGCGCCCTCTGGGCTGACCGAAATAAACGTCACCTGTTAACTCTCTGACGATGAGAATATCTAAGCCGGAGATAACTTCCGGTTTTAAAGTAGAAGCATACGTTAACTCAGGGAAACAGATGGCCGGTCTTAAATTAACAAACAGGCCAAGGGCTTTTCTCAAACCAAGAATGGCTTGTTCCGGTCTCAAATGCCTCTCTAATGTGTCGTATTTAAAATCGCCGACGGCTCCAAACAAAACGGCGTCACTTTCTTTGGCCAGTTTTAATGTCGATTCCGGCAAAGGATGCCCCATTGCGGCATAAGCTACGCCGCCTACTAAAGCTTCTTCGTAAGTCAGGTCAAGATTTAAGGCTCGTAGTACTTTGAGAGCTTGAGCCATGATTTCCGGTCCGATTCCGTCACCGGCAAGAACTGCAATTTTTTTTGTCATTTTTTCTTTACCAAATTAATAAATTGTTTTTACTAACCAAGGTTTTTCATTTAAGCGTCTGTTTTCGAATGCCTGGATTTCATCAGCATGTTCTAACGTGATGCCGATATCATCCAGTCCGTTCAGAAGACAATACTTTCTGAATTCCGGAACTTCAAAGTCATGGGCAGTTCCATTTGGTTCGATCACTTTTTGGTTTTCTAAATCGATGGTTAACTTGTAGTTGTTGTTAGCCTGTACCTCCTGGAAAAGGTGATCAATGACAAATTCCGGCAATGCAATCGGCAACAAACCGTTTTTGAAACTGTTGTTATAGAAAATATCCGCAAAACTAGGAGCAATAACAACTTTGAAACCGTACTGTGTTAAAGCCCAGGCAGCGTGCTCGCGGGAGGAACCGCAACCAAAATTCTTTCGGGCCATCAGAATTGAAGAGCCGGTGTATTTTGGCTGATTCAGAACAAAATCCGGATTGGGGATTCTTTCGGATTCAGGTTTTCCGGGCTCACCTTTGTCCAGGTAGCGCCATTCATCAAATAGATTGGGACCGTAACCCGTGCGGTAGATTGATTTTAAAAACTGCTTTGGAATAATTGCATCCGTATCGACATTGGAACGATCCAGAGGAGCAACAATTCCGCTAAAAGTGACAAATTTATTCATAACAGAGCTCCTCTTAAAAAATCTTTCTGACATCGACAAAATGTCCTTCGATGGCAACAGCTGCGGCCATGGCAGGAGAACATAGATGAGTACGGCTTCCTTTGCCTTGTCTGCCTTCAAAGTTACGGTTGCTGGTAGATGCACAACGATCGCCTTCAGCCAGTTTGTCGGCGTTCATCGCAAGACACATTGAACAACCGGGGCGTCTCCATTCAAATCCGGCGGCAATGAATATCTGATCCAGACCTTCTTTCTCAGCCTGTTCTCTGACGAGCCCGGAACCCGGGACAACCAAAGCAGTCTTAATACTCGGAGCAACTTTTTTTCCAAGCTTCTTAACCACATAAGCGGCAGCCCGTATATCTTCAATTCTGCCGTTTGTGCAGGAACCGATAAACACAGAGTTCGGATAGATTTCCACAATCGGAGTGCCCGGCTCTAACCCCATGTACTTGTAGGCTCTTTCCCAGCCTTCTCGTTTGACTGGATCCGGTTGGTTTTCGGGTAACGGAGTTTTCCCGGTCACCGGTGCAACCATTTCCGGAGAAGTACCCCAGGTAACCATCGGAGAAATTTCTTCTGCATTTAATTCAATGACTTTATCAAATACAGCTCCTTCGTCACTGCGCAATGTTTTCCAATATTCAACTGCCTTGTCCCATTGACTGCCTGTCGGAGCCAAGGTACGCCCCTTTAAATATTCAACTGTCTTATCATCGACAGCGACAATACCGCATCTTGCACCGGCTTCAATAGCCATATTGCAAAGAGTCATACGCCCTTCAATTGACAAAGCGGAAATAGCTTCGCCGGCAAATTCGATAGCGTAGCCTGTACCGCCGGCTGTTCCAATCTTTCCAATCACAGCCAGTGCCAGGTCTTTGCCAAAAACACCCGGCTGCAGACGACCTGAGACTCTCACAAGCATTTTCTTCATCTTTTTGGTGAGCAGCGTCTGAGTAGCCATCACATGCTCTACTTCACTGGTACCAATGCCGAAAGCTATCGTAGCTAAAGCACCGTGAGTACTGGTGTGAGAGTCACCGCAGACTATTGTCATACCGGGTAAAACAGCGCCTTCTTCGGGTCCCATGACGTGAATGACGCCCTGTCCTCTGCTCAGGAATGGGAAGTAGGCGGCGCAACCCGAATCAGCCAAGTTTTTATCTAATGTACTGACTTGTAAATGAGCTATCGGGTCTGTAATACCCTCCATGCCTTTTTCCCATCCGGTTGTCGGTGTATTGTGATCGGCGGTTGCAACAATGGATGAATTTCTCCACAGTTTTCTGCCGGCGATTCTAAGACCTTCAAAAGCTTGGGCACTGGTAACTTCATGAACTAAATGACGATCGATATAAAGCGTTGAAGTCCCGTCTTTTTCGGTTCTTATAACGTGTTCGTCAAAGAGTTTGTCATATAAAGTTTTAGGGGTTTGAGTTTCCTGCATAATCTTCTTTTTTAGTCTTAAATGGATTAACTTATTGAGTATGCCATTTATTTCTTTTCCTTACATAAACTTCATTAAAAACTTTGAGTTTAAAAAAAATAAAAACCGGAAAGTAGCCGATTTTTGGTGACTTTCCGGTTCTGCTTTCGCATTATTACTAATGCTATCTCTCACTAACACCTTCTTCTTCGTGAAGACTCCTGAGAATGGCTGCAACACCAACTGCACTTTTAACACCTAATTTACGGCAGACAACACCACGGTGAACTTGTACCGTTTTTTCACTAATGTTTAAAGCATCCGCAATCTGCTTGTTCAGAAGTCCCAGAGCGACTTTCCGGGCAACCATCTTCTCTCTTATGGTGAGCTTGTCAAAAGCTTCTCTTCTTTCATCCGTTATCTTGAGTTCCTGCCGGCGCTGAAAATCAAAAGTAACCGCTTTCTCAATTGCATTTAAAAGTCTTTCGGCACTAACCGGCTTCGGAAGAAAATCTACTGCTCCGTCTTTTAAAGCTTGAACAGCCATGTCGATACTGCCGTGAGCAGAAACAAAAATGATCGGAAGACCGTTGTGCTGAAGCTGCATCACCTGCTGCAATTCGATGCCGCTCATATCCGGCATTCTCACGTCCAGAACGGCACAGCCTAAATCTGCCCTGTTGTCTTCTTCTAAAAATCTTAATGCTGAAGAAAAACAACGGGTCTTCCATCCCTCTTCTTCTATCAGAAAATTCCAGGACTTCCTCATGGCATCGTCATCATCGATTATTCTAATTATTGCTTGTTCCTGCAAATTAGTTAAGCGCATGGTTATTCTCCTTTGCCGGCGGTAAATTGACCGTACATCTCAACCCTCCGTCGGGTATTTTTGATAATTTAAGAATCCCTCCGTTGGATTCGGTTAATTCCTGGGCAATGGCTAAACCCAGTCCCAGTCCGTCTTGTTTTGTTGATTGTCCAACCCGGCGCAGACGCGCAAATTCTTCATCGGATAACTTAGGACCGTTATCCTCAATAATGATTTGTGCCCACCTCTCTGTTCGTCGGACAATGATTTTAATTTCTGCATTAGGAATACCCGTTAATGCTTCCTGGGCATTTTTAATAAGATTTAAAAGAACCAGATCCACATTCAAAGGATCAGCCTTAATTAACACGTTCTCCTCAATTTCCAAAGAATATTCGGCATAAAGCTTTCCTATCCTTCGCATCATCTCAAGGACAGACATTACTTTTTGTTGAGCATCAAAAACTTTTCTCTCGCGTTTTTCTTTTTTACCGATACTACGGACAAAATCGATAATATCGGATGCTCTTTGACCTTCGGTATGAATTTCTTTTAATGCTCTTGATAAAGATGTCTCACTGGGCATCCTATTGTTATTGAGTTTCCTCAATAGTGCCTCAGCATAATTATTAATAGCGGCTAAAGGCTGTTTTAACTCATGAGCCACGAGCCCCGAAACAATACCTATCGTGTTGGCTTTTTCCAAAGATTCTATTCTGGCTTGAATTAAACGGTTCTCTTTTTCGTATTCCTTATTCTCTTCAACTTTTTTCTGGAGTTCTTTTTTCTTTCTTCGGACTGTTACGGCAAGATAAATCCAGTTGAGAATAAAAACGATTAAGAGAATGCCGCCGATAAGGAAATAATTTTTATAGTAGTTCAAAGCCCAGCTGACTGTTCTATCATCTAGATATCGAATAGCCGTTCTTTGAAGCAGCAGATTCATCTGCTCGAAATCTGAAGCGATCGTCCAGTAAGTACCCTCTTGACTGTCCGGCTTTAACTGTAGCAACGCTTCAACAATATTTCTTGCTGTTTGGGAAGATAAAGAAGACTTTGCGGACAATATCCAGCCGGGATAAAGCCTGGTTGAGTGCTTACAATAGAAATTATCATCTTTCCTTTCATTGATAACTTTTAAAGCTCGGGGAGGAAGACTATCTTTTTCCTCCATGTTTTCCAGCATACAGCTGGCAACAAAAGCAACGTCAACCTCTTTGTTCAGGACTCTGTCAACGAGATCAGTCATCGGTTGCCTTGTGGCTGTCACTGTTCTAAAAAGATGGTTCGGATTGATGCCTTCGGCCTCAATTTCTCCAAATACAGCAAGAAAACCGGCAAACGCTTTTTTACTGGAAACGGCGAGTGTTTTTCCCCGGAGATCCTCCAGAGAATTGATATCAGCCCTGTCCGATCTGGTGATAATGACCCCCGCATTGGCACGGTTCGGGTCCGGAGTATATTTATTAATCGCCGTCAATAAAGCCGTGCCGCCGCTTGAATCCAACATGACAGCAGTCAGACCGCTGGAGGCTATAGCTAAATCAAAGCCGTCATTGCGTGCCGCTTCCAGGAAATTTTCCTGATCATAAATTTGAATATTCAAACGTCTCGGAGCTACCGCTTTTGCAATTGCATTGACCGTACCATTGAAATAACGGACAGAAATATTGACTCCAAAGGAGTTCACAACCGCTAATCGGACCTCTGATTTAGATGTAACCGGTTCTGTTTTCTTAATCTCAGACGCAAAAGATAAATTCGTAGCTGCTGTAACAGCACAAACAAACAGGCAAATTTTACTTAAAACCTTTTTCATCTAAAAAACCGTCTGAATCTAGGTTTAACGCGGAACCGGCTATTTCTTATCCTGCGTAGAAGTGCCGCTATATTTGTTCTCCAGTTTCTTGAGGAACGGTAAGATATCCTCGTCATCCCATGGTAAGTAACCCGGCAGATAGCCGACCATATTTCCATTGCCGTCAATAATCAGATTGGTCGGTACAACTTCCAGTGGCATCGCGGCCTGGACTGAAATGTTTTTATCCAACAAAGTATGAAAGTCTTCCGCCTTATACTTTTTCATAAAGGACTTAAGCTGTTTCAGATTGCCATCGACCGAAACACCTAAAATAACCGTTTTTGAGTCTTTCAAGACTTTCTGCAACTTTGTCAGTTCCGGAATTTCCCGGATACATGGAGCACACCAGCTTGCCCAAATATTCAGGATTAAAAGTTTACCTTTGTATTGGTCTAAGGATGTTTTTTTGCCGTCCAGCGTTTCCAGTTGCAAATCCGGCATCTTGCGGGCATGTTTGAATTCAACCAAGGGTGTCATAACCATCGGTTTTTGAAGGGCATCACCGGTGCTATAAAGCTTTTCAGAAAAAATAGCTTGAGAATGGGCAACCGTACACAAGCTAATTCCCAGACAAACAATAAGACTCTTAATTGAAATTTTCATGAAATAACCTTTTTACGTTTTATAAACAACACGCCCGCAGCCACTACTACGAGCAAAATCAATCCGGCCGGGACTATCCATAACGCCATGGTTGAACCTTCCAGCTTGGGCAGATAACGAATTTGTGAACCGTATCGGTCAGCAAAGTACTTAAAGATTTCTTCTTTGTTCTTGCCTTCTTTTAATAATTCATAGATTTTTGCTTTCAATTGGGCTGCCTGAGGCGCATTCGATTCATACAAAGACTGATTAACCGCTGACGGATCTCTTAACTCTTTGGAAATTCCGATGGCCTGTTCCTGCAGACTCATTGCTGAGACAGTCATGGCAATCATCAAAGAACAACCGATAAACAGCTTTTTAATAGAAGTTAAACTCATAACCTATCCTTTCGAAGCTGATAAAGTCTTTCGTCTTGTGAAAGCAAACAGAACAGAAAGAATCATCAGCACGCCTCCAAACCATATCCAACTGACTAACGGTCGTACATTTATACGCACTAAATATTCTTCCTGGCTTAACCGGTTTCCCATTGAAATGTAAAGGTCCCGGAAGAAACCGTGAGAAATGCCGGCGGCTGTCATTTCCATGCCGTTATTCTTAAAAGTTTGACGCTGGGGATTTAGATGTCCAATCACATTTTCAGCTTCATCCAAAACCAGAATATCGCCCTCATCTGCCCAGTAAGAAGGTGTATCGACTTTGACGGTTCTGTCGTAGACAAAAATTAGATCTCCTACCTGACGTCCTTGACCCGGACCCATCCTGACAACTGCTTCGTTCGAAAACTGACTGTCGCCGACGACACCCAAAATACTAATCGCTATACCTAAGTGAGCCACCAAGGCAAATAAATTCTTTTGTTTTTTTAATAAAGATGTCACAAAAGACAGTGTTAACAGGACTGCAGAAAACACACCGGTAAAGGTATATACCGCAGATTTGGCTGAAGTGAAGAAACCAAAGTAAGCTGCTAAAGCTCCTGAGAAAACCAAAATTGACAGATTAACAAAGACGTTATTATTTCTAAGTTGAAAGCCGGCTATAAGAAGAGCCGCCAAAATAACCATCGGAGCAAAAATCGAGTTAAAGTATGGAGCTCCGACAGACAATGTTTCACCGCCAAAAGTTTCATGAATAAGCGGATAGAGCGTTCCGAACAAAATGGAAATGGCAGAAACACATAAGAGCAGAACCGCAAGAATGGTCATTATTTCTGCCACGCTTTTGTTTTCAATGGAAGAAGAGCTCCCACTTTCAGAGGCACTTTTTCCAAAAATGACAAAGGCCGGAATAAGAATAACCAGCGAAACAATCAGCAGTGCAAGACCTCTTCCCGGGGCTGAAGCAAAAGCATGAACCGACTGAATAATGCCGGAACGTACAATGAAAGTCCCTAAAAGACAGACAGCGAAGCTAATTAAAGATAAAAATAAAGCCGTATTCGTCAATTTTTTGTTGTATTTCGATAAAACCAGCGCATGTAGTTGCGCACTCAGAAATAGCCACGGAACAAATGAAGAATTCTCAACCGGATCCCAGAACCACCATCCGCCCCAACCTAATTCGTTATATGCCCACCAGGAGCCGAGAACATTACCGGCTGTTAAAAAGAGCCAGGAAAAAATAGTTACGTTGGTCAAAGAGGTCAAAGAACTTCCGCCGGTTCTCTTGCCCATCGCAGCCGCTAATCCGATAGCAAAACACAAAGCACATCCTGCATATCCGATGAACAATGCCGGGGGATGAAGAATCATTCCAATATCTTGCAGGATCGGATTGAGATCTTTTCCTTCCCCCGGATAAAAAGGAAGAAGTCTTGCAAACGGGTTTGAGGTGAAAACAATAAAAAGACAAATCAGCCCCGCAACAAAAAGAATAACTGCCGCTGTTCTGGATTTGAACTCCGTGTCATCATTGGAAAAGACAAAAAATAAAACGGTCCATGCCATAATGGACCAGGCCCAAAGCAGCATAGAACCTTCATGTCCGGCCCACAACGCCGATATCTTATAGGCCCAATGCAGATGAGTGTTGGAGTTATTAGTAACGTATGCAATTGAGAAATCGTTGGTTAAAAAAGCATAGACCAAAATCCCGACCGACAAAGACAAACCGGCAAACACTAAGCTGATGGACGGTTTCCATAATCCGGCGAAAAAAGAGTTGCCCCGACGCTCTCCAATCAATATCGGAAAGGAAAAAATCAACGCACAGCAGGCGGTTGCGATTAATATAAATTGTCCTAATTCTCCCGTCACGATTGTCTCTTTCTTCTATATTGTCAATATAACTTTCTTGCAAAAATCCGGCTGTCCAGTAAAAATAAAGCTACCACCCATAGCAACAAATAGAGTTCCAGACGGGCTGAAGAAAATATAGTTATTAAGCCTTGTTCTTGTTGGTTGAACATCCTAAAAGCACTGGTCGGATTCAATACCATCAGATAAGCAAGAACTTTCGAAGAAAGTCCTCCGTCTCCGGCTACAGTGACTATCAATAGTCCTAAATCATAAAGAAATACGACTACGAGCCATATCGCCATTAACATTGCTAATGAACGGCCTTTTGTACTGTTTATCAGACTTACAAAGTAAGACAATAAAATAAAAATTACACCTAGTGTGATTCCAGAACCAAAAAACAACAGTAGTGGTTCAAAAATTTCTTTAAAGGTATAAGGTAAGACGCCGACCACTTTTAAAAGAACAACCGGCAAAATTCCAGAGAGTATACAGAGAACCAAAGCAAAACCTTGTCCCAGAAGTTTGCCGGTCAGTAAAGATACTCGGCTGATGGGATAAGTTAACAAAAGCATTAAAGTTCCGGACTCGTATTCACCCGAAAACGCATCATAACTAATCATTATGGCAATCAACGGAATAAAAAACACTCCGATCATTGTCATTGAGTCCATCACCGTTTCAAAAGGACGAAAAACAAAATTTCCTCCAATGGCAGCGGTGCCGAATAAAATAGCAAACGTCAATAATGCGAAGACGGCAGAGCCGGTCACCAGCCAGAAATTCCGGACGCTGTCCCTAAACTCTTTGACAGCAACGACTTGTACAACTGATTTCTTATTCATGGACCTCTCCAACGCCGGCGTCTTCTCCAAGAGAAGCTTTAAAAGCATTCATGAGAGAAGGCATTTTAACTTTGAGGTCGGTGATTAAGTACTTACGTCTGAGAATCTCCAGAGTCTCATCTAAATGTGAGTATGAACACTCAATAGTTCCATTGTGACCGTCGTGAACGCCAATCTCTTTTGAGATAACCGGCGTGATAGAGGAAGACGAAATGAAAACAGGTAAATCAAAATGTTTACTTAATTCATCCAGAGAGCCGAAGGCTTTTATTTGGCCATGGTTAAGAACCAGAGCTTTATCCATGAAGGATTCAATGAGCTGGAGTTCATGAGTACAAACAATACTCGTACATCCATGCACCTTTAAAGCGACAAGTGTCTTGTACATAAAATCGGATGCCATCGGATCCAAACCAACTGTTGGTTCATCCAATAAAAGAAGTTTGGGCTTCGTTAATAAAGCCTGTGCCAAACCTAATTTTTGTCTTTGTCCTTTTGAGCAGAGCGATACTTTTTGATTTTCAATTTTGGATAATCCCAGGATGGAAATCATTTCCTTAACTTTTTCTAATGAAACGCCTTTGAGATCCGCAAAATACTTGAGATTATCTAAAACAGTTGACGTTTCATAAAACGTCACATGTTCGGGTAAGTAGCCGACAAGTTCTCTCATTGTGCCCGGTTCTTTTCCTAAAACCCGGATGGAGCCGCTTTTTGCCTTAATTAAGCCAAGGATTGTCTTTATCAGAGTCGATTTTCCGGCTCCGTTATGCCCGATTAATGCAATCAATTGTCCCTCATTAATCGATAAGGAAACATCGGAAAGAATCTTTTTATTCTTTCTAAAGACTGATAGTTTCGAAGACTCAACAACAGACATGACTTATTTGGCGGCTAAAGGATGTGACGTTAAAGGATGAGAGTCTGTAATTCCGACCCCCTGATCTAGTCGGATTTGAGAAGAAATAAACTTCAACAGACTAACTAACGGGCTCTTCATTAAAAACCTGACCTCGGGATAGAGCCAAAAGATTCTGTCTAAGGAATCATTAAGGACATATGCAATGTCACCGGTCCCGTCTGCGTTTAAATCCCAGCCTTGGTAAGTATCCCAAAAGTTTCCTTTCCCTTCTTTACTCCATTCAACATTTCCTGTTCCAACATAGCGGACCTGAGTTTTGTTAGTAATAAAAGCATTGTTAACTAACAAGGTTCCTTCCCCTCCCATGGCAACCCCCACCCCTACTTCATTATTTTTAAAGAGGTTGTTTTCTACCAGATTTTCACCGCCTCCATAAACAAATAACCCTTTTCCTTCTGTATCAAGACTTGCTTTTCCTCTGGGATTTTTAACCCCCGAGACCAGATTATCCTTAACGATAGAATTATTTGTTTCGTTCAGAAGGATTCCGAATTCGACGGTTCTTTCGGAGATATTTTTTCTAAAGTCCAAATCAGAGGAGTCCATTAAGGCAAATCCACCGATAGACGCAATGGTTTTATTCTCAGAGGCAGAATTTTTTTGAGTGTACATATAATGGATTCCATACTGGAGGCCGCCAAAATAGTTGCCCCTGCTTACACTGTTTTCTGTGTTTTCAAAATAAAAACCGTCTCTGGTATAAAGGACTTTATTGTTGAGAAGGTTCGCGTTTTTGACGTACTTGAAGTAGACACCATCTCCTCTGTCAAGAACATGCATTCGACGATCACCTCTGATATCACAATCCGTGATATCGATATTTTTTGAATGATCGGCGCGGACCCCAAACCCTTTTCCCTCTATTTTCAAATGAGATAGTTTGATATTGGCTGAGTTATCGGAAATAAGAACGCCGGAATCCAGCTCATACAAATCCGAGCCGTAATTTTTGATAGTCAAACCGGAGATAGTGACATTGTTTGCTTTGATTTTTATGCAACTGCCCTTGCTCTTGCAATCGATGACGGAATCTTTCTCCCCTTTAAGTGTCAAAGGTTTAGAAATTTCAAAATTTCCTAAATAATTACCGCTTCTAACAAGAATTTCATCTCCGGCTTCAGAAAAACGTAATGCCTCTGATAATTGATGGGCTGTTTGAACCGGCCAGGACTTTGCATGCACTTGGGTGGTGACACATAAAGCCAAGCACACTAAGAACCTGGCTATCATTTTTTATGTCCTTTCAGAAAATTCAATAACTCGAGGTTAACCTCGTTGTATTTGACGATAGTTCCGCCATGTTGAGCCTTGAATGCCTTTGCAGCATCTTCGGTTGCAAATGGAAGTATTGATTTGCCCATTGCGCCTCTGACGTCAGAACCTGCAACATAGACGGCATTTTGAGCTTTAAGCATTTTTTCGTTCAGAGGAATGTCTTTAGTGTTTCCAAAATCGCTTACGAAAAAATTCTCCAGTCGTTTGTTATTTTCGGGCTGAAGAATAAATACGAATCCGTCTTTTACGGAACAGAATTTAAGAGCATCTTTATTATCTTTGATAAAAACTTGAGCTTTGGCTCCCGGATAATTCAGGATTACCATTCCACAAATCTGACATCTGTCGTGTTTATCAAAAACAACAGGTTGTTGAGCTGCTTTTTGTTCACTGTTATTACAGCCAACTAATAAGACGAATAGGAAAGAGGTGAGCAATAATTTACTTAGTAGCTGCATAATAGGCTCTGCTTTGGTCTTGGTAAGAAGGATCGTCTGAAAATAATATGCAAATATTGCCCCGGAAGTGAACTCCCGGAGCAATACAGAAAGTTTTTAAATAGCGTTAATCTGACCGGCGTAAATGATGAAAAGACGCAGACACATCATTCCACCAATGGCGGCCAAACCGGATACATAGAAAGCGCAAGCACCTTCTCTGAACGATTTGCTTCCGAAGAAATTAAGAAATAATGGAACGATAAAGCCGATTCCAACAGCTCCAATCCAGAATACATCTGCCCACACACCTGTGGTAAATCCGGCAACAGCTTCTTTGGCTGCTGAGTTTCCGGTGGCAAGAGCAACGAAAATCATCAACAGGCACATTGCTTCGACTGCCATGATAGGCCACTCGGCCAAGTGAAGAATGTGAAGCTCAGGACCATGACGATCTGCATTGAATAACCATGTAGATAGTACTTTGGTGGCCGCGCATCCTGCAGAAAAGCCGGATGCAACGAATAAGGCTGGAAGTACGGCTGTATTGATTAGCGGGAAGCGGATAAGAGCAGAAATCAGGAAGCCGGTGTATGCACAAATTGCAATAGCCAGTAAAAGAACTATCCAATCGAGTGCAACGCGGAATTTTCCAAAGAAACCGATAATCGGATCCAGCCATTTAAGGAAACTAAAGGAAACGATTTCTTCTCTTAATGCAACACACATCAGCACAAAAACCAACGGGATGTAAAACAGCAATGCTATTACACCGATGCTCATGACGGATGTCAGGTTGTAGTAAACCAGAATCTTCCAGAAAAACAGAGGATTGGTTAAGTCTAATACCAGACATACCATGCCAAGCACTATGGTTACGAAACCGACTAATGTTGCAGCTTTCATGATAGGAGTGTTGGCATGAACACCCCGGAACAAGTTAATGCAAATCGCAACAGCCACGGCACCACCTGAGATGCCGGCCAGGAAAAGATAAACTGCAATTGGCCAAGGCCAGGCGACACCTTCTGATAAACCGATGGTAAAGTCCAGCATAATCAGACTCCTTCTTTGGTTACCGGAATATATCTCAGGCTTGGTTCTGTACCAAGGTGAGGACGAATGCGAACAGTATCTTTAACTCGCAATAAACGGCTAATGATGGTTGAAGGATCATTAATGTCGCCGAAGTATAGTGCTCCGTGGCGGCAGACCTGTACACAGGCCGGTTCTTCACCCTTAGCTAATTTAGTGTTGAGACAAAAATCGCAGTTGTCAGCAACTTTTGTTTCGGAGTTAATGAAACGGACGTTGTAGGGACAAGCGGCGATGCAATATTTGCATCCTACACATTTGTCAGCATCCATTGTCACAATTCCTGTCTTCGGGTCCCGATGAGCGGCTCCTGTCGGGCAAACTCTTACGCACGGTGCATCCTGGCACTGCTGACAAGATACACGGACATATACACGTTCACAGTCGCATCCTTCAAGTTTTCCACAAACCGGACAAGCTGTGCCGGGAACATGTGTAGTCTGACGTTCCAGAACCAGACGAGAAACGCCTTTGGGCAACTGATTGGTTTCATTACAGGCAGTTTTGCAAAGACCGCAACCGATGCATTTGTTCTGATCAAAAACCATCGCATAATGTGGTTGAGGCTGAGCATTATTCTCCTTGGAGTCGAGGGTAGCCTTCTGGTCATTGGGCTTACATGCCCCGAGAGAAAGAACCATCAACGATCCCGCGGTTGTACCGGCAAGAAATCTTCTTCTGTCGATTGTTATACTCACGGTGAATCTCCATGACGGACTAATAATCCGTCTTTATTTATTTTGAGCTAGTTTTTCCTCGGCATTGGAAATAGCTTTTTTAATGGCTAATTCATGTCCGGGGGAGCTATGGAAATCTATGATCACTTTCCATTCTCTGATTGCAGTCTTGTAATCTTTTTGTCGGTAAGCATGTTCGGCAAGAAGCATTCTGCTTAATGGCTCAGCCGGATAAAGATCAAGGGCTTGATTAATGGTTTTACTGACTTCCAAGGTTAATTCTCTTTTATCCCTGTAGTACAGTGCTCTGGCCTTCATTCCGTATAAACGGGCATTTGGACCAGAAAGTTGTAAAGCCTTATCAAAACTCTCTGCGCTTTCTCCAAAGAGCCCTCCTTGCATATAAAGCTCGCCGAGTTCTCTTAGGGATTCAGGATTATTGGGTTGTTCAGCGGCTACCTTTCTGGCCAACGTGATCTTCGCTGCTAAACGAGGATCTGTGTCAACGTTGACTTGAGCATTTTGCCACTCATTGAAACGACCTGTATAAGCATAAATCCCGACTGAGAATGCGACTAATAAAATTACAACACCTGCGAGAACCGGTCTATGGAGTCCTTGACGGGAATTTCGGTAACCGTACCATCCGAAGATGAAAACAATTACTGCAATTACGATGGCGAAAAGTCCTGTTAGACCGTTGAACATATTCTCTCCTTATTAGCTATGAGGCCACATCTTTTGCGGACGATCTTGATCGACCTTCGGATGGCCTGCAGGCATAGCGTTTGCCCCTTCTTTTTTACCAGCTCCGGGTTTTTCAACTTTTTTGAGTGTGACTTCAAAAATTAGAACCGATTCCGGAGGTACAGGACCTGCTCCTTCTTCTCCGTAAGCTAATTTGGCAGGGATTGTAAAGATAGATTTTCCACCTTCTTTCATTTGTTTCAGACCTTCCTGAAAGCCTGGAATCAAGGTCATAACGACGCTTCTTTCCTCAACCGGTTTTCCGTCCCGTGTTGTAAAAGGAGTCCCGTTAACCAAATGACCTGAATACTCCATCGTTACTACATCTTCTTCTTTAGGAGAAGGACCCTTACCAACAACCACATTCTCAACTTGCAAGCCTGAAGCTGTAACTATAACGTGCTTTTTGGCCTTATTTTTATCTAAATAAGCCTGACCTTCCTTAGCATTGGTTTGTTTAACCTGGGCTAATTTGGTTTCATAAAGTTCATTAAGTTTTTCAGCTCTTTTATTGAGAACATCAAGGAGTTGTTCATCTGTAAGTTTGCTCTTATTCTTGAGAGCGTCCATAAACCCTTCGACAACCTTATCAACATCAACGGGTGCGCCAAGTTCGGATTGTCTATAGATCTGTGAAGATAAATGATGGCCGACTGAAGCACCTAAGCTGTAAGACTCTTTGGCCTCCGGGTTCATTTCTTGAGCAAAAGCGGAACCTACGAATGCGAAGGTCAACGCGACTGACAACAAAGTTTTATTTAAGGTTGACATAGTAAATCTTTCTATATAAGTAAATCTGAATCTATTTAGAGAACGTTTTAAGGCATCTCTACTTTTCTTCCGGAGAGTTTCCACCCGTCAATACCATCCGGCATTTGTCGGACATCGGTATAACCAAGCTTCATCACTTCCCGTGCAGCCATTTCGCTAGAAGTACAAAGTTTATTGGCACAATAAAACACGATTGTTTTATCTTTATTTTTCGGCAGGAGTTCTTTCCAGTTACGAACATTAAAGAACTTGGCTCCCGGAATGTAACCCTGACTCCAAACTTCAAAAGTATTGACATCGTAAAAAGGAACTCCATTTTCCCATAGTATTTCTGCTTCCCTCATGGAAATCTGGTTTAACAATTCCTCATATACAGGTGCCTCAACCGGTTCTCCACCACCACCCGCCTCTACGCGGAACCCACACAGGGACAAACCTAAAATTAAGAACACTGTCTGGATTACTTTTTTATTCATACTTCTTCTCGGTTCGATTCGGACCTTGCGGTCCGAATATTTAATTTTTGGTACTTCTTACCTATTTAGCAGCAGTCTGAACCGGACGGGCTTTTTGATAACCACCCTGGTCGATTATAGCCTGAGCCTTAGTTAGGTAAGCTTGAGCTGTCTCTACACGTTGTTTTGTGTAATTGAAAGCATGCACACCCCAGGAACCGTCTTCCTGAACCTGTTTGATAATTTCACCAGCCTTATCAATCAGAAGCATAGCTTCAGTTCTTTGTTCAGGTGTCAACTTGGTAACTTCAAGAAGTTTATTGATTCTATTCATAGCATCAACATTCTTCTGATGACCTTCCTTAATCGGGTTTTGCCACTTCATGACTTCGCCGTAGATCTCTTTCTGATCCTGATAGATCAGGCCTTGATCAAGTTCAGACTGGAACGGGCTATGACAGCCTTGACCTTCAACAACTGTGAAGTCCGCTATTGATGTTCTGGCGCAGCTCCACATCAAGTCAACGTAACCATGGCCTTCTTCGTCACGAGAAATTCTCCAGCCCTTAGAATTAGAAGCGCGAGATTGTCCTGGGCCCGGATTCATCATCTTCTTCTCAGGATCAACTTCAATCTTGAAGAGGTGAGAACGTCTAACGGCGTCGAAACCGGCCATATCAGGACGTTGGATAGCTGTAAAGTTTTCACAGCTCATTGTGAACGGCATATGGCAAGCAATGCAGTCAACCTTGCTATGTGTGTCAGTATTTGCAATCATCTCGGCTTGAACCTTATGGCAGTCCTGACATGTCTGACGGATTGCCGGGCGAGTGATACCGGATTGCCAATCGTTGCTTGTAACTTCATGAGGATCATGACATGTTACGCAACGCATGCCTTTTTCATAGTGCTTAGACATGAACAGCTGGGCACCTTCTGTACCACAAGACGGGCAAGAAGATTTTGTCTTAGCGTTAAATGCACGTTCTAATTTGCCCTTGGCATCAGGTCTGTCGACTTCGTCTTCGATGAAATTGAGACGTTGGTGGCAACGATCGCAATTGGTCTTCATATTGTTAGTATTACCAACCAAGTGGCCGCCTTCACCGTGGCATTCTTCACAAGCGATACCTTTAGAGATAGTGTGCTTCTGAAGTTCTTTAGGATTACCTAAAGCAGCAAAGAATTCTTTCTTGTCTTTGAAGTCAAACTTAAATGCATGGCAAACTTCACAATAAGAAGTTGCAGACTGGAATAACAGTTTGCCTTCGTAAGTTGAACCGTAGGATGTCATACCCCACTGGTGAGAGGCTGACGGACCGAACTGGCTCAATTCTGTCGGGAAGTCAGGGATCAAAGCGTTAATTTGTTTGGCTTTTTCAGGTGTTAACCATTCGGCCCAACCACGGGAGAACTGGTTACCACCTGCAACAACCTTACCTGTACCGTCTTTTAATAGGCCGTCACGGACATGATATGAACCTCTAACGAGCCAAGCGTCGATATAACCGTATTTCGTTCTTGGAGTACCGATTGTGGCATAGATCACATCTGCGGTAATACCGTCCGGAAGGATAGAAGCGTCTGAACCGTACAGTTTTTTCTTCAGATCGTTATCAACTTCAGGATGTTCGCCGGGGAAGCGAATTGTTTGCGCATGGCGGGAGCGTTTCCACTGTTCGTACTGAATAGCGTGGCATTCACCGCATTTATCCGGTCCAACAAACTTATTAGGAAAGTCAAGAATACTGCGCTGTCCTAATCTATATTGTGAGGCCATCGGACGATTGCCCGGTTGATGGCTTGAATATTTCTGTGCGTTTCCTTCACCTAAGTATTCCGAGCCACGTGTTGAAATTGCGGGTGTTCCAATAACTCGGCCATCTTTACCGTAAGTCGCAAATATAGGATGATTTTCAAATAAATAATCCCACATTTCTTTTTCTTGAACGATATAGTCCTGTAAAGTGCGAATACCCTTTGTTGGTTCCGTCACATCTGGATTATCCCAAACCTTTTGAGTCAATGCATTGACTTTAGGAGGAGGCAAAGGTTGTCCTTCTGCAGCAAAAGCATATGATGAAACTATTGCAGTCGCCAAACCAATGCCTAAAGCTATAGTGTTGTAATTTGACATAAAGTCTCCTTGTGAGGCTTCTCAAAAATTGAAGCATCGATTGGTAAAGATTAGTCAAGAGGGTTTTGCTAATCTGACTTCATGTTAAGTTAAGAAATTTTTAAGCCATATAAGATAAGTATTTTAGGTAGTAACCTTATTCTGCTTCTAAAAGAAATACCTATTAATAGGTATTTTTGTAATTAATTCTCTTTTACGGATTTTCTGGCTTTACTTAAGTCAATTCGATTTAGTTGAGTTTTCAACACATAACTATTGTCTACCAAGGGATTATCAGGGTTTTGTTATGGAAAAGTTTTTCTTTTTAGAATAAAAATGTTTAGTAAGAATCTTTAAAAATTGACAGATATCCTGATTAATTAGACCTTCAAGTTACTCTTTTTTATTAGATATTTATCCAAGAGAAAGTGATACTCTTTTTTTTAAATACGCAACAATTTGAATCTGTTGGGATATGTTTTTCTTTGATCGTCGTTGATTGATAGATTTTCGGGCTCAAACAAATACTTGAATCGCGAAGTATGCCCAAGACTTGTCAAGACTTCTTCAATCTCTGCTGAAGTCTTCTAGGTTCTGCTTCTTTGGTTTGTCGGATATATTTCTTATCAGACTCGAGTTTTCTCTTGGCTTTCTT
>CANTYJ010000021.1 GCA_947854175.1 uncultured Turicimonas sp. | reverse complement strand
GAGCGCAACCTTGCCAAGGTTGAGGTCGCGAGTTCGAGACTCGTCTCCCGCTCCAAATTTAAATTCACATTTTTTCCTTATAAATAAAATATTCCGAGAATTTTCTTTTTTCGAAAATCCCCGGAACACCGGTTAGAAATACTCTTGCTTACTAGTTATTTCTTACCGCCCAGAAGAGAGCCCAAGATTCCTCTTATAAGACGGTTGCCTGCTTGTCTGGCGGCACTCTTGGCCATATTTTCAACAATACCCGGTTTACGGCCTCCACGAGGCCCTGTTGAGCCAAAGAGCACTTCTTTCATAGAGGCAAGGATAAAGTCTCCGACACCCGGTTCTTCATCAGAAGTCTGCCCCATTTGAGACGACGCACCTGAGTTCTGTTCTTCCTGGGCAGCTGTATCGGCCTTCTTTTGCAAAATTTCATAAGCACTGACACGATCCACCGGCTGATCGTAAACTCCTTTCACCAAAGAGTTAGCCATGATCTCTTTTCTTTCCTCAGCCGTTATCGGGCCAATCTGACTTCCCGGGGCACCAACCCAGATACGTTGAGTTTCGCCCGGAATGCCGCCTTCCTGAAGGAAAGAAACAAGTGCTTCACCAACACCTAATTCTGTAATCACCCGGTCAATATCCAAAGCGGGGTTCGGTCTCATCGTTTCAGCCACAACTTTCACCGCTTTTTGATCTCTCGGTGTAAAAGCACGTAATGCATGCTGGACACGGTTTCCTAATTGACCTAATACACTGTCAGGAATGTCCATCGGACTTTGAGATACAAAATAAACACCGACTCCTTTGGAACGAATCAACCGGACAACTTGTTCGATCTTATCGAGAAGAACCTTGGGTGCATCCTTAAATAAAATGTGGGCTTCATCAAAGAAAAACACCAGTTTCGGCTTTTCAAGATCACCGACTTCCGGGAGGTTTTCGTAGAGCTCACTCAAAATCCATAACAGGAAAGTTGAATAAAGCTTCGGATACTGCATCAGCTTATCAGCCGCCAGGACATTGACGACGCCTTGACCTTGTTCTGTCTGAATCAAGTCATGAATATCGAGCATCGGTTCACCGAAGAATTTATCGGCACCTTGGCTTTCGAGAGCTAACAACCCGCGTTGGATTGCTCCAACAGAGGCCGGAGAAATATTGCCGTACTTTTGTCTGAACTGACGTGCATTTTCGCCAACAAACTGCAACATGGACCGTAAATCCTTCAAATCAAGCAGAAGCAATCCATTGTCATCAGCAATAGCGAAAACGGCCGTTAAAACGCCTTCCTGAGTATCGTTAAGCTGTAACAGCCTTGAAATTAGCAAAGGCCCCATATCACTAATTGTGGCGCGAATAGGATGGCCCTGCTCTCCAAATACATCCCAGAAAGTAACCGGGCACCCATTCCACTCCGGTGTCTGCAAATTATATTTTTCCAACCGTTTTAACAGTTTTTCAGAAGGAGTTGCCTTTTTAGCAATCCCTGAAAGATCGCCTTTAATATCAGCAAGAAAAACAGGAACACCGATTCTGGAAAAAGATTCAGCCAATTTTTGAAGTGAAACTGTCTTACCGGTACCGGTCGCACCTGAAATACAGCCATGTCTATTGGCCAGACCAGGTAGCATATAAACATCTTTCAATGTTTCTGTCGGGTTAACTAAGGTTCCGAAATATAAAGGCTCTGCCATTTTTATCTCCAGCGATTTTCCTGTGTTGTTTTATTTATTTGTCTATACGTGAATTATTTAAGACTAACGGTCACAATCCAACGTTCTTGTCATTTTTATTCAAAAACCTGTTCATTAACAGATTTTGAACTTCTTTGGGTATACCTTTTTAATTTTTCACCTGAAGGAAACAAATCTCTCATTCAAAAATTAACTTCTATACGGGTTTTCTTGTAGTCAGATTAATTTCTAGAGAACTTTCCGTGGATACAATTAGACATAATCAGTGATCCT
The DNA here is from genome assembly GCA_947854175.1 of uncultured Turicimonas sp. Taxonomy (GTDB): domain Bacteria; phylum Pseudomonadota; class Gammaproteobacteria; order Burkholderiales; family Burkholderiaceae_F; genus Turicimonas. The sequence goes on along the minus strand of CANTYJ010000021.1, from coordinate 2,464 downwards.
GTTTTTATTGTTTCAAGATCGCTTAAGGATATTTATGGATGCAGAAGAATACAAAGAAAATTTGAGGAAAGGTTTAGAGGGTTCATTCGACTTCAAGGCTGCTCCTGAATGTCTGCAACCTTATGCAGACATCTGGGCTGTTTATAACCAGGTCAATGAAAAATATTTCCTCTCCAAGAAAGTGTCTTTGTATTCTATGAATAATGATGAATACGTCAGCGTGGTATCGGTTGAAGAACTTTCTCCCGAATTTCTTTTTCGTGCCAGGGAAGTCTTCGCCGGGTACATATCCTCCCTAAAGGTTCAGGAGGGTCATATGTCGTCACTATTTACTTTGGCCATTATTAGTCCAAACGAAATTAGTTCCGGTGTTATTGACTCTTTATCAAAGCTAAAGTTCCACAAGGACTTCTGCTTTACTTTTAAAGGCTGGGCCGACTGGGCGCTAGTCTTAATAGATCTTAAAAATCGTAAGATCTATTCAAATGCCAAAGGGAAAGCATCAATTAAAAATTTTCAATCATTCTTAGAACTTAATTAATGGTAAAAATAAAATGAACGGACTTGCATTATTGTTAGGCTCCACCTTCATCTTTATCGCAGCCTATGTATTCTACGGATCATGGCTTGCCAAGAAATGGGGAGTCGATCCCAGACGCCCGACCCCTGCTCACACTCTAAAAGACGGAATAGATTATGTTCCGACCAAACCTGTTGTGCTGTTGGGTCACCATTTTTCATCGATCGCCGGAGCCGGTCCAATTGTCGGACCGATCTCAGCAGCAGTTTTCGGTTGGATTCCTGTCTGTCTATGGATTCTCATCGGTAGTGTCTTCTTTGGTGGAGTGCATGACTACGGCTCTATGGTTGCCTCTCTTCGTCATAAAGGCCAAAGTATTGGTCAGATTATTGAATCCAATGTCGGACGCCGGGCAAAACTTCTCTTCTCAATCTTTGCCTGGGTAACATTGTTGGTGGTTGTTGCAGCATTTGCCAACATTGTCGCTTCCACCTTTGTTGCGAACCCCGGCGCCGGAACTGCTTCATTATTATTTATTGTCCTTGCCGTAGCTTTCGGTTACGGTGTGTATCGTACTGGCATTCCACTCTGGATCGGAACAGTTGCCGGTATTGCCGGAATGATTTTGGCCTTCTGGCTGGGACATGTATTCCCATTAGTACTCAGCAAGGAAGTATGGTTGTTGATTCTTTTGGCATATGTATTCGTTGCCTCCATTGCTCCTGTTTGGATTCTTTTGCAACCTAGAGACTATCTAAATTCTTTCCTGCTTTATGCAATGATGGCAGCAGCATTCCTGGGTATTGTCTTTTATCAACCTTCTATGGAAATTGCAGGATTTGTCGGGTTTGATTTAGGAGGCGGACAATGGCTCTTCCCGGTCTTGTTCGTAACAGTCGCTTGCGGTGCAATTTCCGGCTTCCATTCACTAGTATCTTCCGGAACCAGCTCTAAGCAATTGGATAACGAAGCTAACGCCAAACTGATTGGCTATGGCTCAATGCTAATCGAAGGCTTACTTGCTATTTGTGCTGTTATTTCGGTTGCTTACGTTTCTGCAGATAAATTACCGGAACTCTTGAAACAAGGCGGTCCTGTAAATGCATTTGCTCAAGGAACCGCAACTTTCATGACTTCTCTAGGAATGGACTTTGGGTTATCTAAAGAATTTGTTGCTTTAACTATCTCTGCTTTTGCCTTGACGACATTGGATACGGCAACCCGCCTTGGCAGATTTATTTTCCAGGAAATGATTCTTCCTTCAGAACAGTCCCTGAAAGAAGTCAATTCAGCTCAAAAAGTTTTGGGTGACCGCTACGTTGCCACATTAGTGACCATTGCCGCCGCTTGGTATATGGCCTCCGGTTCTTACCTGACCATCTGGCCGATCTTTGGTACGGCAAACCAAATGCTTGCTGCACTCGCACTTCTTGCCGTCACCGCCTGGTTGAAGAAAGAAGGCAAAGAAACTTTCATGATTACTATACCTATGTATTTCATGTTTGCCGTTACATTCACATCTTTAGGCCAGCTAATTTTCGTTAATTTAGGTAAGAATTGGTTGATCGTCGGTGTCTCTGCTGTATTGACAGTTCTCTCATTGGCATTGGCTATTGAAGCATTCCGTGTATTTGGAACTAATGACAGCAAGATTTCAGCTCAAACCAAGAACTAATCGCAAATTAGTTTAGATAGGCCCGCCGCTTCGGCGGGCTTTCCTTTGGCTTATATAGAGGCCGGAGAAATCCCAATTATCAATATTGAATATGAATAGAACAAATAGAATTTAAGTCAGTAATTGACTGCCGGTATGTGGAGCGATTAGTTTTCGCTTTTCTGATTCGGAAGGAAAAGGTCTTGAAAAGTTAACAGAGAAAATAATAAGCCCGGAGGCTACCTACTTTCGCAAGAAATACAACTCACTATCATCGGCGTGGAGGCGTT
>CANTYJ010000020.1 GCA_947854175.1 uncultured Turicimonas sp. | reverse complement strand
AGGGTGGACGACCTGACGATTTTTGCGGATTTACTTGCCGATTTTTAGTGGACGATGCAAAATGATGTGATTTAATATTTTGATGGCAGAACGATTATGCTGAAAACAGAAAAATGGACACGTCACAGAACTTCAAATTAAGCGAATGTTTAGAAAAAATTAGCGCAAGTTATGGGCTAAAGGAAAGCTTATCGGTAGGGCTTCCTTCTTATCAAAGAAGTTATTGTTGGGATCCCCCAACCGCTATAAGTTTTTTAGAATCCGTATTTCCTCAAAGTCTCAGCAGTTCAAGTCACATCGGAACTATTGTCTTTTATTTGAATCAAGAAAAAAACTCTTTAGAGATAATAGACGGTCAACAAAGACTTTTAACTTTGTGGTTATTGTATGAAATAAATCAACGTTCCAAGAACTTGAAAGATGAACAAAGTTTTTTTTACAAACTTGGTTCCATGTTGCGCGAGTCTAAAAATTTTTTAACCAAAACTCAACTTGCAAAAAACTACAAATCCATCAAGAATCATTTCGAAAACTTCTGTAAGAACTGTGATGAATGTTTGAAGGTTGATCCCGAGGTGTCCATTTACATCTTTGATGATTTTGATAAGGCTCGGAAATACTATATTCGTTCAAACACGTTGGGAGTTGCACTAACGCCCGGACAATTGGTCAAAGCCTATCATTACTCAATAATTAAAAAGAACGCCTCTCAAATGGTTCAAGAGGATAACAGTGAAGAATCAGAAAAAACTTCTAAGAAACCGGAAAGCGAACAGTATGCTGATCCTCGCTTCATCGTGGAAGCATGGCGACTGGGATATACCTTCAAAAATAAGACCTTTGCGGAGCTTCAAGCAGAAAACAAAACATTTGTAGAACTAACGAAAGGACTCACAAAAACCGATATTACTGAGAGAAAAAAAGAAGAATGTCGTTTCGTTTCAACGTTTAACGTCAACATTTCGCACTATCAAAGCCAAAAATTTAGCATAGAAGATTTTATTGCAAACTCAGACTGGGATAGAGCTTTTTTTTATTTTGAAGGTTTCTTTAACACGTTTCAACGCGTCATCTTAGGAGGAAGTCAAATTCATAACAACCTTCTAGCTTGGCCTCTCTTCTTCAATAGTGAAGAGAACCTTTCGGATGGACTTCTTCGTCTTCAATCCTCAACAAATGCGTACTGCACGGATAATCTCAATAAAAATGATAAGAGTTTTAAAAGACAAAACTTGTTAATGAATATCTTATATGTAAAACCGGGGCTACCATTTTTCCAAACTGTAAGTGATCTTCTCTCCTATCATCAGAAATTTATAGAACTCTTAGATCGGATAGATAAAACCGAACTTCCCCATCACCAACCGGAGGAATGGTGTGTTTTTTTAGAAAATACTCTGTTGAAATTCAAAGATGATTGGGCCGAGTATCACAAAGATAATAAGGATATACAAAACCGTAAAAGTAGTGACTTCCTCTACAACTCTTTGCATTCGGGTACCTTGTTATCATTTTTTTGCATATTTCTTCTCTTTGAACTTCGGTTTGGGATCGCTTCCGAAGGTAAAGAGAATCAGAAAAATGAACTTCAAAAGCTTTTATGGAACGTTTTATGGAACGGAATGACTCAAGGAACATACAAGACTAGTGTTCTCTCTACAGGAGTTTATGAAGCTGGACCCGTGATTATTCTTTCCTCTTCGTTTTCTTTAGCTCTTAAACGAATGAGCCTCATTTTAAATAATAACCCCTCTTATTTAAAATATACTTTGGAAAAAATTGAAGGAATAAGAAATAACGATAGAAAAAAAGAATTCTCCACAATATCTTTTCTCTTATAAGGAGAGCAAAGTGAGCCTTGAAATTAAGACTTATCAGATGACCATTTTAGATGCTGTATCGAGACTCTCGGAAACAAATTCTTTTCAGGTTTTAATTCCTCTATTTCAGAGAGACCCAGCATGGACACAGGATCAGATACAAGAATTAAAAAATACGCTTGAGGCAGGACCTGAATTCTTAGGAACAATCGTTCTTTATAGAGATATTAAAGAGGATACATATGAGTTAATTGACGGCCAACAAAGGCTTCTAGCCTTATGTGAAATCTCTTGCTCAACTCAAAAATTTGAAGAAGGTTTACTTCAGATTGAAGGAGAAAATAAATCGATAACCTTGAAAAGAGAATTTTCTCATTGGTTAGAAAAAACAAAAGAATATAGTTGCCAGAATAAGTATTTTTTTGAAAGAGCTATCTTCAATTGGGTCGTCTATACTTCTTCGGAAAGTTTTTCGTCTGAAGAACTTTTTCAACATATTAATACCGACCGGAAAGAGCTTTCAACGTTTGATGAGCTAAAAAGCAAATTTATCGATGATGGGATAGCTCCGGAGAAATTAGAAAAAATTCCCGACTCTTTTATAAAAAAATTAGCCGACCAAAACCTTAGAAGAGATTTAGAAGCAAGTGACCAAAATGAAGACTTTCTTGAACGAATTAGCGCATCCGCACAACATTTTGATTTTGATTCTTTAAATTGGTATCTTAGACAATTCTTGGCTTTTGTGCATTTTATTATCAGTAGAGATGACGGTAAAAAAGAGTCTCCTTTTTATAAAGATTTGAAAGGTAGAGCTGCTATTAAAGATGATTTAAGGAAAGCTTTTAAATACGAAAAGAAAAAAGTTGAAGATGTAATTGAAATATTAATTCAAGGAATAGAAAAGAATCACCTGTTGATATTAAAACCGGATTCAGACAATTTACCGGAAAAAACTTCCATAAATGATAAAGGCTTTGATTTCTTAATTGATTTCCAACTTTTTGCAATGGCCTTTCAAACCTGGTTCACTACAAATAGATACGATCTTTGCGCGCTTATCCTTAAAAATTATTACCAAGTCTTTGCATTCAACATCTTACAGAAAAATGACGAATTTCATTTAACTAAAGACGTGTCTGAAGAAATATGCAATCAGGTCTTAAAAGAAGTTCTTGTAGAAAAAAATGCCCAGAATTTTTTTGCAAATTTATCCAGATTAACTAAAACCACCGGCAACTTAAAAGAAAATATCAAAAACTGCAAAACTAAGTCCCCCTTGCTCTTATGGTTAGCTGATTGGTCAATGTACCAATTGATTCAACAAACTGAATCAAAAGAAAAAATTCCGGATATTTTTAAAAAATCATGGGAAAAAGCTGAAGAGATCACTCTACCAAACAAACAGCGTGCCAATACTTCTGAACATATAAAAAATGTTTTCAGCAGATTATTCGAAGAGTACAAAAACAAAGGAATAAGTTCAAAACGACGACCTAAGCCTAGTACCGAAGTAGAACACTGGATTGCAAAAAACTCTCATCTAGATAATGAGCTCGCGCCGGATCTTTTAGATGCTTACGGCAATCTTTGTCTGGTTCCCGAAAGTTTTAATAAACAGCTCGGAAACAATGGGCCGAGAATAAAAGCCAATCAAACTTTCAAATTTTCGACAGATGAAGATCAGCAAACTTTCGTTCTGCCTAAGTTATATTTTACTGCTTTAGTTTCTGATGAACTTAAAGAATTAGAGTTTTCTAGGAACGGAAAATATGACGTAGAAACGTTAATCAACTTTTTAACTTGCTTCTGGGCGGAGTTTTTTAAGTCAAGCCATGAGGGAGAACAGTTGAGATAATTCCATGAAGACACTCTGCAGTTAAAATCAGTGGGGCAATCCCCGGTTCTAAATGATTAAGAGTCAATAAAATAGCCGGTGTTCTTAACAACTACCGTATTGTTGCAAAACACCGCCCGAGAAAAACTAATCGTTAGTTAAATCCAAAGGAAAGCACTTCTATTTCAAAGGTGCCTTCTTCTAGGTAAAAAAAACTAATCAGGAAACTATTTACAGATCATGATCTGGAGGACTTGCTTGTCAGTCTCCATCATAGATTCTTTACCGATATTGGTCAGGTTTCGAATTGTCTCGTCAATGTCATCGCTGACGATCCCTTCAATCTTAGTGACACAATGATCGTTCATTGCTAACAGAGCCGACATCATTGCTGTTGAAACACCTGACGAAATCTTTAAGGAACATGCAGGTTTGGCTCCGTCACATAACATACCTGCCAAATTAGCTATCATATTTTTGATAGAAGCACAGACTTCATTGTATTTTCCACCCATCAGCCAGGTTATTCCGGAAGACGCTCCGGTTGAAGCAACAACACATCCGCATAATGCAGACAATCTTCCTAGATTTTGTTTGATATAAATACTTGTCAGGTGACTGAGAGTTAAGGCCCGAATCAACTGTTCGTCAGAAGCATCACAATCTTCAGCATAGGCAACTACCGGCATGGTTGCGGTAATTCCTTGGTTTCCACTTCCGGAATTAGACATAACTGCGATCGTCGCACCACCCATTCTCGCATCGCATGCTGCCGAGGTGTAAGAAATCATATGGGCAACTGTGGTGTTACCAAAATAGCGTACCCCACGCTCTTTAATCATGTGACCAAGGGAATGCCCGTAATCACCGTTTAATGCAAGCTCGGCCGCCTTTTTATTTAAATCCCTGGCTTGTAAAATAAATTCAATCTCTTCCAAGGGAGACTCTGTGGCGAACTCATAAACAGTTTTCATATCGAGTTTCACATCATCATCTTCATCCCCATTGGATTGTTGAGCGTCCTCTTCTTCCTGATAAAGGACTTCTCCATCTTTAGAGAGGTAAATGAAGTTTGTGTGGTCTCTTGAAATAATGGCTGTTGCCGTATGATCACCGGCTGAAACCGTCGCTTCCACATATAAATTTGACGGAGCTTCTTCGAAGTGAGAGATCGTAATTCTTTCTTCGTTTATATAGCTTTTCGCCTTAGAGACATTTTCATCGGAGACGTCTTTAAGAACTTCCAGCCCATACTCTGAATTACCTATCAGGGCTCCCAAAGCAACCGCTATCGGCAAACCAATCATCCCAGTGCCGGGAATACCGACACCCATGGCGTTTTTTATAATGTTGCCGCTTAAACGAAGTTCTATTTTTTCGGGAACTGTTCCGAGGAGTTCACGTGCTTTGGTTACAGCCAAGGCAACTGCTATCGGTTCGGTACATCCAAGCGCGGGGACAACTTCTCTTTTGATGAGAGCAATAATTTCGTTTCTTTTTGATTTAGTTAACATATCAATTAGAAAAATTTCAGGTTATCAGGTAGTCGCAGCTGAAGCTCTAACTTGGATGGAAAGTGTAGAAGTGAAATGCTAAAAAGACAATACAAATATGCTGTAATGAAACCTTGAAACAAAGTAATCCTCTGAAACTGTCTTACTTTTCTTGACAGTGATTATTTAATCTTAACCGCCGAGTAATTAACAATGTTTAAATCAGCATCGATATTTCTGATTTAAATTTTTTTGATCACCTCAGCATAGAATGAAGAAAAACACCCGTAGGTGCCTTTCTTTGCGATTAGAAAAAGTTAGTTCAAAGTCAGCTTACGCTACGCAGATATTCCTGCTCCTCGTTGATAAAACGTTGTGTCTCAGCGAGTAAGTCAAAAATAACTTTTGAACTCCCGGCCTTTCTTTCCTGTCTAAAAGTTCAATCAACGAACCGACCCAACCTAGCCTTTCTTCACTGAAGTTTTTGGCTTTTTTAATCAATTCCTGTTTTTCGGAGCCTTCCGGTTCGTTTATAGCGAACAATAAATTGCTAAGGAACATCAGTCTTTGAATGCTCCCGGATAGGAATATAAGTGATTTCTTTCTGCCTTTCCGCTCATCTAACAACAACCGATCATTCTCTCATATCTTTAATTACTGTTTTTTCTTCTAAGTTCAATCGGTTGGATTAATAAGCCAAAAAAGCTTGTCTAAGCATATAAACACAAAGGCAAGTTAACAGACAAGCGAAAATCTTCTTAAGAGGCTTCGTGTCAATCGAATGGGCTACTTTAGCCCCTAGAGGGGCAAACAAAACGCTGGTAATTGCTACTGAAACAAGGGCCGGAATACAAATATAACCAATGTTGATCGGCCATCCCGGTAAATCCTGAACATTCCAGCCGCTGATGATGTAACCCATCGTTCCGAAAAATGCAATCGGAAAACCGATGGCGGCACTCGTAGCAACCGCATTGTGCATTTTTACATTACACCAGACCATCCATGGCACAGAAATAAATCCTCCGCCTGCACCGACTAGAGACGCCAGAACACCAATTATTGTTCCGACACCAAATTTTCCGGCAGCTCCTGGCAGCTCTCTGTCAGGTTTCGGTGATTTGTTTGAGAACATCTTGAAAGCCGAAAAGCCCACAAACACAGCAAAGACTAACGACAGCCAAAAAGATGAGAGAAATCCGGCAATTTGTGCTCCGACGAGAGCTCCGACCAAAATTCCGGGAGCAACAGCTGCAACGACATTCCAAAGCACTGCGCCTCTTTTATGATGAGCCCGGACCGAAGAGATTGATGTAAAGGTAATGGTCGCCAAAGACGTTGCAATGGCAACATGAACAATATGGTCTGCCGGTATCACGCTATGAGGAATAAGCATAATTAAAAACGGCGTAATAATTAATCCGCCTCCAATTCCTAACAAACCGGCCATAAAACCTGTAAAACAGCCTAACAGAGCCATCAGACCAATCGTAACGAAATCCACTTTTTTCCTCTTCTTTCTTGATTAACTCAGTAAGCCAAAAATATAGATCTGATTAAGGCTTATACAAAAATTTCAATTAGATCCTTTTATTTTCTTAGTGCAAATCCTAAGGGCCTTCAGGCAGAAAAATTTTTCTTCTTAAAAATCAAAAGCCGGAACAACAAGTCCCGGCCGATAAAAGTTAGACAGTAAAGAAATTAGAAATTACTTAACTTCTTCTTCCTTCTCGATACCCTTAAGTAACGGCATTGTGGAATTAGAACTGCCAATCAAACCGACTTTACTATAAATACCCAACTTATCTCTTGTATCAACAATGTCAAGGTTTCTCATCGTTAACTGACCGATTCTGTCGGAAGCTGTAAACATGGAATCACCTTTTTCCATCGTAAGACGTTCAGGCTGATAAGTTAAGTTGGGAGAACGTGTATCCAAAATAGAATAATCGTTACCGCGGCGCAGTTCGATATCAACTTCACCGGTAATGGCTTTGGCAATCCACTTCATGCTCGATTCACGAAGCATGATGGCCTGAGGATCAAACCATCTGCCTTGGTACAACAGACGACCCAAACGTAATCCGTTGATTCTGTACTGTTCGATTGTATCTTCGTTATGAATACCGGTAACCAGTCTTTCATAAGCAATGTGCAGTAAAGCCATTCCCGGAGCTTCATAGATACCGCGGCTCTTGGCTTCGATAATACGGTTTTCAATCTGATCACTCATACCCAAACCGTGACGTCCGCCAATACGGTTCAGTTCAAGCATCATTTCAACTTTATCTTTGTATTCTTTGCCATTGATAGCAACCGGCATACCTTCTTTGAAAGTTAAGGTTACTTTTTCTGCAGGAATATCAACCTTCGGATCCCAGAAAGCTACGCCCATGATTGGCTCAACAATCTTAATGCTACTATCAAGATGTTCCAGATCTTTTGCTTCGTGGGTTGCACCGAGCATATTAGAATCAGTTGAATAAGCCTTCTCTTTGCTCATCTTATAACCAAAGCCGTTATCAATCAGGAACTGGCTCATTTCTGCACGACCACCGAGTTCATTGATGAAATCAACATCAAGCCATGGTTTATAGATTCGTAATTCCGGATTGGCTAAAAGACCGTAACGATAGAAACGTTCAATATCATTTCCTTTGTAAGTTGAACCGTCACCCCAGATATTGACTCCGTCTTCTCTCATGGCGTTCACAAGCATTGTGCCTGTGACTGCTCGGCCTAATGGTGTTGTGTTGAAGTATGTAACACCGGCTGTCTGAATATGAAAAGCATTGCACTGAATAGCAGCAATACCCTCAGCAACCAACTGGTCACGGCAGTCAATCAATCTGGCGATTGAAGCGCCGAATTCCATGGCACGTCTGGGAATATCGTCATAATCTTTTTCATCAGGCTGTCCAAGATTGGCTGTATAAGCACAGGGCAAAGCGCCCTTTTTCTTCATCCACAATAAAGCGGAGCTGGTATCTAAACCGCCGGAGAAGGCAATGCCGACTTTTTCTCCCACGGGAAGGGATTTCAAAATGGTTTCCATTGTGTTTAAAACTCAAAAAATGTTATTAATCGTTCCTTCATTTCTTTTTGCGCCGGGCGACAAGATTGCATTACTCACACAAAAAGACTTAACTTAAGATTATCTATCAAATAATCTGCTATGAACCATTTTGAGATTGAAATATCTTTCTTTTTTGATAGGAAAATTACTTAGTTCCTGAGTGACCTCAAATTAACTCCTACTATTCAGACTTTAATTAAGCAACTAACTTATTGAAAAAAGATGAGTTTTCTAATTTCATTTCAATTCTTGAGCAAAAATCAAAAAACTTTGGAATGTAAAGATAAAAAGAAGATGCACTTGTTCGTATTTCCTTCGTTTTTAACAGGTACCTCACTCAAGCTACCTAATACTCTCATTTCAGTCATTCATCCGTAAAAAAAACTTTATAAGAGCGTAACCTTCCTTGCAAACACTATAGGAGATAACGATGACTAGGAACGCATCAGATAAACATTTCAGAGAGATCTTAGAAGGACAAGAACAAAAAAGCGATGAATTAAGAGACAGAATCCACGCTGAGGAAAAATTCCGCGAAGAACAGAAGGAAGAACCGGTTCGTGAAGGTCAAAAAACAAAGTAATTGTCTATTTGACTGTTACGAGAACAGTTTCATTTAAAACGCCCGGCCCGATACCGGGCTTCTTCGTATCAATTCCGCCAATAACTTGATAAAGACTCTCGTTCAAGGAATGATGATTTTTTCAAAAAAATGATGATAAAAAAAACTTTTGTTCCGTAGGAAAGGCCTTGTTCAATCACTCATCCTCTTTGTTATCATTGAGGTTATGTCAGAATTAGCTATCCATACCAATGTCGCCAACCGCGAAAAATACGCCTGCCTGGTGCTTAAAAAAGCACAGCGCCTGGGACTGAAAGTTGCTGTCCTCTTTGATGACGAAAATTTAATGGATGACTTTGACAACTTACTTTGGACATTTGAACCATCAGCGTTTATCCCTCACGCCATTGCAGGAACTGCCGGCGCTGTAGGAAATGCATATATTCTCTCATCCAACCCTAATTTGCTGGGAAATGCAGAGATGCTCGTGCTTTTAACAAACCGGCCGACACCCGCTATCAACGATCTGATGCAAAAATACCCAAAGATGATAGACATCGTCCCCCAGCAGGATCCGGGCTTAACTGACGGTAGAAAAAGGTTTGTAGCCTACAGAAAATACGGAATCACACCGGTTGTTCACAAACGGAATTGATTTTCAAACAATAACTCGCATTTTTTCTCTGACAAAGTGAGAAAATATCGCATCGCAAATAATCTATACAACTCTTGAGCCATGAGCGAAAACAAAGAATTAGCAAAAAGTTATGAACCGGCTTCCATTGAAGCCAAATGGTATCCATTCTGGGAACAACACGGCTATTTCGCCGCCGGTAAAGACAGAAACAAACCGGCCTTCTCTATTCAGCTTCCGCCGCCAAACATTACCGGTATCCTTCATATGGGCCATGCCTTTAATCAGACGGTAATGGATACATTGACTCGTTTCCACCGGATGGACGGTTTTAACACGCTTTGGCTTCCGGGTACTGATCACGCCGGTATCGCAACTCAAATTATCGTTGAAAGACAGCTGGAAAAAGAAGGCAAATCTATTAAAGATTTGACCCGCGATGAGTTCATCAAAAAAGTCTGGGAATGGCAAAAATTCTCCGGCGGCACCATCCTCAACCAGATGAGAAGAATGGGTGCTTCCCTGGACTGGGACAAACTTTATTTCACAATGAATGAAAAGTTGTCTAAGACCGTTGTCAAATGTTTCGTAGAGCTCTATAAAGACGGACTAATCTATAAAGGTACCCGGCTCGTTAACTGGGACCCGAAACTTCAGAGCGCCGTCTCAGACTTAGAAGTTGAAACCGAAGAAGAAAAAGGAAAACTTTGGGAGATCCGTTACCCGGCTGCTGACGGTTCTGAAGGTATCGTAGTCGCCACTACCCGCCCGGAAACACTTTTCGGTGACCAGGCGGTCGCAGTCAATCCCGATGACGAAAGATACAAGCACATGGTCGGCAAAATGCTCAAACTTCCGCTCACCGATCGGGAGATTCCGGTTATTGCAGACCCTTATGTTGATAAAGAATTCGGATCCGGCGCCGTAAAGATCACTCCGGCTCACGACTTTAATGACTTTGAAGTCGGAAAACGCCACAATCTTCCCCAATTAAACGTCCTGACAAAGACAGCTCACATGAATGATAACGTCCCCGTGAAATATCGCGGAATGGATCGTTATCAAGCCAGAAAAGCCGCCGTTGCAGATTTGGAAGCTCAAGGACTGCTTATCGGTATTAAAGAACATGTTCACATGGTTCCTAAAGTTGCCAGAACAGGTGAAGTTGTAGAACCGATGCTTTCCGAACAATGGTATATGGCAATGTCAAAACCAGCTCCTGAAGGTTGCCATTTCCCCGGTAAGTCTTTGGCACAGTTAGGTCTCGAAGCTGTTGAAACAGGACTGGTCAACATTTTCCCTGAACAATGGCAAAAAGTTTATAAAGAGTGGCTCAATAACATTCAAGACTGGTGTATTTCCCGTCAGCTCTGGTGGGGGCATCAGATTCCTGCCTGGTATGACGACAAGGGAAATGTTTACGTAGCAGAAACTGAAGAAGAAGCACAAAAACAAGCCGGCGACGGAGTTGTTTTAACAAGGGACCCGGACGTCCTTGACACCTGGTTCTCTTCAGCAATGGTTCCCTTCTCTTCTCTTGGAGGAACTAAACCTTTTGATGAAGCTTCTGAAATTGATTTCGATCTGTATTTACCATCCAGTGTTTTGGTAACCGGTTATGACATCTTGTTCTTCTGGGTAGCCAGAATGGTAATGATGACTCGCTTTTTCACCGGGAAAGTCCCGTTCAAAGATGTGTACATCCACGGATTGGTCAGAGATGCTGAAGGCAAGAAGATGAGTAAATCTGAAGGTAACACTTTGGATCCGCTTGATATCATTCAATCCATCGGCCTCGAAGATTTAATCGTTAAAAATACCAGAGGCTTGAGAAGACCTGAAAAAGCTCCTCAAATTGAAAAGAAACTCAGAAAGAATTATCCGAACGGAATTGAAGCTCACGGTACTGATGCTTTACGTTTCACAATGGCTGCCTATGCGACACTGGGCAGAAACGTCAACTTTGACATCAAACGTGCTTCCGGTTATAGAAATTTCTGCAATAAACTTTGGAACGCTACCAGATTTGTGCTGATGAATGTTGAAGGCAAAGACTGCGGTTTCGGTACTGACACCACAATGAAGTTCTCAGTTCCTGACTTGTGGATTCGTGGACAACTGCAGAAATGTATCAATGAAGTTCGTCAGGCATACAAAGATTACCGTTTGGACAATGCTGCTAATGCAATTTATAGCTTTGTCTGGAACGAATACTGTGACTGGTATTTGGAATTAGCCAAAGTCCAACTCAACAGCGGGAATCTCGCAATTGAAAGAGCGACCCGTCACACACTTGTAACAGTGCTCGAAGAAGTTCTGCGCTTAGCTCACCCGATTATTCCGTTTATTACTGAAGAATTGTGGCAAACAGTTTCCGTCATCGCCAACACACGTAAAGCTGACGAAGAAACTTCCATCATGATTCAGTCTTATCCGAAATATGATGCATCTTTGATTGACGAAAAAGCGGATTACGCAATGGCTGAAGTCAAGGCCATTATTGAAGCAATCAGAAATCTCAGAGGAGAAATGAAGGTTTCACCTTCAACCAAAGTTCCTCTGGCAGTCAGCACAAAGGATGGAGGAGCCAGAGCAAGAGCTGAGGCTCTGACTGATTACCTTAAAGTTCTCGGTAAGTTAAATGAAGTTATCTTCACTGATGATCTCGACAAGGTCAGACCGGTTGGTTCAGCGGCACCTGTAGCTGTAGTTAATGATTTCAGTCTGATGCTTATCATCAAAGTTGATATTGAAGCTGAAAAAGCCAGACTCAATAAAGAGATTGCAAAACTTGAAGGTGAAATAGCGAAAGCCAAAGGCAAACTTTCTAATGAAAGGTTTGTTAGCAAAGCTCCTGCACAGGTCATTGAACAGGAAAAAGCAAGACTGGCTTCTTTTGAACAGTCACTTAAATCTGTCAAAGAACAGCTCTCTAAGTTACCGTAACTTCTTCTAAATCTAATGGGAAGGAATTGCCAAAATCCTTCCCATTACTTTTTGTAGTCAGACAGCTAACTTAAATTATTTAGTTTTTCTTTAATCGAAGCTTACCACGTTAAATAAAACAATAAGATAAGTCATATCCTTCGATGAAGAAATTCCCGTACTTAATTATCAAGAACTAGAAGATATTTTCTGGATTCTTGCACTCTCCTATCTGGGAAAAATCATAACCTTGAAGTTTTGATTGATAGCTATCCCACTTAACGCTCGTTAGAAAGTCTAAGAATTTTGTTCCTTTCTCTGAGGCTAGAAATTGTTTCGAGCTGGCTAGATAATAAATTTCTTTTGCCAAAGGAATGAAATCCAGATTAGATTCGGCCGCTATATTGGCTGTACAAATGCCTGCATCAGCTTTACCGGAAGCAATCGCAACGGCAGTCATTGACAATGAAGCAGATAAATTCTCATATCCATTTATATCTGAAGGTGAGAGTCCGGAAGTCAATAAAAGTTCATCGAACAAAAGCCGAGTACCGGTTCCTTCTTTGCGATTAATAAATTTCGCTTTCTTAAAGGCTATGTCCATTACAGAATAAATTTTTTTAGGATTTCCTTTTGGTACAACAAGTCCTTGCAAGCGGGTTGCAAAAGTCAGAGCTACAGTCTTTTCAGGGTTCAAGTATGGCGAGAATATTTCACAAGCCTTACTGTTTTTCCCTGAAGATACAGGAAAGTTGAATCCGGCGAGATCACATTCTCCATTACTTAAACTCTTTAAACCCTCTAGGCTTGAACTAAAGTTGACTTCGAGATCTTGCCCTTTATTAACCGCCAACTGTCGAAGTATGTCGATAGCCATGTCCGGACAGCCTGTAATTTCTGCAGGATCCCAGTCATCTTTTATTGCTCTTGAGAAAGTTTGGGCAATTCCTGCTTTTAAATCAAGCAATTGCTTGTGGTACTTTGCCTGAACTTCTTTATTTGCCCATAAAAGCTTTTCAGCAAAAGGTGTGAGCTCCCCACCTTTGCCTCTGGTACTTTCCAGAAGTTGTGCACCAAGTTCTTTTTCCCATGCATTGACTTCATTCCATATATGTCGATAGGAGTAACCAAGTTCCTTTGAAGCACCTGTCAAAGAACCTGTCCGCTTTACAGCATCCAATAAGTCAATCAGAGGATTACTTAGAACTAATTTTGAATAGTTTTCTTGTTTGGATAAAGAAAAACCTAAGTTAACGTTAAATTGAGTCATTTGCAAAAATACAACTTTAATAAATGCATTTTACTTCATATTTGATAAAAATCTAAAAGTTATCAACAAGTTATTACTGAATAAGACATAAAAAAGAAAGGGAAGCAACAAGAAGTTCCACAATATTGGTTTTAAATATGATATATTGTTCATATATTGATAATTAACAACCTTTCCTCAATTCCTAACTAAGGAGATTATTATGGAACAAAAAAGTATATTTATTTCCCGCCGTTCAATACTCAAAGGTTCCGTTGCATCAATTGCCGGTTCAGTTTTGTCAGGCACAACAATTACTGCTGAAGCTCAAGAGAAATCATCCATCCGCCCTCTCACCGGTAAAATGACATATGAAGAAGTCAGAAATCGGGCAAGAGAAATGATGATTCCTCGTTGTTATGTTTGCCCAGAGTGCAACGGAAGAGGTCCTTGCGTAGGTCAAGTACCTGGATTTGGTGGCATGGGAGCATCCAGAGGTTTTCAAGCCAATTACGACTCTTTAGCAGCTGTTCAGCTCAACTCCCGAGTAGTTCATGGAGTACATGTTCCTGACACTTCAATAGATTTTTTTGGAACTAAAATTTCGATGCCGGTCATTGCAGCGCCTACTGGGGGAACAACCTACAATATGGGTGGAAAATTGACCGAAGCAGAGTTTGTAAATGCTATCTGCGGTGGCTGTAATAAAGCTGGAACACTAGGTGCGGTGGCTGATGGCATAGGAGATCCGTTAGATGTATATGAAAAACGCCTTCAAACACTTAAAGAACATGGATATAAAGCTATTGTAGGTTTAAAGCCTAGACTTCAAAAAGACATTATTGAAAGAATGCGTCTGGCTGAACAAGCCGGCATTATTGCACTAACGATTGACTTGGACAGTGCCGGACGAGCAGCCCGGGCAACGAAAGGACAAACAGTTGAACCAAAAACTTTCGAACAACTGAAAGAACTGGTTAAAGCCTCTAAGCTTCCTTTATTCTTCAAAGGCATCATGACTCCGGACGAAGCCGAGCTTTGTGTCAATTCCGGTGCAGCAGGCATAGTAGTTTCTAATCACGGTGGCCGAACACTAGCCGACACCCCGGGAACAGCAGCCGTACTTCCTAAAATTGTTGATAAGGTTAACGGGCGTTGCTTTATTATGGTTGACGGAACATTAGCCAGAGGAACTGACGTTGAAAAATATCTGGCCATGGGAGCTAACTGCACATTGGCAGGTCGTCATTTTGTACGTGCCGCTCATGGAGGTTTGGCGGACGGAGTAGCTCTTTTTGCTAACAAAATGAAAAACGAACTTGCAGTTGCTATGGTCCTGACGGGCGCACAAACTATTAAAGATATCAACCGCAGTATGGTTTGCATTCCAGCCTAGGAGGTTTGTATGAAATTATCAGTTGTTTGGCTACCTTTCATATGTGCTGTGTTAATGGTGGGAGCTTCTGCTGCTCCTGTAGCTCAAAATCACCAAATGAAAGGTCTTTCCTGTGAAGGATGCCATACACAGATGCCATTAGCCGATTACAACAAATGCCTGAATTGTCATGGGGGAAAAGAAAAATTGAGCCTTTCTAATCCTCAACATAGCGCAATGAAAACGGCAGATGTTCCATGCTCTGTTTGTCACAAAGGGCATCAATAAAATAAACGTAGTATATTTATAACATTCGGATAGACGGTAGTTAAGTAGCTACCGTCTTTTTTAGTTCTTAGAGAGAATATTGTTCTTTTCCAGTAAACTTTTAATTAGTCTTTACCTCCGTCACAGGCTAGAGTGGAGTTCCAAAAAATATTTTTAATTTTTTTCTTCTTATTAATGTGTGACTTCAAAATACCACCGCTTTCTTAAATCTCCTTAATTCTTTGTTTCACGGCTCCTCGAAAAATTTCGTTTACTGCTTAACTGCAAATTGTCAAAGCTGACCTTACTTACCAGCTTTTAAAACTGATAATTAAACCCAATCTTCACCTGAACATCATTTTTAAGTTTTGGACCCGTTGACCGGCTCACCTGTCCGTAAAACTTAAAATTCTTACCGGTTTGAACATCCGCCCCGGCGCCATAGTAGAACCGGGAACCCAGTGAATTATCATCAAAACGGAATTGATTTAAATAGGCTTTTGTTTTTCCCAGGAATTCATTTTGAATACCGGACTTTATATAAACCTGAGCATAACTGTCGGATCCAAAATTAAAACGTTTGCCTGCAACAGCACCAACCCTACCGGTCAAACTATTAAAATCTTTGACGTCAACTTTCATTCCGTTGCTCATGGTAAAGTGGTTACCTTTAATGAAATAATATGACAGTTGAAGCTGAGGTTCTACAAACCAAGTTTGATCAGGACCGAACTTAAATTGTTTCCCGGTTTCCAACGAAGCTCCAATACCGGTCGTATGACGTTTACCTCTCACTCCTCTTTCATCGTACATTCTTGTGGTCATCCGATTGGAGACCCGGTCCAAAGAGAGCACACCGTCCATATACCAGCCTTGGGGATTAAACCATGTGCCATATAACTTGACACCCACCGTATCCGCTCTCATTTTGCCGTCGGAGGAATTTACTTTCAAATTGGCTTTTGCTACATGGAAATTTGCACCAAGAACAAATGCCGGCGATAGTTTTTTATCAACTCCTAAAACATAGTCACTGTAATCAAGTTTGCTTTTAATGTTACTTTGGTTAAGGAGTCTGGAACGATCATATCGGAATGAAGCATACACACCTCCAATATGATTAGTTTGACGGATTTCTCCCAACCTTCCTCTTAAATCATCTAAATTTCCCAGGCTTTGAACAACCTGACCTCCTCCTGATATCCCCGCAAGAACAAGTTTTGCAGCATTTGATAGTCCGACTGGCTCAGGTAACAAGTCATCGGGAATTTCCTCCGGATCTAAAGGAAAGTCTGAAGGAAGATCTGGAACTGAAGGTTCGTCAGGATTGACCGGTTTGTCGGGCAATTTGTCCTGTGCGACAGTAATAACCCAAACTTTTGTTCCTTTTTGGTTAAAGTCTTCTAAGTCCAGTTTGTATACAAACGGACCTGCCTCTATTTCTCCTTTGTTTGCCAAATAAAAGTGTGCTTTCTGCATTTCCTCGGGGGAGCCGTCTCTAACCACTGTGTGATACAAATAATTAGTTTCGTTGATACTTTTACCGGTTGAACTAAGAAGAACAGCATGATCCCCTTCACTGGAGTTGCTAATATGAACAGCTCCGGTATTGCTCGGAATCAAATGAAAGATACCGCCGTTTCCTTTTAAATTCTCAACATCAATATCAACCGGATTTTGCTCACTTCCAAGTTCAACGAAACTGAATGGAGATAAATCTAGGTTTGTAACAGAACTTGAGCTAAAAGGAAACCAATATGCATTTGTTCCGAGTTTTACAGTAGAAGTTGACTGCCTTGCGGAATTTATCGTAGCACCCATCGAAGCGCCGTTTCCAAGCGAAATATCAAGGTTGGCTTGATCTTCTAGCTTAATCTCTCCGGTGACATGAAGAAGGCCGTCATTCTTTATGTTGAAGGTTGACGAGGAGCCGTAATCATGCAGTTCAATTTGGGAAGCTTTTAAAGAAGTTGTCTCTACAACCACTTCTGCATTTTTGGAGACGTTCAGTTTTTCCTTAAGAACAACAGACTTATTGGCTGAAATTTGAAGAAGACTGCTACTTTCTACATTAACTGCCTTGTTAAAATAAACATTGTCAGTAATATTTCCTTCAGAAGAGCCGTACCCTATCCTTAACAGGCCGTCGTGATGAATATCAAAAATGCTTGTGCCTATTTGGATCCTTCTGTTAAACAAAATATCTTTGGCATTAACACTCATCTCTGACTCAGCCAAAGTGATTGGCAAGTGGATTGTTTTTAGAGTTTCCAGAGCGGCATCTGATGGTTGAAGAATTAGAATCGAATTATCCGCTTGTAGCTCAATCTTTGAAGAATACAGACCCACTACATTGCCGTAAATTTCTATGTCGCCGGCTTGGAGACTGAGTTGACCATTTTCACCGACTGTAACCACATTTGTGTCTATATATTTTTTCTTATCTGCATTGTAAGGCGCCATTAGAATAATGCTGGTACCGGCAGTGATATTAGTGGCTGTATTTGGATCAACTGAAATTGCAAATTCAAACCCTTTGTGGGCTTCAACGAAGGGTGTAATAATAACATCGCCTCTCGTGTCAATATCAACTCCTTGCTCGTCAGCCTTCAGCCCCGGAAATAACGGTTTGAAAGTCTTCGGATCCCGATAGTACATATAGAAACCCGAATTCACTGAATTGATGTACACCTCATTTGCAGCTGTTACATTCCAGGCAACCGGCGACTGTGTACTTTCAAAGTCATAAATTCCTGTCTTCTTAGAACGCCAATAAGTACGCTCGAGTTGTTCTTCTAAACCTGGAAAATATTTATTCCATATTTCTATCTGAGAATTTTTAATTTTGTCCTGGCCACTATAAAGATAGTCAAACTGCCCGCACAAACCCAGGGGGGGGGTTAATAGAGCAAATAATGTCGGCAAAAGGACCTGCTTTTTTTTAGTCATCTTTTAACCTCAATTGTTCATCGTTTGAATAACTGTCAACCTACATCATCAAAAAATAACGATTTTTGTTCAAGACATTCTATTTCATGTGCAACTTGTATTTTTTTGGATTAAATGACGAGCTCTAATGAGATTTGTCCGAAATGTTTTTCTGCTAAATTTAAAACCATAATCTTGGAGAGGGAGAGATAATTAATCGGCGTTTTCATATATAAAAAAACGAATCACTTAAATCATTCATTAATATTTACAATATGTTAGCAATAAAAAACAATCTTCTATAATGATTTATCCGAAAACGGGTATTCATTTTTTCTGTTGACAGAAAGCAATAAAAACTTCGTAGCCTCAGATGAGAAAACTTGTGATGTCCGGCTGTTCAGTTATGAAAGATATTTATCGACTATTCGTGCAATTTCAACTTGCGAGTGAATTCCCAGTTTCTTGCATAACGATCCTCGATGAATTTGGACTGTTTTTTCAGAAATACCAAGATTTAAACCAGCAGCCCGGTTCGTTGAACCGTCAGCCAAAGCTTTAGCTACTTCTTTTTCCCGCTGGGTAAGACTTTCGACCTTTTTTCTTTCTATTGAAGACTGAGAAAGATTATCTCTCCTTTTCTGATCGTATTCACAGGCCCTTTCCAGACTCTCTAACAGTCGCTCAACCGCAACCGGTTTTTCCAGAAAATCAACGGCTCCTTTTCTTACCGCTAAAACAGCCATGTCTATTGTTCCATGACCTGAGCAAAATACAATCGGCAATGGATTATGCTTTTCATTCATAAGATCTTGTAGCTCTAAACCATTAATTTCAGGCATCCGGACGTCAAGTAGAAGACAACCCATATCTTCGGGATTATCTTTTTCCATAAACTCTGCGGCACTTGAATAAGTAACAACTTCACAACCCAGACTTCCCAATAAAAATTTCCAGGAGTCAAGCATTTGCGGATCATCATCAACAATACGAATCTTTGCTAACGGACTAATCATTCTTTATCCTTTTCTTGATATTTTGAAAACGTCAGTTTGGCTGTTGTCCGACCTTTCTTATCTTTATAAAACTCCAGTCGGCCTCCATTGGCTTCAGCAATTTTGTTCACAATAGCCAGACCTAAGCCCAACCCATGTTTTTTAGTGGTTTTAAATAACTTACCAAAATTTTCCAGAGTCTCCTCAGTTAATTCCGGACCATTGTCACTAATCAGAACTGATACTCTATGTCCTGTCTCCAACTCAACACTAATTTCGGGATTCTTCTGCTCTTTACAGGCTTCAGCCGCATTTTTTAGAAGATTGTAAATTGCCAGTTGACTATCAGTAGGATCACAAAGAATCAATACATCTTGGACCGGCATACTCACCTGAATCTTGATTTTGACAGAATCTGTTTGCATCAGATAGACAATCGCTTCATTGATCTGCTCTTTTAGATCCACCCTTCTAACTTGTGGTTGTTCCTGCCTGGCATAACTTCTTACTCTTTGAATAATCGTGTTTGCTCGTTGTGTTTGAACTTCAATTTGCTCTAGAGCTTTTGCCACTGAAGAGGTATCCACATTGCCGGACTTTATCTGAAACTTTAATCCTTGGATATAGTTATGGATGATCGCGATCGGTTGCTTCAGTTCATGGGCGATCATGCTCGACATTAAACCGACTACTCCAACTTTCTGCATTTTGTTCAGCTTCAAGGTGGTTTCATTAAAAGTTCTCTGGATCTCTTTGAGTTCCCCTGTTTTCTTTTCGATGAGATAACGGGAGCGGAAATAATGTGCAATCAGACCCATCAAGATAAGAGCGAGAATAGAAATAACATCCGCATGTTCTCTGATTTTTCTAAAAAAGACTCTTTGGCTTAGAACGCTGTATTGTTCCGCATTTAATGCCTGAAGTAATGTATGGGATTTGGATAGATTTCCTCCGGCTGTCCAGATAAAACCGTCTTCAGCAGGCATTTCTAACAATACTTTTAAGATGAGTCTGTTTAAGTATGGATTAGCTTCTGCTGTCGATGCAAAGATCGGACCCAGATATAAATCAGTACTCGTCTGACAAGAAAGCTCCGGGGCTCGTTTTTGAGCAATGACTTTAATCGCATCAGCTGACCATAAGTGCCCGTATTGCTCGAGGAAGCACACCGGAATAATCCCGGAATCTGCCTCTCCTGACTCGACTTTTTTGATTACATCGCTTGGCAGTCCTCGGCTGTATGCTAACGATGCAAAATACTTTTTCGCATCCTTTCCGGTATTATCAGTTATTTCTTTTAAAACAGCCCAGTAAGGCAAAAAGTCGTTAGCAGAAGTCAAAGCAACTCGTTTGCCTTCCAAATCCTCTAATGAACTCAATGAAGAATCTTTTCTGACAACGATAGCTCCCCCGGATCCATAGGTTGGAGAACTGCTTCGTGGATTCCATAAAACAGCAATCCTGGATGCTGTCTGACCGCCGGAAGATGCCGAGACTGTAGTGTAAAAAAGAGAATTCGATATGAAGTAGTCTATTTTGTCATTACTTATCGCATTTTTTAATTCATCTGCATTTAGTTCAATAAATTTAAGGTCGTATTTACCCGAAAGCTCCTGTTTTAAAAAGTTAACGGTCCTCTTCAGTGCGACAATCCCGACAGTTTCGTCATTCCATGGAAGCGAAGCAATAGTAATGCTCGGAAGAGCCCATGAAACCGAAGCTCCAAAAAAAATTCCGCAATAAAAAATAGCTGAAAAAATGTTTCTTGTATCAACTTTCATAAAAATAATTAACTAGCAGAAGTTCTCTTTAGAGTAATTGATGAAACGTCTTTTTTATTCTCGCTACGATGACTTGTAACCCAGCAAGTACCTAATAATTTTAATGACCGGTTGAATCTCCAAATATTAGTTATTACCTGAATCTTTTTTCAAAAAATGGCTTTTTCTAAAACCTTCAATTCAACTAGGATAAATATCTTACTTACTTCCTTATAAAATTCTTAAAATTTCAGAAAGGGAGCAATCCCTAAATAATAAATAGTAGTTAACTTTACTTTAAGGAGATATCAATGTCTGTGGAGCAAGTATCGCGTCGCGGGATTTTGAAAACATCATTGTTGGGTAGCCTTTTAGCAGGACTATCTACAATTTCTGTTTCTGCACACGCTCAGGAAAAGGACAAGGAAAATAAAAAAGATATGTACGACGTAATCGTTCTTGGTGCAGGCCCTGCAGGCCTTGTCACGGCTATTGCAGCTAAACAGGCCGGCGCCAAGAAAGTTGTCGTTTTCGAAAAGAAAGACAGACCGGATGGTAACGCCATTTTTGCTCTGGGTTCTGTTTGCGGATGGGGATCCCGTCACCAGAAAGAACAAGGTATTAAGGATAGTGCCGAAGACTTCTATGCCATGATGATGGATGTCTCAAAACAAATGGGTGATCCGGCCTTGAACAGAACTTATACCGATAATATTCCGAAAGACATCGACTGGTTGGAACAGGATATCGGCGTTAAATTCGGAAAAATTCGTCCGATGCCTTATCCGCGACTCGGCCGTACCTGCCGTGTTCAGGGTGAAGGCATTACCGGTGGTGCACAATTAGTAAAAAAATTGTTAGCTGCAGCCCAAAAGAACGGTGTTGAACTCAAATTTGAACACAAAGGCATCGAACTTCTTCACGATGACAAGATGAACGTCACCGGTGTGAAGATTCAGACTCCCTCCGGCCAGAAAGAATACTACTCTAAGGGTGGTGTTGCTATCGCAACCGGTGGTTTCTCCGCCAACCCCGAAATGGTTGATAAATATATCGGTGGATGGGCAACCAGAATGGTCCTGCGTGGTTCTAAGTCCACCACAGGTGAAAACATTTCTTTGACGATGCCGCTTTACACTAAATTTGTCAATATGGACCAGTTCCACTCAGGTCCAATCGTTAAAGAAACTCACGTAAATCCTGCCGACGTTCTCAATAGCGGTTACGGTATTCAGGTCACTACCGGCGGCGACCGTTACATGGATGAAAATAACACTTACGTAATTAAAGCACGCACGACAGCACAGAAAACTCTTGATAACAAGGCTTGGGTAATTGTTGACTCTAACTGCCCCGTTCTCGGAAACGTTATCGACAAATACAACCGTTTGAACAGTCCTTACGGTAAGGCAGACACTATTGAAGCTCTTGCAAAACAAGTCGGTTTGCCTGAAAAGAAAATTGTTAAAGCGGTTCAAGAATACAACGATGCTGTCAAGAACAACACATTGGATAAATTAACTCCTGCAAACACTTATAAGAAACCTCATCTCATTGAAAAAGCACCTTTCTATGCCATCCCGCTCAACGGTGGTATGACTGCTACATTCGGCGGACCGTTGATTAATACTAAGGCCGAGGTTCAGAACCTCGACGGAAAGTCCATCCCCGGTTTGTACGCAGTCGGTAACTCTGCCGGTGGTATTTTCTTCCACAACTATGCCGGTGGAGCTCAGCTCGGCGCAGCTACCGTTTTCGGTCGCATCGCAGGTAAAGAAATGGCTCAGAGAGCTGCTACTTCTAAGTAATCCAGGAGATAAAAGAATGAAAAAAATACTTCTTGCTTCAATCGCTTTTGCTATCGGTTCATGCATGTCTGTCACTTTTGCGGCAGGTGAAAAAACTTTGGAACAGGTCCACGGAAACATGTGGCCGAAGAGTGTCGACGGGTACGTCACGAAATACCAGTGTATGAAATGCCACGGTGATTATGAAAAACTCGGGGAGCAGACCTCAGATCTGGTTCCGAACCCTCACAAGAGTCATATGGGTCAGGTTAACTGCGAAGACTGCCATAAGCCAAACCTTGCAAAACCGGTTCTAATGTGTAACCAGTGTCACAACTTCACTATTAAGAAGGTCGAACCGCCTCAATCAAAAAAATAATTACAACTAGCTATTAATCTGTTTCCCGGGAGCTTAAAAACTCCCGGCTTTTTTTGATATTACCTGAGAAGTCTGTTAACACACGTTTGGACAGGTCAGAAAATTAACGCATTTTCTTAAAAAATCCGTCCAGAATTTCTCCGGCTTTCATCACGTTCATAGTTCCTTGGTCTGAAAGATTTAAACTCGGAAATATATTCTCATACTTGCCCTTAAGTTCGTCTTGAGCAAGTTTTAGTGCCAGATTAGCTCCCGCCTCTTTAAGACCGGCAGACTTTTCATGCAAAGCTACTTTAGCCAATTCTTTTCCGCATTTTTGGGTTACCAAAGAAGAAATTGTTTGCTTTGCCTTATCGTCAACCGCTTTTATCTTATTGGCCGGAATCACTGTAATTTCCTTGGCCGCCTTCGTTTTGCCCAATGTCACGAATGCCCATTGGGTTAAAACCTTTTTGTCCTGGGAATTTAGATTGTTATATACACATTGGCTGAGCTGTTCGGCATATTGGCCGGCAAAAGCGCTCTGAGATAAGAACAAGGCAGCTAATAAGAGTTTCTTCATTACAGTCCTCTATACAAGAAAAGCCAATTCTACAAAAATTATTCCTTTGTAAAATTCCACAGATGTGCTATGGTGCGTACCTTCTTCCCATTGTGAACATATAAATTGGTAACATTTCTTAAAAGCTGATACTCTGCTACTCATATAGGAATACTGTAAGGAACAAACATGGCTCACTTAACAAAAAAAGAATGGCTAAATAAATTAATCAGTGCCGCCAAACAGTCCGGTAACGCAAATCCTTGGGCTCTGGGATTTGTTGCATTCGATGATCTCCGAATGAAAATGCAGGGCCCCCTTAAAATCTCAGGCCAGCAATGGTACGCCACTCACAATAATGATCCGATGGGAATGAACGATCCCGTTACAGCTCCCGACAACATCGATTTGGTCGAATACGTTAAAGAAGTGTATAAGAGCATCACACAAAACGGAGGTGAGCATTTTTGGGTGATCCCGACTGAATCTCTGGCAGATGTTCTAAAGTATTTGATGTCACATCCCCGCTTCCGCGGCAACCTTCTTGATATGGATGATGAAGATCCTTGGGATATGCCGTCAATCAATTTTGAAAACTTGTGCGCTACGGCTGAAAACCAGTTCTTAAGTAATCAGCCTATCAATGTTGTTTTTGAATACAAAGATGCTGACACAGGATTAGTCGTCCACAGAATCACCTTAAATGAAAAAGATTTTTGGTACTTCGTTGACGAACAGCAAATGAAAATTGCAGACAGAAAGTGGTAAAAATCTTTAATCCATAATTTTCCGGTCGGAGCGAGGTTGAAATTGAAAAAACTCTTAGCTTCTATTGCGTTAACAGGAGCGCTTGTCTCATCCGCTCTCTCAGCGTCGGCTCCTTATGCACTGAGCCCGCTGGAAAATTATTTAATAGAATCGTTTGCCTGGGAACAGTATGAGGGATTTTTGAATACAGGCTCCTCTACCCTTTTCGAAAATCCCAAAGTCTCTTACCTGACGGTTGGCGGTCTGCTTAAAGCCTGCTCTACTGACCCTAAAAAATTTATTAAGAACTTCAAAGGACAACATATTCTTTTAAACGGTTTGGTCTCAAATGTTCTGAATTCAGGCGAACTTCTGCAGATCAAAAAAACAACTTCAGGGTTTACGGTAGATATTCATTTATCAACCCCGTCAGAGATTGAAATTCACCCCGGTAAAAAATACACGTTTTACTGTCGTGTCGCGAATGCCTCTAAAAATTCAATAACGCTTGACAGTTGTATGTCAGGGCAACGTTACGAAAAGATTAAAACCGCCGAAATTGAAACCGGTATTAAAAATTTCTTAGCCTCCAAAGATCAGAGCAACCCGAACATGCCGACTTACGCCATGTTGGCATATATGGCCCTTGTCTCAGCAAGAATTCTCCCGGAGAACTCTGTTTGTAGAGAAACATTAGAGGGTGAAAACAACCGGACGGACGCCGATGTTAGAAGCTGTAATCGGGAAGTTGCTCAGTTATGGGAAAACGCCTCACAAATCAAAGGATTTGATGAGGCGATGGATTCGGTTGAAAGAGATTTAAGCCGTCATGGCGCTGATCTCGATATGATAAGAAAGGCTGCCACACTGATGGATTAATTAAGCCAGACGATTGGCTTCAATTTCCTCGTCCGTTTTATTGAGCATAATCTTTTCGATATCACGGCTCTTAAGACCGCTTCCTTTGTCTCCTTCATAGACCACTTCTCGAACTTTGGCTTTAATATCAGATTGAGCCGGTGTCCCTTTAGCTCTCTCAATATAAATTTTTATTAAATCAATAATGCCTTCGTCGGCGTTGTGGTACTGGCGAAGTACACAGTCAATAAACTCCTTTTTGAGTTCACTATCGATCAAAATTGACATTTTTTCTAAAGCCATCTTTTTTCCTTGTAGTCCATACCGGTCATTAAACCGGTGGTGATTTATGCAACGTACTTGATTGTAGGCGTCAAATTTCTATAAGTCGCTACCCGATAACCCGTATTATCGACAGGATTTCAATACGAAGTGTTTCTAACACGGTCATACCGGACGAACCGGAAGTTCCAGGGACGATCCGTTCCCTGTTCGTGCTCTTCCTTCCAGACAATATGCCACTCTTCAGGATTTAAATCATCAAAAAAGGTATCCCCCTCAAATTCTCCGTCGATTTCTGTAATCCAAGCAGTATCGGCCAATGGTAATGCTTCCCTGTAAACAGAAGCTCCACCAATGATCATGACTGTGTCATTCTGTCCGAATAACTTTATGGCTTCTTCCAAAGTGTTCACCACTTCGGCTCCCTTTGCCAGATAATCTTTGTTTCGGGTAATAACGATGTTGCGTCTTCCCGGTAAAGGACGCCCGATAGACTCCCAGGTTTTTCTTCCCATAATTACCGGAAGACCCATTGTTGTCTGCTTAAAAAATTTCAAATCTTCAGGAAAATGCCAAGGGAGCTTTCCGCCGTTACCAATAACGCCGTTTTTTCCTTTGGCTACAATAAAACTGATATGCGGCTTCATAACATTCTCCTAAACTGCGACAGGAGCCTTGATGGCAGGATAAGGATCGTATCCGACTATTTCGAAGTCCTCATATTTGTAATCAAAGATCGAGTCAGGTTTTCTCTTAATGATCAACTTTGGATAAGGTCTTGGTGTACGGCTTAACTGCTCTTTAACCTGTTCAATATGATTGTCATAAATATGACAGTCCCCACCGGTCCAAATAAAATCGCCAACGTCCAGATCACACTGTTGTGCCACCATATGGGTCAGTAGCGAATAACTGGCAATATTAAAAGGAACACCCAGAAATATGTCACAGCTTCTCTGGTACAACTGACAGGATAATTTGCCCTGATTGACATAAAACTGAAAAAACATATGACATGGCGGCAGATGCATTTTCGGAACTTCCCCGACATTCCAGGCACTAACAACCAACCGTCTTGAATCGGGATTGGTTTTAATCTGTTCAATGACCTGGGCAATCTGATCGACGGTATCACCGTCCGCAGTCGGCCAGGATCTCCATTGAACCCCGTAGACGGGCCCCAGTTCCCCGTTTTCATCTGCCCACTCATCCCAGATAGTAACGTTGTTTTCTTTTAGGTAAGCAATATTAGAATCGCCCCTTAAAAACCATAACAACTCATGGATGATGGAACGAAGATGCAATTTTTTAGTTGTAACCAGAGGAAAACCTTCCTGAAGGTTAAATCTCATCTGATATCCGAACACGGAACGAGTTCCTGTCCCGGTTCTATCTGATTTGGGAGAGCCGTTCTTAAAAACATACTCCTCAAATACTTCATACTGGTTGTACGGCATCTCCACTCCTTAAAAACAGACGACGAATTCCAAATCCATCGTCTCTTAAAATCTTATAAATTACTTAGTTAGGGCTTCTAATCTTGATTTAACAATATTGACAAATAGGGTTGATGTCAAAGGTAATACTTCATCGTTAAAATCGAAATAAGGGTTGTGGATAGGAATTGTATGATTTTTATCTCGGATACCCACCCGCAAAACACTTCCCGGAATCTGCTCCTGATAAGCACTAAAGTCTTCACTGCTCATGAAAGGAGTCATATCTTTGACAACATTTGCTTCACCCACCAATGCTATAGCCTGCTCAATACCGGCTTCTGTACATACTTTATCATTATTCAATGAGGAAATTTGACGGGTGTATTTAAACTGACACTCCAATCCGTGAGCAGTAGCAATCCCTTCGGCCAGTCTTTGAAGATTAGTTTCGATAAAGTCTCGGATAGAAGGCTTAAATGTTCGGATCGTTCCACACAGACCCGCTTCTCCCGGAACAATATTGTAAGAGGCTGGATTTCCTGCATAAATCGAACAGATAGAAACAACGGCTGACTCGAGTGGATCAATTTTGCGGGAAACTATCGTCTGGTACGCAGTGTAAAGCTCAGTAATTGCTGGAATTGGGTCCACTCCTTTGTGAGGACGTCCGCCGTGAGTTCCAACTCCTTTAAGAGTCACTTGAACAATATCGGCAGCAGCCTGCAAGTGTCCAATTTTAAAGCCGAAGCAACCTTTATCAAGAAAAGGTTCGTCATGAGCCGCGTAAATTTCTTTAACATCATATTGTTTAAGGATACCGGCTTCAACGACAGCTTTCGCACCGAGTCCCAACTCTTCAGCTGCCTGAAAAATACACAAAACTCTTCCTTTGAAATCATTGTGGGCAGCAAGGTAGGCAGCTGCACCCAATATCCAGGTTTGATGTCCGTCATGCCCGCAAGTATGAGCTTTACCGGGATGGGTACTCTTCCAGGCATTATCAGTTTTATCATCCATTGGGAGTGCATCTATATCAGCGCGCAATGCAATCGTGGCTCCTTTATCTTTGCCTTCAATAAGCGCAAAAACACACCCCTTCACAGTAGAAGTATCAATCTTCGTAATACCATGACGCTGTAAAAAGTCAACAAGCCTTCGGACGGTTCTTTCGGTATTGAAACCCAGTTCCGGATGAGCATGAATATCTTGTCTGTGGGCTTTGAGCTCTTCATAGAGTTCAACCAGTTCCGGATAGCATTTTTCTTTATATACAGGAGCACTCATAAAATTCCTTTGTTTTGAGGTTAAAACGGCTCGCCTTGATACATTTAAAAGACTGCAACATTAAAAATACTAGATTTTTGATCCTTCTTTTCAGTGCTGATTCACCGTTTAAGGAACTTAAATAATAAGCTTTTGGTAAATACACGTGTAGAAAATTTTTAATCCACCTCAAAGATGCTTGCAGGCTACTGGCTTTCTCTAAAAGAAGGTTTGAAAATTTGACGGAAAAATCAATCCTTTTTGTCTCAGGCTTAATCCATTTTGTAACCTGTTCGGCCTATTTTTTATGGGCAAATTAATATTTAGATTTTACAATAACGTCACTTTTGATAGACAATACCACGGACAAACTTTAGGAAGCCGATAGCAGAGCAATGAGAAAAGAGAAAAATATTATTCCAATCAAGCCGCTTTCAAGGACAATTCCTTTATCAGGCAAGATAAATAAGCAGGATTCTCATTGGATCGATACCCGTGGCAGACCGCTCAGAGATCTTCGTATCTCAGTCACTGACCGTTGCAACTTCCGCTGCCGGTACTGTATGCCTAAAGAAAAATTCGAAAAAGACCATTCTTTCCTTGCTCATACCGAGCTGTTATCGTTTGAGGAAATTGAACGTCTGGCCCGTATTTTTGTAAAGAACGGCGTCGAGAAAATCCGTTTGACCGGCGGGGAGCCTCTTCTTAGAAAGAATATAGAATCACTTGTAACCCGCCTGTCTTCAATTAAAACACATAACGGAAAAAATCTGGATGTTGCTATCACTACCAATGGTTCAGCATTGAGTAAAAAAGCCAAATCTTTAGCTGAGGCCGGATTAAAAAGAATAACCGTCTCTTTAGACAGCATGAATCCGGAAACTTTCATGAAGTTAAACGATGTAGGCTTTCCGGTTGAAAAAGTTCTCAAAGGGATTCAGGCTGCGGAAGACGCCGGAATCCCCAGCATTAAAATCAATGTAGTCGTCAAAAAAGGAGTTAATGAAAACGACCTTCTTGATATTGTCAGACACTTTAAGGGTACACGCGTGATCGTCCGGTTCATTGAGTTCATGGATGTTGGGGTAACGAACGGCTGGAGAATGGATGATGTTGTCCCCTCGCGCCAAATTATCGAGACAATAAATAAGGAATTCCCAATCGAACCAGCCGATCCAAATTACGTCGGAGAGGTCGCTAGCCGTTGGAAATTCAAAGACAATGGCGGAGAAATTGGATTCATTTCTTCTGTCAGTGAACCTTTCTGCAAAGAATGTTCAAGAATGCGTTTATCCGTTGACGGCAAACTTTATAAATGTCTTTTCGCAACTGAAGGTTTTGACATCCGACAAATGATCCGTGGCGGAGCAACTGATGAAGAAATTGAACAGGCTATCGGCAGAATTTGGTCAGCCAGAGACGAGCACTACTCAGAAATAAGAACAAGTGAGACGCATAAAGAGCGTCTCAACAATAAAATCGAAATGTCTTATATCGGCGGCTAAATTATTTAGTTTTGTCCTGAGTTCTCACCTTTTCAATAATTTGTTTAAGCAGCGGAGTACCCTCAATCATGGAGGAAATAGTTTCCTTCATTTTTGCAGTGTATGGCGGCCTAAAACTATCAATGAAACTAAATCTCGACTGATAGAAAACCGATTTTAAATTTGAGAACGTTTCAAATCCGGCCTTGCCGTTATATCGTCCTTGACCAGATTGGCCAATTCCTCCAAATGGCAGGTTGTGGTTAGTAGCGTGCCAAATAGTGTCATTGACGGTAATCCCTCCGCATTGGATATTTTCAACAGCGTTTTTAATGCGTTTTCCTTCGTTATCAAACCAGTAGAGAGCTAATGGATGCGGTCTGGACGTAATGAATTCTATAGATTCCCCGATATTGTCATCCGAATAACCAATTACAGGCAATATCGGCCCGAATATCTCTTTGGTCATGATATCGATGTCAGGAGGAGGATTAATGACAAGTTGAGGTGCCAGTTTTCTTTGTTTCAAATCAAACTGGTCTCCCAGAAACAGTGATTCAACTTTTGCTGCTTGAGAGGCTTCCTGCAGTTCATTTAATAATTCTTCGAACCTCTTTTGGGAAACAATTGATGTGTAATCATTGTCTTTCAACGCGCCGGGATACATCTTCCGGGCTTCCTTCCTGCATATATCTACAAACGATTTAATCCGTCTTTTTTCAATCAGGACATAATCCGGAGCAATGCAGGTCTGACCGCTGTTGAGTAATTTGCCTCTAAGAATTTTTTCAGCAGCATCTTCTAAAGGATAGTCAGGAGTAATCACTGCCGGCGACTTTCCTCCAAGCTCAAGCGTGACCGGAGTTAAATTCTTTGCAGCCGCTTCAGCGACAATCCGTCCTACACTTGTAGAACCGGTAAAAAGAAGGTGATCAAATGGTAATTCACTAAACCTGGAACCGATTTCTTCATCACCGTTCACAATTTTAAATTCAGTCGGCAGGAAATATTGAGCTGCCAAATCTTCCAAGAGGGCCGAAAACATCGGTGTACTCTCAGAGAGTTTAACCATGCAGACATTCCCGGCGGCAAATGCCTGGGCAACGGGCCCGACAGACAAAAGCAACGGGTAATTCCATGGACTGATAATTCCTACAACACCTTTGGGTTGTGGAACAATTTTTGCGGTTGCAGGCAAAAAGATTGCATCCGGTAAAACCATCCTCGGTTTCATCCACCCTTCTCCGTTTTTTTTCTGGAGACGAATTTCAGAAAGAGTTGGGAGGATATCAACCATATCTGTTAAAAAAGCATCCCGGTGTCCGAAATCAGATTTAATAGCTTTTTCAATTGCTTCTTTATTTTCAAGAATCAATGTTTCAAGACGATCCAACCGGTTAAATCTTTCTTTCCATGAAGGGTTTGGTTTAGCCAGGCACGCATGCTTCATATTCATGAAACATTCTTTCATGAGAGCTGCCGCCTCCTCAACATCAACTATGAGAGGAATTTGTGTGTCTGAAATATGATTCCGTTCCATTCTTAGGGTTTGTTTTGTTCCAAATTTAACCTAAATTCTAAACTTATTGTTCCGTTTTCGATTTAGTGCCGCTCGGATTGTTAATATCAAAAGGATTTTTTATAACTCTCTTTCCCACATTCAAAAAAAGATGTTAAATCCTACTTCGATAACCTTTATTGGATATCTTATTGTGATGGTGGCCGTCGGTCTTTTTGCCTGGCGTTACACCAGAAACTTCAATGATTATATTTTGGGCGGAAGAAGTCTCGGGAGTATCGTTACCGGACTCTCGGTCGGCGCTTCTGATATGAGTGGCTGGCTGTTGATGGGGTTGCCGGGTGCAGTCTTCCTTTCCGGTATTTGCGAATCCTGGATTGCTATCGGATTGGCCCTCGGAACTTTTCTTAACTGGAAAATTGTTGCAGCTCCGCTTCGTGTCTATACAGAAGTTGCGCATAATGCTTTGACTCTTCCGGACTATTTCACTCACCGCTTCGAAGATAATACAAAGCTTCTTAGAATTATCTCCGCCTTCGTCATTCTTCTTTTCTTTGCTATCTATTCTGCCTCCGGCATGGTAGCCAGCGCCCGTTTGTTTGAAATGGTATTTGAACTACCTTACACCCAAGCACTAATTTTAGGGACGATAGCTACCTTAGCCTATGTATTTTTAGGGGGCTTTCTGGCCGTTAGCTGGACAGACACCATCCAAGCCACGATGATGTGTTTTGCACTGATCATTACTCCTTTAGCAGTGATGTGGGACTTGGGCGGTTGGACAGCAACAATCAATCAGGTTGCCAGTGTCAGCACGAATCATCTGAACATGCTTCAGGGACAAACTTTCATTGGTGTCGTTTCGTTATTAGCCTGGGGTTTAGGTTATTTCGGTCAGCCTCATATACTTGTACGTTTTATGGCAGCTAAAGACGCAAAAGTTATGCCTCAAGCCTGTCGCATTAGCATGATTTGGCTTATTTTCTGTTTGGGAGGAGCTGTAGCAGCCGGATTCTTCGGGGCGGCCTATTTTGCAGCTCATACTGACGTTGCAGGTCCGGTTGTAGCTAATCATGAAAGAGTATTTATGGTTCTTTCGACAACATTGTTTAGCCCTTGGATTGGCGGCATTCTCTTATCCGCTATTTTGGCGGCCGTTATGAGCACACTTTCTTGTCAGCTTCTGGTTTGTTCTTCGGTTCTTACAGAAGACTTTTATCGTGCTTTTATACGCAAAAATGCTTCCCAAAAAGAACTTGTCTGGATTGGACGAGCCACAGTCATTGGGGTCAGCTTAGTAGCCATTTTGATTGCTTTGGATCCGAACAATTTGGTTCTGTCGCTTGTCAGCTACGCCTGGGGTGGCTTTGGTGCAGCTTTTGGACCGGCCATTATTCTTTCTTTGTTATGGAGAAAATGTACAAAAAATGGTGTCCTATGCGGAATTATCGTCGGCGCTATGACAGTACTGGTATGGCACCAAGGCGGATGGTGGGATTTATATGAAATTGTCCCGGGATTCGTATTATCAGCCTTGACGATTATCGTTGTAAGTTTACTCGATCCCAATAAACCAAGCCGTTCTGTCGAAGATACGTTTGATTTTGTACAGAAGAAATTAAAAGAAAACAAATCTCTTATTTAATCAAATCAAATAACTTTACTTTTGCCCGGTCCAGCCGGGCTTTTTATTTTTGAAGAAAGAAATCAAAAGACTTCCGAACCAATTTTGAAGATTCTTCTTATATCCCATTTTGTGAGTGTTTGTACTTTCTCAGCTTCAACGACTTTTAACATTCATAGAAAAGAGGTAATTATCATGAATGACAGATTAAACACTATAGAAAGAGAAGAATTGCCGAATTCCGTCTTTGGTTTACCGGAAAGACGTGAGTACCCAATGCCTGATGCAGCTCATGTCAGAGCTGCTGAAGCCTATTTCAGATACTGTCCCGAAGAATTAAAACCGAAACTTGCAAAGGCGATCTTAGCCAGAGCTAAACAGTACGGTGTTGATGTAGAAAGCCCCACAGTGTTGTCTTACGCAGAAAAAAATTAGAAGCGTTTTACACAAAAAGGAATTTCTGTGTATAATGCGCTTCTGTTCACTTGGAAGGGTGGCAGAGCGGTTGAATGCACTGGTCTTGAAAACCAGCGATGGGTAACCCCCATCCGTGGGTTCGAATCCCACCCCTTCCGCCAAGAATACTTTAAAATCAATAAATTAGATAACATTCTAGATCTTGTCCACCAGTAAAGCATTAATTTGTAATTCGCAGATTTTTACGTATTGGACGTTTCT
>CANTYJ010000019.1 GCA_947854175.1 uncultured Turicimonas sp. | reverse complement strand
CCAACGACCTGCGGATTAACAGTCCGTCGCTCTACCGACTGAGCTATCGGGGAATCAATGAGAGGTGAACTATAAACTAAAATTCGCCTCTCTGCAAATAATTTGACTAAATTCCTAAAAAATTTTTTAGTTGTTGGAAAATTACAACACTTCTTTAATGGCTTCTGCCGTGTAATCGACATTTGCCTTATTTAAAGAGGCTACGCAAATACGACCGGACTTCACGGCATAGACTCCAAACTCATCTTTTAGTCTCTGAACCTGTTCTGGAGTCAGCCGTGAGAATGAGAACATACCGTTTTGATCTTCAATAAATGAGAAGTCAACTTTGGCCCCTTTTTCTTTGAGAGCGGAAGCTAAAGCATGTCTCATCTCCTTAATCCTTTCACGCATTTCTTTCAAGTCGGCGTGCCATTGTGCAAGAAGTTCAGGATCGTTAAGTACAGTTGAGACGATCTTGGCTCCATGAGCCGGTGGATTTGAGTAATTGGCACGGATGACAGCTTTCAGTTTGGAGGCGACTCTCTTGGCTTCCTCTTCGTTGTGGCAAACGACAGTTAAGGCTCCGATTCTTTCACCATACAGGGAGAAAGATTTAGAGAAGGAGTTGGAAACAAAGAAAGGAATGCCTGCATCAGCAAACTGACGAATAGCGCCGGCATCTTCATCAAGGCCGTTACCAAAACCTTGATAAGCAATGTCAAGGAACGGGATGAGTTGTTTTTCCTTGCAGACGTCTACAACTTGAGCCCATTGTTCTTGAGTTAAATCAACACCTGTCGGGTTATGGCAGCAGGCATGAAGAATTACAACGGTGTCTTTCTTCAAACCTTGCAACGAGGTAAGCATAGCTGGGAAGTCAACGCCACCTGTCTGTTTGTCGTAGTACGGATAAGTACCGACTTTAAAACCGGCAGATTCAAAAATGGCAACATGGTTTTGCCAGGTAGGAGCACTAACAACGGCTTCGGGATCCTTCAAAATGGTGGACAAGAAATCAGCTCCTACTTTTAATGCTCCTGTACCACCTAAAGACTGCACTGTACAGGCACGCTTGCTTTTAACAACTTCAGAGCCAGCACCAAAGATTAATTTCTGAACGCCGGAGTTGAAAGCCGGAATGCCGGAGATTGGTAAATAGGTATGAGGTTCTCCGGACTCTGCAAGTCTTTTTTCTGTTTCTTTTACGACATTGAGGAGTGGAACCTTTCCTTCCTCAGTGCAATAAACACCGATACTTAAATTGACCTTTTTTTCACGTGGGTCTGTTTTGAAAGCTTCATTCAAACCTAAAATGGGATCGTCCGGTGCCATTTCTACAACATCGAAAATTGAGGAGTTCATTGAGGTATTTCCTTGTGATTGACCATAAAAAATATAAATCATTAACTTTACTAGAGTAATCCAAAAACCATAGGAAGTGCCTTTCTTTCGGGATTAATTTCTTTCTAAACAAATAAATGAAGCTTAAGGAGCTATATCGTGATCAGGTAACGGGTTAAAGGACAAACGGAGGATTCAATTTTGATTTGAAATTTTTATAGGCTAAATACTGAGTTGGCCAGAAAAAAATCATTGCAAAAAGTTATAAATAGAAATAAGATTTAAGTGTGTCTAAACACATTCTTTTTTTTTCAATAATAGGAATACTGCTTATGTGTATATATAACATTGGTAAGTGCCTTTTCAATGTAGGCATGCGCCGAACTCGTCATCTAACACAGTTCGCAAAACGCGAATGTTTTTCATTTAATATTTTCAGCGCAACCGGCTGCTAGTCCCCTTTGCATCGACGTTATCTGTCGAGCAAACTTCAGGTCTTTAACGACCTAAGCATCTCCTTATTACTTTTAAAGTCACATGCATATCACTTAGATTGCATAGTGGGCTGCTGTTTTGTCTTGAGTGATAAGGGCGAGAAAAAATCTGTTTTTAGATCTGTTGGACTTATAGCTGTAAGTTATAAGCCTATGGGGAATTATTATGCAAAAATTAAAAGTTGCCGCTTCTCAAAAAATCAAAGATGAATTACAAATTGAACGTGAAATAGTCGATTTATCTACCGCTGATTTGACTGAAGTTTCGGCTGTTGTAATTGATCTGGATGATTACCGTAATGGACGGTTAAAAAGAGTTGATGCAACAGCGTTGGGACTTCCGGTTTTTTTAATGATGGACGATCAGAGTGAGGATACTCCCAAGGAGCTCATTGGTAAAATCGTTGGTGTTATCAACCGTGAACCAACTAACAGACGGTTATATGGCCGTCAGATTGATGAAGCCGCTCTTCGTTACGAAAGAAAAGTTCTTCCTCCTTTTTTTGACTCGTTAAATAAGTATGTCCGTCAGGGAAAAGCACAGTTTGACTGCCCGGGACACCAAGGTGGAGCTTATTTCAGAAGACATCCTGCCGGTCGCGCTTTTTACAATTTCTTCGGAGAAGAACTTTTCCGTTCCGATCTTTGTAATGCTGACGTATCAATGGGCGATTTGTTGATCCATGAAGGTGCTCCATTAGCTGCTCAGCAGGCTGCCGCAAAAATTTACAACGCCGATAAAACCTACTTCGTTCTCAACGGCACATCTGCCTCGAACAAAGTTGTTTTGAATGCTGCATTAACGCCGGGAGACTTGGTTCTCTATGATAGAAATAATCACAAGTCAGTCAACCACGGTGCTTTGATTCAAGCCGGCGCAACTCCTATTTATCTTGAAACCTCCAGAAATCCTTATGGGTTCATCGGAGGTATTGATGAAAAATGCTTCGATGAAGAGTATTTGAGAAACTTAATCAGAGAAAAAGCGCCTGAAAAAGCAGATGCAAAACGTCCGTTCAGATTGGCAGTTATTCAGTTAGGAACTTATGACGGAACTATCTACAATGCAAGACAGGTTGTAGATAAAATCGGACATCTGTGTGATTACATTCTTTTTGACTCTGCTTGGGTAGGGTATGAACAATTTATCCCGATGATGAGAGACTGTTCTCCATTACTTCTGGAACTGGGACCGGAAGATCCAGGTATCTTCGTAACACAGTCTGTTCATAAACAACAAGCCGGTTTTTCGCAGACATCTCAAATTCACAAAAAAGATTCTCATATCAAAGGCCAAGATCGATACATTCCTCATAAGGTCGTTAACAATGCATTTATGATGCACGCATCGACAAGTCCCTTCTATCCCTTATTTGCAGCTTTAGACGTTAATGCAAAGATGCAGGAAGGAGAAGCCGGTAGACGCTTGTGGGCAGATTGTGTCCGGACAACAATTGAAGCAAGAAAACTTTTGCTTGCAACCTGCCATTACATTAAGCCATTTGTTCCGACAAGAGTCAACGGAAGCGCTTGGC
Organism: uncultured Turicimonas sp.; assembly: GCA_947854175.1. Lineage (GTDB taxonomy): Bacteria > Pseudomonadota > Gammaproteobacteria > Burkholderiales > Burkholderiaceae_F > Turicimonas. The sequence continues at coordinate 5,494 of CANTYJ010000019.1, read as the reverse complement.
AAGACTATCCGACAGACCAGATTGCTACCGATCTAAACTTCTTCAAGTTTGTTCCGGGTGAAAGATGGCATGCCTTCGAAGGCTATGGACAAGATCAGTACATGGTTGACCCCTGCAAGTTCATGTTAACTACACCGGGTATTAATACAGAGACCGGAGAGTATGAAGAGTTCGGTGTACCGGCTACCATTCTTGCTAATTATCTTCGTGAATCGGGGATTATTCCTGAAAAGAACGATTTGAACTCTATTCTTTTCTTGATGACTCCGGCAGAAGATAAAGAAAAAATGGACCACCTTGTGACTCAAATCGCCAGATTTGAAAGACTGCTCGATGAGGATGCTCCCTTGGAAGATGTACTTCCTTCACTTTACAAAGCGAACGAAGAACGCTATAAGAACTATACAATTCGTCAGCTTTGTCAAGAAATGCACGATTTCTACAAAGAAAGGAACATTAAAGAATTGCAGAAAAAAATGTTCCGTCATGACTATCTCCCCAAATCTGTAATTAATCCTCAGGCGGCACACTTCGCCTTTATTAGAGGTCAGACGGATTTGATTCCAATTTCTGAAGCTGCCGGCCGAGTAGCAGCTGAAGGAGCATTGCCTTATCCTCCGGGTGTACTTTGTTGTGTTCCGGGTGAAGTATGGGGTGGTCCGGTTCTCGAGTATTTCCTGGCATGGGAAGAGGCAATTAACAGGATGCCCGGCTTCGCACCGGAACTACAAGGTGTTTACATTGTTAATGAAAACGGCCGGAAACGAGTTTACTGCTACGTGTTAAAAGAAGACGTCGCACAAAAACTTGCGCAAACAAATCCTTAATCAATAAATAGTCAAGGGGGTGCCATCAAAACCTCCTTGAGGAAATCTCAAATACATTTTTTGAAGTGTGGAATAATCATGTCTGGAAATAACAATCGTGCAAAAATGTCAGTATTCCAGTTAACGCTGTTAACTGCTATCAATATGATGGGGTCCGGTATTGTCATGCTTCCGACTAAACTAGCTGAAGTCGGCACTATTTCTATTCTTTCCTGGTTAATCACTGCAGTCGGTTCTCTTTGTTTGGCTTATGCCTTTGCAAAATGCGGTATGTTCAGTAAGAGACCGGGTATGGGTGGGTACACAGAGTACGCATTTGGTAAGTCAGGCAATTTTATGGCGAATTACACTTATGGAGTCTCTCTCTTATTTGCCAATATTGCCATTGCTATTACTTGTGTTGGCTATGGTTCTGAATTTTTGGAAATGGAACTTTCTCCGTTAGGAGTCTGTATTTCGACTATTATTGTTTTGTGGGTTTGCACTGCAGCTAACTTCATGGGAGCTTCCATAACGGGTAAGTTCAGCTCTGTTGCCGTCTGGTGCGCCATTCTTCCGGTGTTGGTGCTTTCTGTTATCGGTTGGTTCTGGTTTAGCCCGACAATGTTTGTTGAAGCATGGAATCCTCATAACGAACCTTTCTTTAGTGCTGTTGGAGCATCAATCTCTATGACACTATGGGCCTTCCTTGGTCTTGAAAGTGCTTGTGCCAACTCTGATGCTGTTGACAATCCTGAAAAAAACGTTCCTATTGCAGTCATGGCTGCAACAATCGGTGTTGCAATCATCTATATTGTTTCTACAAACATCATCGCCGGCATCGTACCTAATGCGGAGTTAGTCAAATCAAATGCTCCTTTCGGCTTAACATTTACGATGATGTTCAATTCAACAATTGGTAAGATTGTAATGTTCTTGCTGGTTCTTTCCTGTGCCGGCTCTACCCTAGGTTGGCAGTTCACAATTGCAAAAGTTTTCCAGCAATCAGCTGTTGACGGTTTCTTCCCCAAGGTTTTCGCTAAAGTTAATAAATGGGAAGCTCCTGTTCTTGGTATGTTGATTATTGTAATTATCCAGACGGGTTTCTGTTTTATGACTATTAGCCCGGAACTTTTCAAACAATTTAACCGACTTGTGGACTTGGCTGTTGTAACGAACATCATGCCATACATTTTATCGATGGCCGCCGTCCCGGTAATTATGAAGGTTGCTAAGGTGGAAATTTCTAAGGCCAAGTTTTATACATTCATGGCTTTGATTGGAGCAATCTACAGTTTCTATGCTCTTTTCTCCACCGGTATCACCGAAGTTTTCTACGGTTCTATCGTAACCTTTTTAGGATGGACCTTGTGGGGCTTCATTGCTCCGAAGTTCTCTACTAACGAGGCTTAGTATCTAGAAAAGGCCTAGGACTCAAATGAAAAGGCGATGGCAGTTTTGCTATCGCCTTTAAAAATTTTGGTTACTTAAAAAAACTGACAAGACTCTATTTTCTTGCAAGCATTCTCGGTTCAGTAAAAAGTTTACCTGTGTAGTCGATCTTAACTAAAATGTGCTTGTTTTCGACATTGATGTTGGTTAATTGAATTTCTTTCTTTTTAACGAATGCACTTTTTACAGGAACGAATTTACCTTGAGCCAACTGTACGGGATCCCAACGATGGATAATTTTTGCGTTAACGGCTCCGGCAAACGTTAATGTTCCTAATGCCAATACTACCAGTGCTTTTTTCATTTTATATTTCTCCCTGTAGATGACCCATTTTAACACAGGCAGTTTCCTTAACTTATTGTTTGTCATCATCATTCAAAGGTCATATAAATTACGAAGTTAGATTAAGCAAGGCACTGTTGGTAAGAACTGAAACAGTAGTGATAGGATTGAAGCCTTGTCGGAGAAAATCATGTCAAAAATTATTCGTTATCCAAACTCTCCTTTTGAATTGCATCAGCCGTTTGATCCTGCCGGAGATCAGCCACAGGCCATTAAAGAACTGGTTGAGGGTGTTGAGGACGGATTGACAGCACAAACTCTTCTCGGAGTCACAGGGAGCGGGAAGACTTTTACCATGGCCAATGTGATTGCCAAAACAGGTTTGCCGACATTGATAATGGCACCGAACAAAACTTTAGCTGCTCAACTTTATTCCGAAATGAGGGACTTTTTCCCGAACAATGCGGTTGAGTATTTCGTCAGCTACTACGATTATTACCAACCGGAAGCCTACGTTCCTCAAAGAGATCTGTTTATAGAAAAGGACTCTTCCATTAATGATCATATTGAGCAGATGAGATTGTCTGCTTCAAAAAGTGTTCTCGAAAGAAGGGATGTCATCATAGTTGCAACGGTCAGTGCCATTTATGGTATTGGCAAGCCAGAGTCTTATACAGAAATGAGGCTGATTCTTAAAGTAGGTCAAAAGATCGATCAAAGAGACTTAATCGCACATCTGGTAAGAATCCAGTACCAACGTAATGACATGGACTTTATCCGTGGCACTTTCAGGGTACGTGGAGACACCATTGATGTGTTTCCGGCAGAACACTCCGAAATGGCCCTGAGAATTCAGCTCTTTGATGATGAAATTGAGGAGATGTATTTCTTTGATCCTTTGACCGGCAAGACTAAACATAAGGTAGACCGTTTTGCCATCTACCCAACTTCAAACTACGTTACTCCTCGTGGAGATATCTTACGGGCGATTGAAACAATAAAAGCAGAGTTGCAGGAAAGAGAAGCTCTGTTTTTATCTGAAGGAAAGCTACTCGAAGCACAACGCATCAAAGAAAGAACCTTGTTTGATCTCGAAATGTTAAATGAACTCGGCTTCTGTAAAGGAATTGAGAACTACAGCCGTCATCTTTCCGGAGCACTCCCCGGTGAGCCTCCTCCGACACTAATTGATTACTTACCTAAAGATGCTCTGATGTTCTTTGACGAGTCTCATGTTCTTTTAGGACAAATCGGCGGTATGTATAGAGGAGATGCCTCAAGAAAAGATACTTTAGTTCAGTATGGTTTCAGGCTCCCGAGTGCAAAAGATAACCGGCCTCTTAAGTTTGAGGAATTTGAGAGAAAAATGAGAAGGGCTATTTTTGTGTCTGCTACGCCTTCGACTTATGAAGAACAACATTCCTCGCAGGTGGTAGAACAGGTTGTACGACCAACCGGCCTCATTGATCCCGAGGTAGAAGTCAGACCAGCCGGTACTCAGGTTGATGATGTACTTTCTGAAATCAATGAAAGAGTGCCAAAGGGACAGCGTATTCTCATTACAACACTGACCAAAAAGATGGCCGAGGATTTGACTGAATTTTTAGAAGATAACGGAATTAAAGTCCGCTATCTTCACTCGGATATTGACACGGTTGAGCGTGTAGAAATTATTCGGGACCTTAGAGCCGGTGTGTTTGATGTTTTAGTGGGTATTAACTTATTAAGAGAAGGATTGGACATTCCAGAGGTCGCGCTGGTAGCTATTCTTGATGCGGATAAGGAAGGATTTTTAAGAAGCGAAAGATCTTTGATTCAGACAATCGGCCGAGCAGCGAGAAACGTTGAAGGTAAAGCTATTTTGTATGCGGACCATATTACTGATTCTATGAGAAGGGCCATGGATGAAACGGAAAGACGCCGTAAAAAACAAAGTGACTTTAATAAAGAACATGGCATCACTCCAAGAAGTGTCAAAAAGGAAATTAAAGACATTATTGACGGTGTTTATAAAGACATCGATGAAAATCGGGCTGATTTCCCGATTGACGGACAAGACTACGAACGGATGGATCCTAAAGAGCTTGCAAAAGAAATAAAGAGATTAGAAAAAGAGATGTTCGAACACGCTAAAAATCTTGAATTTGAAAAGGCCGCAGCCGTCAGAGATAAGCTCAGCATCATAAAACAGCAGGTTTTCGGTGCCGAGGTTCATGATAATGATGTTGCAAATTAAGCATTTGTCAACAGAATGATGCGCAAGATAGGATAATTCATACTTTTATTTTTTAGAAATTTTGCTTACTATATATCTAGAATCCGTTATTGTGGACTGGAGTTTTGTTCATTAAAGTACTAATCTACAGTGAGCGTTTCTAATAACTAATAAAAATATATTGATTGGCGAAAATTATTATGGTGAAAGTTCTTTTTGTGTGTATGGGTAACATTTGTCGTTCCCCAACAGCGGAAGCTGTTTTTGAGAAAATGGTGAGAGAAGCTGGGTTGAGTGACAAAGTAAAAGTCGATTCCGCCGGTACCCATGGCTATCACGTTGGAGAAGCTCCCGACGTTCGTGCACAAATAGCAGGCAGAAAAAGAGGCTATGATTTGTCCAATTTAAAAGCCAGACAAATTACTGCAGATGATTTCAGAGAATGTGATTTCATTTTGGCAATGGACTGGGAAAACTTAACGGCAATGCAGCAGATCTGTCCGCCGATGTACAAGCATAAACTTGCGTTGCTCATGAGATACGCAAGCGAGTACGATACAGCGGTTGTCCCAGACCCTTATTATGGCGGTAATGAAGGGTTCAACACAGTTTTGGATTATTGTGAGGACGCCTGTGACGGACTGCTGGAAGTTGTTAGAAAAAGAGCTCAAATGTATACCCCAAACTCCCGTGAAATAGAACGCTATTGACAATTTAGTCTTTTAAATTTCGCGGGAA